>JAEUHA010000685.1 GCA_016793535.1 Opitutaceae bacterium | reverse complement strand
AGCAGCAGCAGGAAAACCAGGGCAACAACGGTGGCGTTCTTCCAGGCAGTGCAGATGTTCATGGTGACCTCATGGGCGCGCGGAACGTGCGCGTGGACGCATTCGAAGCACTCGGAAACGAAGGGCGCAATCGAAGACGCTCGGTAGCAGGCCGGGGAATAGCCGCCCGGGGACACGTGGCTCCGCTTTCCACCCCTCACTTCTCCTTGAACTGGTCGAAGACCTTCAGCTCGGCGGGCCAGGTGCGGCCGGAGCGGCGGGACTCGGCGACGGCCTTCTTTTCATCGGCGTCGATCCAGTGCACGAAGAACTCCTCCATGTTCCGGCTGAGCATCGGATTGAAGCCCTCCGGCCACTTGACGTAGCGCCAGTACGCTCCCCGGTAAAAAGGCGTCTGCCAGCCGTTCACCCAGGCGGCGTCGGCATGAATGATTTCTTCGATCTTCACCGCGAGCGCCTTGATCTCCTCCAACGTCTCCGCCCGGTCGTATGCCTCGATCAGGAGGTCGAGTTCCGGCAGGAACGTCATGGTCATGTTGTTGCTCTGGACGCGGACCTGTTTCGGATTCGGGTTCGGGATGCTGCCCGTGGCCACCGGGGTGAGCTGGCCGTCCTTCGTGTACGCATCGGCGTACGCGTTGGAGCCGTGATAGAGTTCCCAGTAGCGCGGGTAGAGTTCGACCGTGCGGCTGAGCGCAACGATCGCGATCTCATGGTTCTTCTCCTGGACCTTCTTGAATCCGGTCGTGCGATCGAGAACCTCGAGGTTGAATTCCAGCCCGGCCTTGAGCGCCTCCTGCTTCAGGATCGGCAGCATGTCGCGCAGTTCCTGGCGCGGCGTCGTGATCGTGAACGACAGGCGCTGGCCGGCCGCGTTGGTCAGAACCCCGTCCGCCCCGGCCTGCGTGAAACCGGCCTGGCCAAAGTACGCGCGGGCCTTCACCGGATCGAACGCCCGCGGGCCGATCGTCGGGTGCATCCGCCAGCCGTAGCCGTCGGAGCGGGTCTGCGGCCGCACGGAGTCGCCGCGAAAATACTGCGCGCACACCAGGTCGAAGTTCGCGGCGTGCTGCAGGCCGAGCCGGACGTTGACGTTGTCGAGGTGCGGCTTCGAGCGGTTGATCCAAAGCCCCCAGTCGGGCTGCGGCACGCGGTTGTAGAACTGGTAGCGCAGGATCCGTCCCGCCGCGATCTCCGGATGCGTCGCCGGCAGCGTCTCGTACCAATACTTCGGCACGCCGATCGGCATGATGTCGACATCGCCCCGCGCAAAGGCCTCGACCGCCTTGTCCGGGTCGCGGATGACCTCGATCCGGTAGCGGTCCGGGTTGAAGCGACCGCGGTAGAACCGCCGGGTTTCGCCCCACCAGTCCTTCACCCGCGTGAGCGTGACGGCGCGGCCCTTCTCGATGTCCTGGTCGCGAATCACGTACGGGCCGGACTTGGGCAGCGCGCGCCACTGGAAGCGGTCGAGCCAGTCCGCGCCGAAGTCCTTGTACGCGTGGCGCGGATACAGGGCGAAACTGCCCAGCCGCGTCGCCAGGTCGGGTTTGCGCTCCGGGTGCACCAGCGCAAACGTGCGGTCATCGTACACGACGAGGCGCGAGTAGTTCTTCGTGTAGAAATCATTGTACCAGGGCTGGCGCAGGTGCGGGCTGCGATAAAAGTAGAAGCTGAACACCACGTCGGCCGTCGTGATCGGCCGGCCGTCCGACCAGCGGGCCTTCGGGTCGAGGCGGTAGTGCACGGTCTTCGTCTCGAGCGACACCGCGAACTGAACCGCCAGCCCGGCCACGCCCCGGCCGGCGATCGTGGGGTGGCGCTCCACCAGGTACGGCTCCACGTAATCGAGCAGATACGGACGCATGCCGCCGGTCGCATCCGGCCCGATCGTGCGCAGCGTACGCGGGAAATCGGACATGAAGTACGTGAGCGTGCCGCCCTTCTTCGCGTTGAGGTCGGCGTACTCCGGCAGGTCCGAGCCGTCCTCCCACGGCAGGTTAGCCGGCAGCTCCGCCGCGGTCTTGAAGACATAGAAATCCGCCTGCTCCTTCAGCGTCCGGGCGAGGTCGGCCTCCATGTCGGGTGTCGCGGCCGCTCCGGGTGCCGACGCCGCCGACGGAGCGGAGGAGGCCGGTGAGGAATCACGACTGCAGCCGGCAAGGAGGAGGAGCGCGGCGAACGGGAGCCAGAATCGTTTCATCGAGGGGAAGGAAGGAAAGCGACTCCGAGCACAACGGCTGCCGGTCGGTTCGGCAACCGGCGAAACGCACCCTCGCGTCGCCTGCGCGATTGCACCCGCTCACAAATCCGACATACCGGCCGCATGCCCCTGCTCCCGCCTCGTGGTAGGTCGTGTCCCACGGTTCTGGTCGCGGTGCCTTCCTCAGAGGGCACAGTCCGGCTCGGGGCCGACGGCACCTTGAGCGGTTACCCTGAACCATGAACTGGCTGCCGACGCTACTCACCGGCGCCGGTGCCCTGCTGGTCGCAGGCGCCGCCTGGTTGCTCCTGAGCGACGCCCCGGCCAAGAACGCGGCCCGCGTCGCGGCGCTGCCCCGCACCGATCCGGCCGGGCTGCGTAGCACCGCACCGGATACCGTCGTGCTGCTCGAGGGCCGGCTTGTCGCCCGCGAACCGGCCGGCCCGGAGGGCTTCGTCGCTTTTCATCGCGAACGCTTCCTCCGGGTCCAGAGCGAAGGGGCCGGCAAGGGCAAGGAAGAGTGGCTGCGCACCGGCACCGTGCGTCCGCGGCTGGCGATCGCAGGCGGCGGCACGACGATCGAGCTCGCCGACCAGGAGTACCGGCTGGAACAGTGGCCCCACGTACACCGCACCGACGTCGTGCCACGCAGCCACTCGCTGTTCGAAAGCACCGAGCGTTTCCTCGGTTTCAAGGCCGGCGACCTCGTCACGGTCGAGGGCCGCGTCGTTGCCAGCGGCGGCCGGCCGGGCACGCCCCCCACGGTCGCAGCCACGGTGCTGTTCGGCGGCGACGCCGCGGCCTACCTCGCGGCGGCGCGCAGCGGCATCCTCACGTTCAAGATCGTCGGCGCCATCTTCGGCGCCATCGGTGCGCTGCTGCTGTTCGTCGGTGTGACGTGGCTTCGCCGGGCGGGCAGGTAAGGCGATTTCGACTACTTGCCCAGCTTCTCGCCCCTCCGGGCGCCGGCCGCCTCGAGCGGGGTCATGATGTTTCGTTCGTTGACCGCCCCGGCCGGGCGATGGCGTTCGACGACCCACGGCCCGGCCGCACGACCGATCTCCTCCGGCCGCATCGGCAGCCGCTCGACTTGCAGGATGGCAGTGTACTCCGACTCGTCGCGCTCTCCTGCGTCCACCTGCCGGCCGTCCGGCCGGCGTTGCATCCCGAGCGGCGCTTCCACGATCGCGGCGGCGCTGGCGCCCAGCAGATGCTCGACGTTTTCCAAGGTGAGCACGATGCCTTGGGCCACGCACTCCCAGGTTTGCGGGCCGGACCGCAGGCCGCCCAGCGGACGCGTCCCGCCACGCGTGAAAGTCCCCTCGTAGCGGTGGAGCGCCCCCACCGGGGCCAGCGGCTGGTAGCGAACGCCGTTGGTGGGAAAGTTGGTCGCCACTCGCGCGGCGTCGCGCATCACGTCCATCGTGGAGCCGAGCGCCCAAAAATCGCGCCAGGTCGCACCCACCCCCGACAGGGCGACCGCGGGCGAGGGGTCCCATTCCCAACCCGTGAGACCGATGACCTTGGCGGACAGCCGGCGATCCAGTGTCCCCTCCCACAGCAGAAGTGGAAGCCGGTCCCGGGTCGGCGTGAGGCCGGGCTGGGGCGCCAGGGCCGCCGCTGAGGGCACCGCGTCGCCCGAGCGGATTCCGCCGGTCGGGCCGGCGGTGCCGCCGCGCTGGCGCGAGGGAAAGTTGTTCGTGTCCCCGATCACGACCGACTCGACGAAACCCAGCGGCGCGACATTCAGGGCGCCCGCCGCGACCGGCACGCTCGCCTGGTAGGACGTGAAGTAAACTTCATCTCCCCGGCCGTCGCCATCGAGGACGTCGTCGTCGGTCGTCTTCCGGCCGACGCGAAAGCCAAGCAGCACGACGCGCACCCGGTCGCCGACCGGCCTGACGTCGATCGTGGTGTGCGCCGCACCGGGCAGCAGCTTGCCCCAAATTTCCTGCAGCCCGATCTTGAACGTGTGGCGTCCCTCGGGGACGTTGTGGATGTCCATCCACTGGTCGGCGACGCCCTCGCTTACCTCGGAATACGCCGCCCCCCCCGGCAGGCCCGGGCTCTCCAGCGCCAACGCCTCATTTGCCCGCCCACTGTACGGCGGCCGACGCGTCCAGCTCACCCGCACGCGCCGGTGCCCGGTTTGTTCCGCCCGCAGGTTGAAGACCACCGGCATTACCGGCTGCGGCGGGTTGGCGTACGTCAGCTCCGCTTCGCTGCGCCGGCCATCCTTGAAGCGGATCTCGAGCTTGAAGACCGTGCCTGGGATCACCCAGCGATCCGGGAGCACCAGCGTATCCTCCCAGGTGGGACTGGGGTTCCAGACCTGCGACGCGTCATTGGGATCACCGATCATGAAAATCCACTGGTCGCCGTCGCGCCGGTAGATCGACCGGCTCTGGTAGTCACCCACCGTCTGCCAGCGAAAGACGTGGCCCGCCTGGGCGGGAGGCAAAGGCTCCACCCTGAAATTGACCGGCGCCGGCCCGGGTGCCGCTGTCCGCAAGGTCGCCGGGCGGTCGGACGCAGGCGGCACCTCCGTTTTCGTCGCCCCCGTCGCGGGTCCGGGCCCGCCGACCGGCGCGGGCCCCTTTCGGGTCGCTGGCGCCACGGGGCCGGGCAAGGTTGCCCCAGAGGCAGCCGCTCCATCCCAGCGCTGCACCTCGACCGCCGCGACCGCGGCCTGCGGCGAGATGAGATTCACGTTGCCCAGACCGTAATCGGTGAAAACCCGCACCTCGTGCCGCCCTAGCGGGACGCCCGTGAGAACCACCCGCCGCTGCTCCGAGCCCGAGACCGGACCATATTTCATCTGCGCATTGGGCAGCCGGAACCACTCGCGGGTGATCGGTGGATCGATCAGCCGGCCTTCCGGAGGCAGGCTCGGCCCCTTGATGAGGTAGCGCCGGTAGGTGTGTCCGAGCTGCGGGTCGCCGGCCTCGTCGACTTCCGCGACCCAGGTGACCGTCACTTCGAGCGGACCGCTCTGGACCGCCCGGACCACCGACAATGGAGTGGGCTGGACGGAAAACGGATCGCTCACGACGCCAGACTCCGACTTCCTGCCGTCAAAATAGATCGCGGTCACCTTGTAGGCGTTGCCGGGCGCGCAGAACGAGCGGTCATCGTAGCG
>JAEUHA010000678.1 GCA_016793535.1 Opitutaceae bacterium | reverse complement strand
TCCACGTTCAGACGATCCAGCAGCCACTGGTGATGAATCCGGCCGCCGTCGACAGCCTCCTGCGCGTTCATGCCGAAGTCGACGACGTTGAGGATGGTCATCAGAACGGTGTTGATGATCGTGCGGCCGCCGGGCGATCCGGTCACCATGAAGAGCTTTCCGTCCTTGGTGAGGATGGTGGGTGTCATGCTCGAGAGCATGCGCTTGCCGGGCGCGGCGAGGTTCGGCTCGGTGCCGATCAGACCCTGCGTATCCGTCAAACCAGGACCGGCATTGAAGTCGCCCATTTCATTGTTGAGAAGGAAACCGGTGCCGGGCGCGACGATCCGGGAACCGTATCCGGCTTCGAGCGTGGTGGTGAGCGCGACGGCGTTCCGCCGCGCGTCGACCACCGAGAGGTGCGTCGTCTCCTGCGACTCGGCGGGCCAGGTGAACGTGGTCGGCGTCGAGGGCGAGGCGCGGTTCGGATTGATCGTCCGGCGCAGCGCCGCCGCGTAGTCCTTCGACGTGAGCCGCGCCACGGGCAGATCGCGCACGAAGTCCGGATCGCCGAGGTAACGTGCCCGATCCGCAAACGCCCGGCGCATGGTCTCCGCCATCAGGTGGATGTTCTGTGCCGCCCCGTAGCCGTTCGACTTTAGATCCCAGCCTTCGAGCACATTGAGCATCTGCACGAGCGCGATGCCGCCGGAACTCGGCGGCGGCATGCTGAAGACATCATAGCCGCGATAGGTGCCGCGGATCACCGCCCGCTTCTTTGCCTGGTAGGCCTTGAGGTCGGCGCGCGTGATCAGGCCGCCATGCGCGAGCATCTCCTTTTCCAGCAGCAACGCGACTTCGCCGTCGTAGAATCCCGCCGGGCCCTGCGTCGCGATCCGCTCGAGCGTCCGGGCGAGATCCGGCTGCCGCAAAATATCTCCGGCCTGGTAGGGCACGCCACTCTTCGTGAATTGCGCCAGCGAAGCCGGGTATTTCTTGAAAATCGGGATCTGGCCCTCGAGCGACCGGGCGAGCGCGTAGGAGACTTCAAAGCCGTCCCGCGCCAGCTTCACCGCCGGCGCCACGAGTTCCGCCCAGGGCTTCGAGCCGTGTTCCTTCCACGCCAGGTGCAATCCGGCGACCGACCCGGGCACGCCGACCGCCCGGTGGCTGTTGTGGTGAAGCTCCCGGTCGTAGACGCCGTTCTTCAACCACATTTCGGGATGCGACCCCGCCGGGGCGGTTTCACGAAAATCGTAGGCCACCGGCTCGCCGGTCTCCGGCCGGTAGACGAGGAAACCGCCGCCGCCGATGTTGCCGGCCGTCGGATGCGTGACGGCAAGCGCAAAGGCGGTGGCCACCGCCGCGTCGATCGCGTTGCCGCCGCCCTGGATGACCGCGAAGCCCACGTCCGACGCGAGGTCGCTCTGCGAAACGACGAGCCCTTGCGTCGCGCGCACGGGCGCAGAGCCCGCGCCGAGCGAAGAAGGGAGGACCAACAGCATCGCCAGCAGGAGCGACGCACCAATGACCCGGGAGAAGCGATGCATAAGATGAGGTGGCCGCGGACCGAAAGCCAGGGACCGTGGCCGGGAAGCTCTAGCCGGCGACTGGTTCGGATTCCAGCCTCGGTTTCCCGGCCGGATCTCCGCGGCCTCTTCGCCCCGTGGGGCACGTGCTTCCACCCTGGCGCAGCTCGAGCGCTAGCGCGCTTCCAGGCGATCGAGCGCCGCCGCCGTCGCCTGCTCCAGCTCGGCGGCGTTGCGCCAGTCTTCCTCGAACGTCGTGCACAGCTCGGCCAGCCGCGCCGGCTTCACGGCGCGGGCCGCGAGCACGTCCGCGAGGGACAGGCCCGCATTGCGATAGAACGGATGCAGCGATGGCACCAGCCGCGCGAGTTGTTCCGCCCGCCGCGCGACCTCCACGCCGACCAGGGGCTCGCCCACCCGCGCCATCAGCTCGCGCACCGGCACGACGCGGTCGGTGTTTTCGCCGGCTCCCGCCGCCACGAAACGCGCGAGGGCGCCGAGTTGCAGCCGCGACTCGGCCGCCTCGAGGACCGGGAGCGTGCGCCCCCGGCGCGCCTGGTGGTATCCAGTCTGCCACCACAGTTCGCGGTCGACCGGATCGCGATACCGGCCCGGATAGGTCTGCACCAGGGCGATCAGCGGATCGTCTCCCGCCAGCAGGCGCGCGAGCAGCGTCGGCCACTCCTGACCCGCCCCGGACTCGGCCTGCAGGAAGGTCAGCAGCCAGGTCGCGGCCTCGCTCCAGGCGCCGGATTCCTCGCCGCCCCGCTGCCAGAGCAGCAGCGCGCCAATCGCCGGCGGCGGCTGGCGCGCGGCCGCCTGCTTCAGGGCGTCGAGCTGGGCGCCGTCCGCGCGGGTCCGCCACCACCCGAGACAGCCCAGTTCCAGCCAGAGCGGGGCGGTGAGGTGCGGCGTGACGCCGTGCCGCGCGACGGCGACGCGCAGCAGCAGGCCCTGGATGAGGGCGCGACGCACGTTGACCGGAGCGAGCGCATCGTGGCGGAGGCGCACGGAAACAAGTCCGCCCGCCTCGACGGCCACACGGAACGGCGGGCCCGCCGGCCGGCGATCCACGAGGGCCGGCTCGGGCTCCACGCGCACGTAGACCGGGGATAGAAACGCGCCCGGCAGCCCCAGCGGGCCGGCGAGCACACGCCAGGCCTCCTCGGCCTCCGCCACGATCGCGTGCGCGCCGGTGGGATCGAGCGCGGCGACCTCGAAGCGGCCGGGGGCGCTCTGCATCATCACCACCGCGGGCTCGGCGGCGATGCACCGGACCGCGGCCAGCGCGGCGACCAAGCAGACGGCAACCAGTCTCACCGGAGTGCGCTCGTGGCCGAAGTAGCCGGGCCGGGCCGTCGTCGCGGCCCCGGGGTCACGGCAGCGTGAGTTTCAGCGTATTGCCCTCGACGGATACGCTCGCGAGCTTCGCCCACGACGCGGCGATGTCGTCGGGGACGGTCAGGGTGGAAAGCAGCTTGTCCTGCGCGAAGCCCGACGCCATGGGCAGCCGGTGCAGCGGCAGCGAGCCGAGATGGATCGTCTCCGGTTCGAACACGAAGCCGTTGGCCTCCTTCACGAAGGTTCCGTTGGCCTGCATGATGACCTTCACGGCGACGCCCAGCACGTTCAGCGTCACGGGGGCCGAGACCTGAAGCTTCCCGTCCCGCATCCGGAAATTCAATACCCCGGCCGAAACCGTCGGCGCGGCGCTCTCCGCCGGCTTGGGCCCGTCCGCCTTCTTCGCGGCCGGCGGCGGACTCTCGGCGCCCGGACTCGCAAGGACGTTGGGCGACAGGGCCGCCAGCGCATTCAGCTCGTCCTCGGCCAGCGTCACTGACTGCCCTTCGCCGAAGGCCTTGCGCTTGGCGAGCGCCGACCGGCTCTTGGACGGATCGCGGGCGCCCTGGACGTAGTACACGGCCTTCGGATCGCGCTCGGCTTCCTTCGGCGTGTCCTTGGCGGTGACGACCGGACGTGCGACCAGCAGCGCCGCGCCCACGACCAGTCCGAGAATCACGCTGAGCAACGCACCGAGGATCACTTCGATCCAGCCGGGGCCATACGCGGTACGCTTGAGTTTGGCGCTCATAAGGAGGTCATTTCTTGGCGGGGTCGGACTTGCCGGCCGCCGGTTTCGATTCCGCGGGCTTGGAGTCGCTGGGCTTGCTCTCGCCCCCGTCCTTCTTGCCCGCGCCCTTGTTCTTGTAGTCGGTGATGTAGAAGCCGGTGCCCTTGAAAATCAGCCCGGCGCCGCCGCCGACCAGTCGTTTGAGCGCCGGCTTCTTGCATTGGGGGCATTTTTTCAGCGGTTCGTCGCGCATCGACTGAAACTGCTCGAATTGATGTCCACATTTCTGGCAGGCGTACTCGTAAGTCGGCATATCGGGAAACGGGTCGGTTTATGGGAACCGCGTCCCGGATTGGCGAGTGCGGAGTGCAATCGGGCATTCTTCGCAAATTTTTTCTTTGCTGGCCCGCGCCAACGCCGCGCTACTGGCTCCCGGAATGGACTTTCCGGCCGAACTCAAGCGTCAGATCGCCCGTGTGGAACACGGCCTGGACCGGCATGTGCCCGCCGCCGGCACGCGCCCCGCCCGGCTCCACTCCGCCATGCGCTACTCGCTGGAGGCGGGCGGCAAGCGCCTGCGGCCGGTGCTGGTGTTGTCCGCGGCGGAGCTGTTCGCCACCACGGCGGCCTATGACCCCGCCGCCGACCCGGTGCCCGCGGCCGTGGCGATCGAGTGCGTTCACACGTATTCGCTGATCCATGACGACCTGCCGTGCATGGACAACGACGACCTGCGGCGCGGGCGCCCGACCGCGCACAAGGCCTTCGACGAGGCCACGGCCCTGCTCGCGGGGGACGCGCTGCTCACCCACGCCTTTTCCCTTCTCGCCACCGCTTACGCGGGCCGGCCCGCGCTGGCCCAGGCCCTGGTAAGGGAATTGGCCGACGCCGCGGGCAGCCGGCGCCTGATCGGCGGCCAGATGGAGGACCTGCTGGCCGAGAAGAAGGCGGATGCCACGCCCGACGAACTGGAGTTCATCCACCTCAACAAGACCGCGGCCATGATCGAAGCCGCGCTGGTCATGGGTGGACGGGTCGGCGGTGCACCGGAGGACGCGCTGCCCGCGCTGCGCCACTGCGGCCGCTCGCTCGGCCTCGCGTTTCAGATCATCGACGATGTCCTCGATGCCACGTCCGACAGCGCGACGCTCGGCAAGACCGCCGGCAAGGACGCCCGGGCGGACAAGACGACCTACGTGAAACTGCACGGCCTGGACGCCTCGCGCCGGATGGCCGCCGAGCTCACCGCCACCGCGCAATCCGCGCTCGCCGGACTCGGTCGCAATCACGCCTTCCTCGCCGCGCTCATCGCGCAGATGGCGGGGCGGACGAAATAGGCTTCCTTCCCGGGAGCGCGGACGTCCCCGTCCGCATAAAAAGAGTGGCGGACGAGGGCGTCCGCGCTCCCAGGACGAACAATCGTCCTTCAGCCCAGCGACAGCTTGTACTCCACCGCATCGCGCAGGGCTTCCCAGCTCGCGTCGATGATGTTGTCACTGACGCCGACGGTGCCCCAGATGCGTTTGCCGTCACCGCTCTCGATCAGCACGCGCGTGCGGGAACCGGCGCCGGTGCTGCCCTCCAGGATGCGGACCTTGTAGTCCCGGAGATTCATGTCGCGCAGTTGCGGATACGTCTTCTCGAGGGCCAGCCGCAGCGCGCGGTCAAGCGCCCCCACCGGACCGGTCTCCTCAGCCACGGTGTGCACCGTCTCCCCGTCGATTTTCAGCTTCACCGTCGCCTCGGCCCAGAGCTCGCCGCCGTGGCGCTCGATGATCACCCGGTAGCTCTCTACTTCGAAGAACGAACGATTCTGCCCGAGGTGCTTGCCAACGAGGAGCCGGAACGACGCGTCGGCCGCCTCGTACTCGTAGCCCCGGAACTCCCGTTCCTTGAGCTCGTCGATCAGCCCCTTCATTTCCGGCCGCTTCTCGTCGAGCTCGAGCCCGAGTTCGCGAGCCTTCAACGCGAGGCTGGAGCGGCCGGCCATGTCGGAGACGAGGACGCGCGTCCGGTTACCGACGAGGGACGGGTCGATGTGCTCGTAGCTGCGCGCCACCTTCTGGGCGGCATTGGCGTGCAGGCCGCCCTTGTGGGCAAACGCGGAGTGCCCGACGAACGGCGCCTTCGGGTCCGGCCGGAGGTTCGCGAGCTCATCGAAGAACAGCGAGAGGTCGCGCAACTGCCCGAGATGGGGCGCGCAGTGGGCGGTGCGTCCCATCTTGAGCAGGAGGTTGGCCAGCACGGTCGTCAGATTGGCGTTGCCGACCCGCTCGCCGTAACCGTTGGCGGTGCCCTGCACGAGCGAGGCGCCAGCCGTGATTCCCGCCAGCGACAAAGCCACGCCGAGACCGCAATCGTTGTGGCAGTGCACCCCGATCTTGTCCGCGCCGAACTCCCGCACCGCCCGCGCCACGATGTCCTTGAACTCATCGACCATCGTGCCGCCGTTGGTGTCGCAGAGCGAAAGATTGCTCGCCCCGCCCCGCAGCGCCGCCGCGAGGGTCTTGAGCGCGTAGTCGGGGTCCGACTTGTAGCCGTCGAAGAAGTGCTCGGCGTCGTAAATCACCTCCCGGCCCTGCGCCACAAGGTAACGAGTCGAGTCCTCGATCATCGCGAGGTTCTCTTCGAGCGTGGTGCGCAGGATTTCCGTGACGTGCAGGGTCCAGGTCTTCCCGACGATCGTCGTCACGGGCATGCCGCTATCGAGGAGTGTCTTGAGCTGGGCGTCCTCGTTCGCCTTCGCGCCGGCGCGACGCGTGGAGCCGAAGGCCGCCAGCCGCGCGTGCTTCAGGTTCAGCTTCTGGGCTTCCTGAAAGAACGTGATGTCCCGGGGATTCGACCCCGGGAAGCCGCCCTCGATGTAGTCCACCCCGAAGTGATCCAGTTTTTGCGCAATCAGCAGTTTGTCCGCGACGGAAAAGCTGATGCCTTCACCCTGCGTGCCATCGCGCAGGGTGGTGTCGTAGATCTTGACGGCGGTGCTCATGCGAGCCGTTGAGGGTTGGGGCCGGATTCGACGCTGGCAAGGGAGCTTTTCCGATCCGGCGGAGCCGGGGGGGTGCCGCAGACTCGACAGCGGGAGCGGCTTTACGCCGCGACCTTGTGATCGGTGGGAGATCCCGCCCCGGCGCAAAGCCGCTTTCCGTCACTTTGAGCTAGGCGTGCGGAGGCCCGTCGCGCAATGTCAGCGGGACCTCCGGGACCGGCGACCTGTCGCCGCCCCGCCACCACCCTACCCAGCCACCCGCGCCGTTGCCCACGGCGCGGATGAAACACCCCGAACCATGATTCGTACCTGCCTTCGCGGCGCGACCCTCGCGCTGCTCCTGCCCGCTGTGGCCGTTTCCCAATCGACCACCCCGGCCGCCACCGACACCGCCACGCTTCGCCCGACGGCCCCGGTGCCGACCGAGGACGCGATCCGGCTCTCTCCGTTCGAGGTCAACACCAGCCGCGACACCGGCTTCGCCGCCGCCAGTTCGATGGCCGGCGGCCGACTGGCGAGCGACCTGCGCGACACGCCGGTGGCCTATTCGGTGGTCACGCGCGAATTCATCGATGCGCTGAACCTCACCGACCTGCAGAGCGCCGCCGAGTGGACGACATCAAGCACGGTGGCGGTGGACAACGGCCAGCAGAACTTCTTCTTCAACCCGATCCAGTACACCGTGCGCGGTGCCGGCGGCGGCCGCCCGCAGCGGAATTTCTTTCCGCAGTTCAACAACGGCGACTCGTACAACCTCGAGCGCTACGACTTCGGCCGCGGTCCCAACGCCGTGCTTTTCGGCAACGGCTCCCTCGGCGGTATCAGTTCCTCCACCACGAAGCGCGCGCAGACCAACCGCCCGATGCGCCAGCTCCAGTTCGCCGTCGGCTCCTGGGAAAACTACCGCGCCACCTTCGACATCAACCAGCCGCTCTCCGACAAGGTCGCCTTCCGGGCCGCCGGCGTCTGGGGCGATGCGGGCGGCTGGCGGCAAAAGGACTTCGACAAGCGCAAGGCGGCGTTCGTGACCACGACGGTGAAGCCCTGGCGCGACGCCGAGTTCCGGCTCGAGGGTGAGTACGGCACCAACTCCCGCCAGGTCGCCGTCACGTTCATGAACGACCGCTTCTCCGGCTGGAACGGCACGACCTACAACGCCCCCCGGGCCGTCGCCACCCTGCCCGCCAACGCGAACGCCATCGGCGTGAACCGCCGCGGCGCGAACTATTTCGTCTACCAGCCTTTCACCGCCCCCAACACGATCTTCAACTACCAGAACGACCCCATCACGGTCGCGGGCGGCAACACCGCGCAGACTCCGATTTCCGGATACACGTACGGCACCAACCTCACCTTCAACACTGCCGGCGCCGATCTCCTCTACGCGCTGAACGTCCCCTCGGACCGTTTCGCCAACGCCGAGCGCTTCTCGTTCTTTCGCACGCCGGCCGAGGAGTTCACCCTCTCACCCGACCTCCCGATCCTCCAGCAGCGCTTCAAGGACCTGCAGCTCACCTTCAACCAGCGCTGGGGCAATTTCCACTTCGAGATCGCCGGCGACATCAACCGCACGTCCGCCCTCACCAACGGCGAACCCAACCGCGACCTGCCGAACATCTTCATCGACATCAACCGCGTCCTCCCCGACGGCACGGAAAACCCCAACTTCCTCGTGCCGTACGGCGACGGCCAATACATGCGCGGCTTCCGCACCTTCTCGGAGAACAACGTCCGCGCCGCCGCCGCCTACGTCTGGCCCACGCGCTTCGGCCACTTCACCTTCAACTCGCTCGGCGGCTCCAACAACAGCGAGAACACGAGCGACCACCGCTACCTGAGCATCGCCCAGGGCAGCGACCCGCGCCTCTGGGCATTCAGCAACCAGCGCATCCGGATCCGGCGCTACTGGAACAACTCCAGCCGGCCGTCCCCCGACCTCTCGCTGCGGCCGCTCACCTACTTCGATCCCAATCCGAATCCCGTCTTCGCCTCCGGCCGCACCATCCAGCCGATCTGGGCCATCGAGGCCGACCGCCGCGACACGCAGAACATCAGCACGAACCGCTTCAACTACGCGCTCGCGTCGCTCAACGCGAAATTCTTCCGCGGCCGCTGGGTCGTGCTCGGCGCCGTGCGCAAGGACTCGTATTTCTTCCAGTCGAAGCAGCAGATTCACCAGGGCGACTACCCGTCCGACTGGAACGCCCAGTACCGCATCCTGCGCCCCGCCGCGCCCGCCGACTACGCATCGCTCCTGTTCACGCCGCGCGACGTGAACGGCAACGTCACCGGCCCCGAGCAGGAGGCCGCGATCCGGCCGCGCAACGCCACCAACGGCACGCGCGATCCGCAGTACGCCAATGTCCGGTTCAAGGACGACTTCAACCCGCCACCCGTCGAGGGCAAGCAGGTCACGCGCAGCATCGGCACCGTGTTTCACCTCGCGAGCTGGTTCAACCCCGCGATCAACTTCGCCGAGACGTTCAATCCGCCCGGCTCAATCGTCCGCATCGACGGCCGCTCGCTCGAACCCACCGTCGCCACGGGCATCGATTACTCGGTCCGCATGGAGCTGTTCGAGAACAAGCTGAACCTGAACTTCGTCTACTACACGACCGAGGAGGTGAACAACACCATCCCGCAGGACGGCCCGGCGTTCTTCAACAATCTCTACGATGCCAATGTCGTCGGCGACACCAGCGCCACCGGCCGCAACATCCGCGGCTTCGGCCGCCTGCCCAACCAGTACCGCGACACCCGCACCCGCAGCGGCGACGGCTACGAGATCGAGGTCACATTCAATCCCACGCGGTCGTTCCGCCTGACGGGCAACATCGGGTTCCCCCGGCTCTACGAAGCCAACGCGTATCCCGACGTTCGCGCCTACATCGACAAAAACGCCGACGCCTTCAAGCAGATCGCCGCCGACGCCGGCGTGATCGTCGGGCCCGACAATGTCGCCCGCGTGAACGAGGCGATCCCGGTCAACGAGCGCTCGTCCGACGTCAACAACGCCGTCAACGCGTACAACAACATCTACAGCTTCCGCCGGAACATCGTGGACGGAAAACGTCTCCAGCAGGACCAGCCCGTCGCAAACGTCTTCGCCGACTACACCCTGCAGTCCGGCCGGCTCAAGGGCCTGCGCGTCGGCGCCGGCGTGCGCTACCGCGGGAAGCAAATCTACTGGTCCAAGGTCGAGGACACGATCGTCGATCCGAACAACCCGACGCGCGCCATCGATGATCCGACCAAGGACGCCTACACGCCGGCGTATACACCCGACGACTACAAGATCGTGACCGCGACGGTGGCGTACACCTGGCGCTTCAAGAACCGCCGCGAGATCCAAGCCAATCTCGTCATCAACAACCTGCTGGACGACCGCGGCCCGACCTATTCCTCGACCGCGCAGAACGCGCACGTGATGCGTCCGCTCAACAACGACTACACCTCGCCCGCGCGCGAGACCGTCCCGCGCTATTACGCCTTCAAGCAGCCGATCAGTTGGACGCTGACCCTGACGACGAAGCTCTAGTTCGTTGCTCCCACGGTGGGAGCGGCTTTACGTCGCAACCGGTCGCGGGAAAAACCCGCTCCCACAACCGCTCCGGCCTCGGCCCATCGTTGCACGATCTGACTGGATCTCTCCTTGCTGCCGCTCCTTCGCGCGCAATGCTGCCGCCCATGCTTCGCCTGCTCGCTTTGCTC
>JAEUHA010000673.1 GCA_016793535.1 Opitutaceae bacterium | reverse complement strand
CTGCTCGCGACGTTCGCGACGGTTGCGCCGTACTGGTCATTGCGCGCGATGAGCGCTGCGCCGCCGAGTTCCTCGCCGGTCGGCCCGACCGGCTCGGAGACGCTGAGCAGCGGGACGGTCTTCGCCACCACCGTGGGCGATCCGAGGTAGATCAGCAGCGACACCAGCTCGCGGTTCACCAGGCGGTCGGCGTGTGGGAAATGCGGGTCGAGCCGGGCCGCCACGGTGGCGCAGACTTCGTCCGACGGCCGGCCCATGCGCGTGAACACGAGCTGCCATGCGCGCAGGAGCGGCAGCCGCAGCGCGACCGGCTGGGCGCCAAAGTCGAGGCGGCTGAGCGCCGCGATGAGTTTCGGCTGGAGCGACTTGTCCCCGACCCGGGCGAGCGCAATCAGGGCCTCGATCGAGGCCTGCGGCTGCAACTCGGCGAGCGCGCGGTCGGCCCAGCGGGCCACCGGCTGCTTTTCGAGCACGACGCGGGCGGCGAACCGGATGAATCGATCCGGGCTCGAAAGGTGCGGCCACGCGGTGTCGATCGCCTCGGCGCCCAGGCCGTCGGCGTGCAGCGCCTCCAGCTTGCGGCGCAGAAGCGCGGCCTCGGTGGGCGGCGGGGCCTTCGCCGGCGCGGTGCTTTCGGTGCCGGTGTACGTGACGCGGTAGAGCGCGGACTGCGTGCGCCGGCCGCCAACGGTGAAGTACACCGCGCCGTCCTTCGGGTTCACCACGACGTCGGTCAGCGGTAACGGCTTCCCGGATACGAACTCGGTCTTCTCGCCGCGGAAGCTCGCGCCGTCCGGCGTGAGGTGGATCGCGTACAGCGTGCCGAACGTCCAGTCGGCGGCGAACAGCGCGCGCTGGTACTTCGCCGGGAACTTCGCCCCCGTGCCGAAGGCGACGCCGGTGGGCGAGCCGGGTCCGATGTCGACGACCTCCGCGAGGCTGTCGGCGTAGTACGCGGGCCAGCGGCCGGCGCCGCTGCGCCAGCCGAAGTCGCCGCCGTCGACGGCGTGGTTGATGCGAGTGGGCATGTACCAGGGCGTGCCTTGGTCCCACTCCATGTCGGAGTCGTAGGTGAAGAGCTCGCCGTTCTGGTCGCAGGCCATGTCGTACTGGTTGCGGAAGCCGATGGTGAACAGCTCGACGTTGCGGCCATCCGGGTCCATGCGCGCGATGTAGCCGCCGGGGGCGTATTTCTCGCGCGCGTGGCCACGGGCGTCCCACATGCGGGGCAGGAGATGATCCTCGCCCCACTTGACCATGCGCTGGCGGTCGAGCTGGGGCAGGTCGGTGTGGTTGCCGTTGGCAAAGTAGATCGACTTGCCGTCGGGCGAGAGCACGAGCGCGTGCGTGCCGTGTTCGCCGGAGCCCACCTTGATGGGACGGATGTAGTCGAACTGGTCGAACTGGTCGTCGCCATTGGTGTCACGGACGCGCCAGACGCCGGCACGGGGGCGGCCTTCGTTGACCATGACGTAGAGGCTGTCGAACGCGTAGAGCAGTCCGTGCGCGCCCACCGTGACGGCGGCGAGGTTGTTGCCGCTCTTCTTCTTGGTTTCGGCCTTGGGCTCCGCGGCAGGCGGAGGGGAGTCCTTGATCACCTTGGTGAAGTCGATGTCCAGCTTCTCGATCTTCGTGCCCGTCGCGGTGCCGACCGGCGGCAGCGTGAGCCGGTAGAGGCCACCGTACTGGTCGGAGGCGATGAGCCGGCCTTTGTGATCCGGTGTGAGCGCGACCCACGAGCCCTGGTCGCCTTTTGGCACCGTGTAGAGCAACTCGACCTTGAAGCCGGGCGCGACCTGCAGCGCGGAGGCGGGCGTCGCCTCGGCGATTTCGGCCATCGCGGCGCGGGCCTTCTGGCCGGGAGTTGGAGCCTGTTTGGGGGCCTGCGCGAGCAGTGGGGTGGCGAGCGTGAGCAGGAATGGGAGGGAGCGACGGAGCATGGTGATCAAGGCGAGAGGCTAGAGGCGGGAGGTAAAAGGTTTGTCGGTCGCGAGACTCGAATGTAGGCGGGGTGACCTCACCCCGCGGGAGCGGGAAACGCAGTCCCAAACCCGCGGGGTGGGGGCACCCCGCCTACAAGGACGGAGGAAAAGGATCAGAACTTCTGCGTGTAGGTGAGGAAGAACGCCCGCGGCTGCACGGGCACGTACTGCAGCATGGTGTCGCGGCCCGTCGGGGGCAACTCACGGTAGCTCTGGCGGTCGCCGGGGTTCACACCCCAGCCACGCCAGGTCATCACGCCCTCGCTGTCGAAGACGTTGTTCACATTCAGGTTGATCGAGCGGCTGCGCGAGATGGTGTAGCCGGCGGTGAAGTTGAACTGGTTGAAGCGGGGGAGCGTGATCACGTTCGCTATGTTGCCGGCGCGCTCGCCCATGTGGCGCCAGGAGAGGTTGGTGAACCAGTCGCGCGCGCGGTAATCGAGCGTCGTGTTGAGGATGAAGTCGGGATTGTTGTCCGACGGCTTGCCCGAGAAATCGAGGTAGCTGTCGTCGTCGCGGCCATTCACCCCGGCGACGAACACCTTCCAGATCGTGTTCTCCGACTCCTGCACCGTGAACACCGACCGCACCCGCAGCCGCTCGGTGAAGCGGTATTCGCCTTCGAGCTCGAGGCCGAACGAGGTGACCATGTTGTAGATCGGGTCGGGATAGTAGGGCGTGGTGCCGTCGGCCTCCGTCGCCTGCGGATTGCTGTTGATGTTGCCGAGCCGGCTCCAGAAGGGCGTGGCCGTGAGCGTGAGATTTTTCCGCTTCCACCGGTAGCCGAGCTCCCACTGCTCCACCGTCTGCGGCTTGGGCCGGAGATTATCGAGGCGGAACTGCGAGGTGTAGTTGCGGAAGACTGCGTAGTCGGGCGCCTTCTCGCCGTCGGCGTAGCG
>JAEUHA010000655.1 GCA_016793535.1 Opitutaceae bacterium | reverse complement strand
CGATACTTGCCGTCGACGAGGGTGTATCCGACCTCGCCGTCGTGAAACGTCGGCTGGTTGCCGAACTGCGCCGCGATCGTCGGCGCCTTTTCCTCGAGGAGGACCAGCGACACACTCTCCCGCGAGATCTTCAAGGGTCCGGCCTGGAGCGTTTCCAGTCGCTGATAACCGCGCACCACCTCGGCCGCCAGCAGGGTGCCGATCCGCGCCGCCTCGTCGTAACCCTTGACCCGATGCGGCCGCTTCGGGTCGAGCAGGTAGTAGTGGTTGATGTTGCCGGCCGCTCCCATCGTGAAATGGGTCAGCATGTCCGGCCCTTTGACGTCCCGCAGGATCTTCGCGATCTGGTGGGGGTAGTCGGCCGAGTACTGCTGGCCGCCGGTGGTATCCAGGTGCATCGCGAAATTGAGCACGGTCGCGATCGGCCGGCCCTCGGGCGTGGCAAAGTAAAGCATCGGCAGCGCGGGATCCGTGGGACCCGCGGCCCGCCTCACGTCGACGAGCCCTTCGTCGCGCCCCTTGGCGGGATTCGAGATCACCGTGCCGTCCTTCATGAGGAATCGTCGGTTGAATGCGACGCCCCTCACCTCCCCGATCGTGGCCTGGAGCGTGGCGGGAGTCAGCTTCGCCTCCGCGGCTTGCACGCTTTCCGCGATCAGCTGGGGCAGGCGCGTCAGGTACGCGTCCATCACCTTCCGCTGCTCGGGTGTGGCGTTGCGCGCGAAGCGCGGCCGGATGTTCGGCGTGGTGTGGGTATGCGTCGCCGTGATCATCACGTTCGCCGGCGGCACGGAACTGATCCGGCCGACATGTTCCCGCGCCGCCTGATGCAGGTGCAGCGGCAGGCTCGTCATGTCGCAGGCAACGATTGCGGCCTTTACTCCCTCCACCTCGAACACCACCGCCTTGGCCCAGAGCGGGTCATGCACGCCCTCCGCGGGACTCGCCGGAAACGGCGGCCGCTGCGGGGCATGGAACGGCATCAGGGGCGGCGGCGTGAGGTCTACGGCCGCCTGCCCCACGCGCAGACCGGCGGCACCCGCCCAGGGCGCCGCCAGGATCAGTCCGACCAAGGCCAGGTTCCGGTGCAGAGCGAGTCGGGTCATGCGTGGACGAGGGTCAAAAGGTTCCCTTGAGCCCGAGCGAATACTGTCCGCCGTGCTCCTGCACCCGGAACTGCCGGGCGTACTCCGGCGTCTCCCCGCCGTAGCGGAACGCCTCCGGATTCGAGCCCAGCGCATTGCGTGCATTGGCGAACAATCCGAGGCGCGCCGAGATCCGGTAGTCGATGTTCACGTCGAGCGTCGTACGCCGGCCGTCCCACTGGTAACCATCGAGCGTGCCGACGCCGGGGATGCGCGTGCCGCGCGTAAGGCCGCGATAATTCCATTTCGCCATCACCGTAAAGGGGCGGCGCGTGAAGGTGAAGCCCCAGTTGGCACTGCCGGAAATGATGTTGCCGAAACTGGGCTGGGTTTCCGCGTCCAGGTCGAGCTTGGTGCCATTGGCAAACACCTCGAACATCCGCCCCCAGCGACCGAGCACGGCAAGCGAGTGCTTCACGTTGACCTCGAAGCCCGACATCCGGGCCGAGCCGAAATTCGCCTGCGTGGTGATCTGCCAGCCCAGGTAGCGCGGGTCCAGACTCAGCTCCGCCAGGTCCGCCTCCGTCGCCACGCGGACCGAGTTGCCGAAAAAGTCCCGCACGTCCTTCCGAAACGCACCCACGCTCAGCAGCCCGCCGGAGGCGGAGTAGTATTCGAGCGAAAGATCGAAGTTGTCCGCCGTCCACGGCCTCAGGCCCGGATTCCGCAGGCTGATCGTGCCCGGGATCGCGTTCGGATCCGACACCTCGTCGACGTCGAGTTCGTTCACCGTGGCGTTGGGGATGATCTGGTTGAAATTGGGCCGGCCGTAGCTCCGGGCGTAGGCGAAGCGCGCGACGAGGTTGTCCGTCACGTTAAAGGTGAGGTGCAGGCTCGGGTAGTAGCCGTCGTACGTGCGCTGCGCGCGGGACGCCCGTTCGAAGCGGGTGAGCCGCAGCTCCTCGAGCGATCCCGCGGACCCCGCATCCGGCCGACGGATACGCGCGCCGGCGGCGTTGCGGGCAAAACTGCCGTCCGGATTGCGCACGAAGACATTGCCCGGTTCATACAACGCGCCACGACCCTTGCCGTGCGTGCGTTCGTAGCGGACGCCGGTGACCACCTGCAGCCGGTTGCGCAGGAGGCGCGTCTCCCCCTGCACGAACAGGGCGTCGACCGATTCGTCGAAGACTTCGGAATTGTTGATCCGGAACGTCGCTTCCGCGACCTGCTGCGCGACGGTCTTCGTGAAGAGCCGCGGGTCCGCCTGATAGGCCTGCCAGGCCCGATGCGGGGAAACCCAGGGAATCTGGGTGAACCCGAAAACCGCCGGGCGACCGGCATAGACCTGCGCGGCATAGGGCGTCGGCACCTCGGCCGTGGCCGTGTTGCCGTCCGGTCCGGCATACGTCCAATTGATGTCCGCGCGCCGCGTGTCGCGCTGCTGCCAGCGATGCGCCCCGCCGACCTGCACCGCCATCGGCGTGGAGCCGAGCGTGAACTGCCGCCGCGCGCTGAGATCGGCCGTGGCGACCTTGTCCTGGACGTCGCGCAACGACGACTGCGCACCGGTCAGGCGGTAGTTCTCGATCCGCTGCCAGTCGACCGGCTGGTTCGCGTTGTTGAACGCCTCCATCCGTCCCGGCCCGACGTTGCTGACCGCAGCGTAGTTGATCCGCACCGGCGCCACCAGGGTCGAGGTCGTGCTGAAGAAGTGGCCCGCGTCGGTGTCGCGGAAAAATGTCTTCGAGACCGACATGCTCGCACCGGCCTCGATCTTCCAGGTGCCGCTGTCGTGCCGGTAGCGGCCGTTGAGCGCCTCGGTCGCGCCGCGGATGTTGAAGAACTGGCCGTTGAGCGTGAGGCCGCCGCGTCCGGTGGCCCCGTTCGTGAAGTCAGGTCCGAACGTCAGCGGCACACCGGTCGCCACGCTCGGCGTCGCCACCGTGCCCGCGTTCGACGTGAGCTGGTGCATGCCGTAGTAGGTCCAGAACTTGTTCACCTGGCCGGTCACGGACAGCACGCCGTCGCGCGTGACGCGCCAGTCGGCCTTCAGGCTGAGGGAGTCGCGATTCGTATAGCGCGGAGAATCCTGCAGAATGTGCTGTTGCAGATAAGGCCGGGCGAAGGTCGCGCCGGAGCCGGCCGTCGTCGCATTGTACACGCGGGCGGAAACGAACGCGTCGTTGAACTGGTTCGAGGTGAGGCCCGAGACCACGAAGCCGAGCCGGTCGTTGAGCGGCAGGGTGTAGTTGAAGTCCGCATTCGGCTGGATGCGATGCTTCGTCATCTCGAACGAGTGCGGCTCGCGGCCGAGCGAGAGGTCCCCCTGGTTTGCGGCCAGATAGAGCCGGTAGCTCAGGTGCGCTTTCTTCCGCTCGAACGCACTCTTGCTGACCATGTTCACCGTGCCCCCCAGGGTGTCGGCCGGTTGCGAGGGCGTGGGCACCTTGGTCAGCTCCACCCGCGAGATGTTGTTGATCGAGACCTGCTCGAACTGGAACACGCGCGTCGAACCGCCGTAGTGCGCGTTGGCCATCTGCGCCCCGTCGGCGGTCACGCTGGTGAGATGGCTGTTCAAGCCGCGCACGGAGATGGAGAGAATGGTCGGATCCGCGAAGTCCGCCGTCACGCCGGGCAGGTACTTCATGAACTCACCGAGATTGCCCTCGGCGATGTCGCCGAACGAGCCCGCCGCGACGACGTTCTTGATGTTGGGGGAAAACCGCTGCTCGTTGGTCGCGATCGCCTCGGCGTCCATCGCGTCGGCGGCCACGACGAAGCGCCCGAGCCGCACGACCGCCGTGCCGTTCTCCGTCCCCTCGCCCAGGCTGACGTCCTGCGTCACGCTGCCGCCGGCCGGCACGGTCACGCCGATGTCCCGCGGCGGCAGGCCGGTGTAGAAGACCCGCAGGACGACCGCGCCCGCAGGAACGCCCGTCACGTGATACCCGCCGGTCTGGTCGGTGAAGGCCACGAGATCCGTGCCGGTGACCGCGACGCGCGCGTTGTTGAGATACTGGCCGGTCGCGGGATGATCCACCCGACCGACGATGCTGCCTTTGGCGAAGGTTCCCGGGCCGGCCGCAGCGGCCGCGGCCGGCGACGTCGTGAGCGCAGCGGCAAACAAGGCCAGCCAGATGCTGAACGCTGCGAGAGAGTGCTTGGTCATCATAACCGGTGGAGAAAGGGGCCGCGCGATCGGGAACTGACGGCAGTATGGTTCACCTCTCTGGTCAGGGAGACCAGACTCGTTTGGCTCCACCGTCAGAATTTCCGTCCCGCCCGATTGCCTGCCCCTGGAGTTCAAGGGGCTGAGGTCACCCTTCACGACCTGCCCCGGGCCTGCGCTGACTCCGTCCTGCGCTCGCTGTCAGTCGGTCACCTCGTGCACCTCGGATACGCGGCCAGTCGCGCCGTCGATCCGGATCCTGAGAAATGTATTGAGCCAGTTGCCGGCGCGCCGGACGCCGGGCGAATACCAGAGCGTGAAGTTGCCGGCGGAGTCGGCCGCGTTGACGTGATTTTGCGGCGATCCGAGGAGCGCACGTACCTCAACCTCCGTACGGCCGATCAACCGGCCGCTTTTCACCAAGTCGTTCAACATCGCGAGGCGCGTCGTCGGCGCCGGTGGATTATGCCAGAGGGCGGAGTCGAAGGGGATGTCCGTGACTTCGGGTCCACGCGCGCGGAGACCCAGGACCCCCGACATGGCAACGAGGAAAAGCGCAGTTACGATCAGAAGCAGACGGGAACGCTTGGCCGGGCTGGGCAACGATGCATGCATGGAATGGAATCTAAGTTTCGATGGGGCGGCGTCAGGCAGGAGTGAGCGGATTGAAACCAAAGCGGTCCGCCAACGCCAGACAATCGGCGCGGGCGGCGACGCCCTCGGAGCAGGTTGGATGCCCAAGCGAAGCGGCCGCGGCGCACACGCCGAGTTTCAACGCCTCCGGGATCGGCCAGGCCTCGTGCAGGCCGTAGAGGACGCCGCTGGCGAATGCGTCGCCGGCCCCGGCCGCCCCCTGGATGAACGACGCCGGCACGCGCACCGACGGCTGCCACACGATCTCACCGCGCGCCCCGCACGCCAGTACCGCGGCGGGAAAATGCACGAAGACCCACTCGCGCACGCCGCCGCGGATCATCTCCGCGGCCGCGCGGGCGATCGCCGCCCGGTCCACTGCACCGTCGCGCGTGGTGGTGATGCCCGTGACCTGCGCGATCTCGAATTCGTTCAGGAAAAGATAGTCGAGCTCCGGCAGCGCCGGCCGCACGACCCGCGCGAAACGGTCGCTGTTCTCACTGACGACATCGGCCGCGGTCTTCATGCCCGCCGCGCGTGCTGCCCGCAGCACATCGACCGCCGCCGTGGCCGCGGTTGGACTCGGCTGGTCCAGGCGGTCGAGCAGCAGCAGGTAGCCCAGGTGAAAAATGCGCGCCCGGCTGCGCGTGAAATCGAAATGCTCCGGCGCGAGCTCGGCATTGGCGCCCCGGCAGTGAAAGAAGGTCCGGCGGCCCGTGCCCTGCTCCGTCATGACGTCCGTGTACGAGGTCGGCGTCCGCGCCGAATTCCGCAACTGCGCGGTATCGATCCCGTGCCGCGCACAATCGTCGCGGATGAACCGGCCCGCCTCGTCGTCGCCCACGAGCCCGACCGCCTCGAGCGGAAAGGTCCCGCCGAGCCGCGCGATGTCCTTGAGCACATTGTAGGGCGAACCGCCGTTGCTGGAGAACTGGCTGGTGATGTTTGCCAGCGCATCCTGCGGCGGCCAGCGGTCGATCAGCTTGACGTGATCGACGATCCAGTTGCCACCGGCGAAGATTCCTCTGCGATCGTTCATGGGGTGAAAATTGCTTTCCGGAAGCGCGAGTTGCCGCGTCATTTCACCGCCACCGCGGAGTTCGTCCGCTGCGATTCGAGCGCCGCGGCCCAGATCTCGTGGCTCGCCACCGCCTCCGCGACCGTGGCACAGCCGAAGCGGTCGCCAAGCTGGCCGGCGCGCTCGGCGAGGAAGGCCGCCCACATCTGCTGCAGGATGTCCGGGAAGCCGGGCTCGAAAATCGCGCCGGTGATACCGGGAAATACCATCTGGAAGCCGAGGTCGGTCGAGTCCCAGATCTGCTCCTTGTCGCGGCGGAAGGTCCAGAGCGTCTTGGGCGTCTTCGTCGAGTACTTCACGCCCCCGTCGGTGCCGAGCACCTCGATGAACCACGAATTTGTCTCCCCGGGACCAAAGCGCTTCAGCTCGATGCGCATTGGTGTCCGGGCGCCCCGGTAGTCGAAGTAGGTCGCGAGCGTCGCGTTGTCCCACGTATCGATCGGGGCGATACCGCCCTTCCCGTCCGGGCGCTCCGTATAGATGCGCTGCAGCTGCGCGTAGACCGAAGCTGGCTTCCAGCCGAGGCGCAACGGCACGTGCACCGCGTGCAACCCGAGGTCGCCCAGCACGCCGACCTCCCCGCAATAGACCGACTGGCGCTTCCAGTTCACGGGCTTCTGCGGATCGAGGTCGCTCGAATGGAGGTACCCGACGCGCACCTCGATCAGCCGGCCGAGCGCGCCGGAGCGGGCGGCGGCGAATGCGCGCTGCGCGCCGGGCAGGAAGGGAAATTCGGAACTCACCCGCACGAAGCGACCGCTCGCCTCGACCGCGGCCGCGATCCGACGGGCCGCGTCGAGATCGATGCCGAACGGCTTTTCGGCGAACAAGTCCTTGCCGGCCTGAAGGACATCGCGATACACGGGCTCGTGCAGCTGGTGCGGCACCGCGACATAGACGACATCGACATCCGGATTCGCGAGCAGCTCGCGGTGATCGGTCGTGAGCTGACGCACCGTCGGCACCTGGCGAAACCATTCCAGCAGCTTCGCCTGCACGTCGCACACCGCGACGAGCTCGGCCCGCACCGGGTGATTCTCGAGCACGAACCAGCGCGCCAGCGCGTTCGCCACCTCGCGGCCCATGAGCCCGCCTCCGATCACACCAATGCGCACCAGGGGTTTCATGGCGCAGCGATGACCTGGAGCCTCACGCCCGCGCGGCGCAGCTGCGCCTTCTCGGGCGCGCTCAGCCGGGCATCCGTGACAAAGACGTGGAAGCGATCCCAGCCCGCAAACGCGACCGCCGCGGGCTTGTTCCATTTCGCCGCGTGCGACACCAGCAGGCGTTTCGTCGCGCGCTCCGCCGCCATCTGCTTCACCGCCGCCTCCGACAATTCCGTCGTCGAGGCGCCCTCCGCGGCATCCAGGCCCGACGCCGCGAGCACCGCGACGTCGAACCGCAGGCCCCGCAGCCACTCGAGGGCCAGTCCGCCGACGAGCGCAAGGCTCACCGCGCGGACCTCGCCTCCCACCCCGATGACACGCGCCTTCGACTGGGTGCCGAGCTGCAGCAGCGGAATCGAGTTGGTCACGATCGTGAGGTCGCGCCGGTCGAGCAGCAGGCGGGCCACTTCGAGGCACGTGGTCCCGGAGTCGAGGTACACCTGGCCGCGATCGGGGATCTCCGCGACCACCGCCTTGGCGAGCGCGACCTTGGCCTCGACGGCGTCGACCGCCTTGCGCTCGAAACCCGGTTCAGTCTCGAGAAACTCCGGATGGAGCACGCCACCGTGCGCGCGCACGACCTTGCCCGCGGCTTCGAGCACGCGGAGATCGCGCCGGATCGTGATGCCGGACGCGCCGAGCTGACGCGCCAGTTCGCTGACCGTCAGCCGGCCTTTCTGCCGGACGATGGTCTCGATCGCGCGCTGCCGTTCCGGCGCGAACATGAGCATCGGGGGACGGGATGGCGTGTCAGTTATCACTCTTCAAAAACGCCACGATGTTGCCCACGTCCTCTTTCGCCAGGGTCTGCTCGAGTCCGTCGGGCATCAGCGAAAGTCCCGACGCGGTGAGCGCGGTGATCTCCTTGCGCGCCACCGTCTCCTCGGTGCCGGACGCCGTGCGGAGCGTGAGGCTCGCATCGGACTCGGCGGCCAGCCAGCCCGAGAGCGAACGTCCGTCCTGCGTGGTCACGGAGAGTGTCTGGTAACTGGCATACACCTCGTAGTTCGGCACGAGGATATGGAGCAGAATCGCGTCGGCGGGCTGGTTGCGGATGCCGGTGAGGTCCGGACCGACCTTGCCGCCGGTGCCCTGGTGGCTGTGGCACGCGGAGCACGCTTTTTGAAACGCCTCCCGGCCGCGGGCGACGTTGGTGCTCGTGGCGAGCAGTTCGCGATACGTCCGGTAGACCTGCATGCGGTCGCCGCCTTCGAGGTCCTTGAAAATCACCTCCGCCGCTTCGCGCACCTTTGCGTCGTTGTGCTTCATCAGCGCGGTGCGCCGCACGGACGATATCTCCGGCGCCGCAATCACGCCGGCCTTGATCGCGTCGAAGAGCACCAGGATGAGCGCGGGGCGCGCGGTGAGGGTCGCGAGCACCGCCTCGCGGACGCGGGGCGTATACCTGCTCCAGTTCTCCTTCGCGATGAGGAGCGCGCCGCCGCGGGCGTCACCGATGCGCTCGATCGCGCGCACCGCCTGCACCTGGACTTCCGGAGGTTGCCGGGCGTCAAGCAGGCGCCCCAGGATCGCGCTGACCGCGTCGAAGTCGGAGTAGCCGAGGAGCGAGATCGCGCTGACGCGCTCCCGCGTCGAGGCCTCTGTACTGGCCGCGCGCTCACCCGCCGCGCGCAGGAACGCCTGCACCGCCGGGTCCTTCCGGCCGGCGCCGCCGAGAATCGTCCCGAACGGATCGGTCGCTGCTCCCTTGGCGCCGCCGCGGCCGCGATAGCCTTCGATCAATCCCAGCACCGAAGCCATCCGCCAGCCGAGGTCGCCGTCGCCGGACAGCGTCTGATTCAGGAAGCCCCGGCAGGTTTCAGGCGTCGCCCCGGCCCCGAACACGCGGCCGAGATGCTCCATCACGACGGCGAAAGCCTTCGGGTTCTTCGCCCGCTCCGCCTGCACCGCCGCCAGGAAGGCGTCCATGCGGCCCGCGATGCCACTCAGCACCGCGGCGCGCGTCCAGCGATCCTCGCCATCCCTGATCACGAGCGACGCCAGCGCCGGCAGCACGGTGGCGTCACTCACGCCAGCCAGGGTC
>JAEUHA010000639.1 GCA_016793535.1 Opitutaceae bacterium | reverse complement strand
GCCAACCTCGCCGCCTATACGCAGGCGATGGCCGAGGTGGCCCGCGACCAGGCCGGCGTGACGTTTGTCGACCTCTTCGCGCCGTCGCAGCAGCTCTACGCCGAGGCCGCGCGCAACGGCCAGCCGCCGCTGACGATCAACGGCGTGCACCTCAACGAGGCCGGCGAGGGCCAGCTCGCCGCGAAGGCCTATCCCGCCCTTTTCGGCACCGCCGCGCCCGCGCTCGCCACGCCCGAGGGCGAAAAGCTCCGCGCCGCCGTCAACGCCAAGAACGCGATGTGGCACTCGCGCTACCGCACGGTCGACGGCTATAACGTCTACGGCGACCGCTCGAAGATCGCGTATGTCTCGCACCCCGACCAGCCGAAGCTGACCAACACGCAGATCATGATGGAGGAGATGGCGCAGCGCGACGTCATGACCGCCAATCTCGAGCGCAAGGCCTGGGCGCTCGCCGCCGGCAAGACCGGCCCGGTCGAGATGCTCCCGCTCCCGGTCGTCACCGCGTTCGGCACCAACAAGCCCGGCCCCAACGTCGACGGCACGTATCCGTTCATCGACGGCGACGAGGCGATCAAGCTCATGACGCTCGCGCCCGGCCTGAAGGCCAACCTGTTCGCGAGCGAGAAGCAGTTTCCCGAGCTGGCGAAGCCGGTGCAGATGGCCTTCGACCCGAAGGGGCGGCTGTGGGTCGCCGTCTGGCCGAGCTATCCGGAGCTCACGCCCACCGCGCGCGTGAAGGACAAGATCATCGTGCTCGAAGACACGGACAAGGACGGCCGCGCCGACAAATCGACGACCTTCCTCGACGGGCTCAACTGCCCGACCGGGTTTCAGTTCTTCAAGGACGGCATCCTGGTCGTGCAGGCGCCGGACGTGTGGTTCGTCCGCGACACCAACGGCGACGGCAAGGCCGACTGGAAGGAGCGCGTGCTGATGGGCCTCGACTCCGCCGACTCACACCACACCGCCAACTCGCTCGTCTACGAGCCGGGTGGCGCGATTCTCTTCAGCGACGGCGTGTTTCACCGTTCACAGGTCGAGTCCGTGGCCGGCGCCGTGCGCAACATCGACGGCGCAATCTACCGCTACGAGCCGCTCACGGGGAAGTTTGAGACCTATGTCGCCTACAATTTCGCCAACCCGCACGGCCGCGCCTTCGACTACTGGGGCAACGACCTGATCACCGACGCCACCGGCAACAACACCTACTTCGCCCCGGCGTTCAGCGGCCGCATCGACTATCCCGCGAAGCATCCGCGGATGAACACGATCTGGGACCGCCCCTCGCGCCCCTCGGCCGGCAGCACGATCCTGACGAGCGCGCATTTTCCCGACGAGTACTGGGGCGACTACCTGAACCCGAACGTCATCGGCTTCCAGGGCATCTTCCGCGTCAATCTCGTGACGGAAGGCTCCGGCATCAAGGGCACGCGCGAGACCGACATCGTGCAGTCGAAGGATCCGAATTTCCGTCCGATCGACACCGCGACCGGCCCCGACGGCGCGCTTTACGTGGTCGACTGGCACAACCCGCTGATCGGCCACCTGCAGAGCCACCTGCGCGATTCCAACCGCGACCACGAGCACGGCCGGATCTACCGCATCACCCACGAGAGCCGTCCGCTCGCCTGGCAGCCGAAGATCGACGGCGAACCGATTCCCGCGCTGCTCGAGCTGCTCAAGCGGAAGGAGAACCAGATTCGCAACCTCGCGAAGATCGAGCTGGGCAAGCACGACACCGCCAAGGTCATCGCCGCGACGAAAGCCTGGGCCGCCGGCCTCGATGCCACGGCCGCCGACCACGCCCACCACCTCGCCGAGGCGCTCTGGGTGCACCAGTGGCACAACGTCGTCGACGTCGACCTGCTCTCGCGTCAACTCAACTCGCCCAACGCCGACGCCCGCGCCGCCGCCGTGCGCGTGCTCTGCTACTGGCGCGACCGCGTCCCGAACGCGTTGCGCGAACTGCAGCGCCTCGCCTCCGACGAAAACCCGCGCGTCCGACTCCAGGCCGTTCGGGCCGCCAGCTTTTTCACGGACGTCCGCGCCACCGATGTCGCGCTCGCAGCCACGAAGCAGGACGTCGACTACTATCTCGATTACGTGATCGGCGAGACGCTCCGCCAGCTCCGGCCGCAGTGGCGCGAAAGCATCGGCTCCGGCGCCGCGATCGCCGGCGGAGACCCCGCGGCCGTCCGTTACCTGCTCCGCACCCTGAACAACAGCGAGGTGCTCAAGCTGCCCCGCACTGCCGAGGTGGCCGAGAACATCCTGGCCCGGCGCGGCATCGTCGACTCCGTCCGCGCCGAGGCCCTCGCCAGCCTCGCGCAGCACCGGAAGGCGACTCCGGTTTCGCTGCTGCTCGCCGCGCTGAACTCGCCCGCCGAAGTCGATGCCCGCGGCGTCGGCCGCCTCCTGCTCGCGCAGAAGCCCGCCGACCTCAAGCCGCACCGCGCCGCGCTGCTCAAGCTCGGCCAGGCGGACAACGCCGACGGTCGCTCGTACGGCTGGGCCGCCGTGGCTCTGGCCGACGGCACCCTGGATTCGGTGTGGAACGAAGCGTCGGCCTCGCCGCTCTCCCTGCAAAGCCTGCTGGGCGGCATCCATCTGCTGCCCGACGCCGCGTTGCGCGCCACCGCGTACGAACGCGTGATGCCGCTGCTCGCGCGTCCGCTCACCGAGTTCCAGGGTCCCGACCAGATCGTCGCCGCCACGCAGCGCGACGCGATCCGCACCGCGGTCAGCACCCGGCGCGAACCCGCCGCGGTGTTCACCGCTCTGACGGCCATGATCGAACGCGGCCAGCAGGTCACGACCGCCGCGCAGGGCATCCGCGCGCTGCCGCGGACGGCGTGGAGCGCGGGCTCCGCCACCGCCGCACGCGCGCTCATCGCCTGGGCGGCGGACCAGCCGACCAATCGCCGCACCAGCCGCGAGTACGTCGAGACGATCCAGATCGCCGACGAACTCGCCGGCTCCCTGCCCGCGGGCGAGGCCGACACGCTGCGCCAGTCGCTCGCCGGCCTGCGCGTACCCGTTTTCGTCATACGCTCGGTGGTCGAGGAGATGCGCTACGACACGCCGCGCATCGTGGCGCCCGCCGGCAAGGCGATCGAACTCATCTTCGAGAACCCGGATGTCATGCCGCACAACCTGGTCGTCACCCAGCCCGGCGCCCG
>JAEUHA010000633.1 GCA_016793535.1 Opitutaceae bacterium | reverse complement strand
CGTTCTACACGCCGCAGGAAAAGCGCTGAGATCCTGGGCGCGCGGACGTCCCCGGCCGCCTGGGTCGAGAAACGGACGGGGATGTCCGCGCTCCCAGGCGGGCCGGACCGTCTCACCGTCCCGCGGGACTTTGGGCTTCCGCTCCGCGCCGCCGGCCGTTCGTATCGGAGCTTCCATGTCCGGTTCACCTGCCTCCCAGAAGTCCACGTCCCTTGGTTTCGGCATTGTCGGCGTCGGCATGATTGCCGATTTCCACGCGCAGGCCATCGCCCACACGCACGGCGGCCAGTTGCGTGGCGTGGCCACCCGCAACCTGGAGAACGCGCAGGCGTTCGCGCGGAAGCATACGGTGCCGTTCGCGACCACCCGGGTCGAGGAACTGGTCGCACGGCCTGAGATCGACGTCGTCTGCATCACGACGCCGAGCGGCGCGCACCTCGAGCCGGCGCTGGCCGCGGTGCGGGCGGGCAAGCACGTCGTGGTGGAGAAGCCGATCGAGATCACGACGGAGCGCGCCGACGAACTCCTGCGCGCGGCCGACGCGGCCGGCGTGAAGGTGTCGCCCATCTTCCAGGCCCGCTTCACCGAGGGCGCGCGCACGATCAAGGCCGCGATCGAAGCCGGCCGCTTCGGCCGCCTGGTGCTCGCGAGCGCGTACGTGAAGTGGCATCGCAGCAAGGAGTATTACACCGGCTGGAAGGGTACGCTGAAGCTCGACGGCGGCGGTGCGCTGATCAACCAGGCGATCCACGCCATCGACCTGCTGCAGTGGTTCGCCGGCCTGCCGGCGGAGGTGTTCTCGTGGAACACGCGCGCGGTGCACACGGGTATCGAGGGTGAGGATACGGCGGTGGCGGCGCTGCGGTATCCGAACGGCGCACTGGGCACGATCGAGGCCACGACGGCGGTGAAGCCCGGCTGGGCGCGGCGGATCGAACTGGCGGGCGAGAAGGGCTCGGCGATCCTCGATGGCGACCACATCTCCCGCTGGGATTTCGTCGACGCGCTGCCGGGTGACGAGGCGATCCGCAATGCCAAGGACCTCGCGGAACTCGGTTCGGGCGCGAGCGTGCCCAACGCGATCAGCTTCGAAGGGCACCGCCGCCAGATCCAGGACCTGATCGACGCCGTGCGCGAAAACCGCCCGGTCGCGATCGACGGGCACGAGGCCCGCAAGGCGGTGGCGCTCATCCGCGGCTTGTACGCGTCCGCGCAACGCGGGGCGCCGGTGAAGCTGTAGAACCTGGGAGCGCGGACGTCCTCGTCCGCATTCGCCAGAAACGAGGCATCCTGCCACCTTGCCTTGCCTCAAGCGGGCGAGGGCGCCCGCGCTCCCGGGGGCTCCCTTCCTCAGAGCGGCTTGATCGCGATGTCCTTGAACTCGACCGGGTCGCTGTGACCGGCGAAGCCGAAGAAGCCGCGCGGGCGGTCCTTGCCCGGGTGCGCCTTGTTTTGCATCACCTTGGTCATGTCGACCGTGCTGACGTCGCCGTCCAGGATCACGGTGCCGTTGAGTTCGACGATGATCCGCGGACCCTTGACGGTCACTTCCTGGAAATTCCACTCGCCGTTCGGAAACTGGTAGCCGCGCTGGGCGCCGATCATGCCGTAGATGGAGCCGTGAACCTGGCGTGGGTCGATCTTCGCCTTCACCTTGTCGTAGTTTTCGTCGAGCACCTGCACCTCGGTCATGCCGTCGTAGGCGGGATTGCCGGTCCCCGGATAGCGGATGGCGAGGCCGTTGTTGCCGCCCGGCGGAACCTTGAACATCACGCGCGCTTTGAAGTCGCCGAGTTCGCGGTTGAAATAGAGGGTGCCGCCCTTGCCCTTCTGCCAGGCGATCGCGCCGTCCTTGACGACCGCCGCCTCCAGGGCCCCGGCCCAGCCGTCGAGGTTTTTCCCGTTGAAGATTTTCTCGAAGCCTTCGCCGCCGCGCGACGCGAGCAGCCGGGCCGCCTCGTCGTTCGCGATCTCGCGCAGGAACACATTGCGCCAGCGGATCTCGCCGCCATGAGTCTGCAATTGGATCGGGCCCTGGGCGGGGACCGGACGTCGCTCGGCGGCGGGCAGCTTGGCGTCGTAGTAGTTTTCCATGATCGCGTGATCGACGACCATCTTGCCGTTCAGCCAGACGCTGACGCGGCTGCCGACCATCACGATGCGGACCTTATTCCACTCGCCGAACGCCTTGTCGGCGACGACCAGCGGATCACGGCCCGGCGTGCCGGGAGTGTTGTTGAACAGGCCGCCGGAACCGAGCCGCGGCCGGCGGTCGGGGCGCTTGGCCTGGTCGGGCTGGTTGATGTCCCAGATCTGCACCTGCGGGACACCGCGCAGGTAGATGCCGGAATCGGCCCCGGCCACCGTCTTGTACTCGAGGTGCAGTTCGAAATTGCCGTAGTCCTTGATCGTGGTCGCGTAGGCGCCGAAGCCGTCGTTCACGAGGTCCTCCCCTTCGACGTACCAGTGCGGCTTGCCCGTCTTCTTGCTCACCTCGAGCATCGAGGCATTCCACTTCGCGATCTGCGCGTCGCGCTCGGCCGGCGACATCGCGAGGAGCTTGCGGTGATCGAAGGTCATGCCACCGCGCCAGCCGCTCAGGTCGCGACCGTTGAACAGGGCGGTGTAGCCGGCGGGAGGGGTGACGGCGGACAGCCAGCCGGAGCTGGCGACGACGAGGGCGAAGGCGAGGAGACGTTTCATGAGGAGCAGCAGGAGAGACGGACGGGGGTGGCGTCGGGTGCGACGGGTGAAACATTTTTTCTACGTTGCGGGGCGGCGACACAAGCCTGCGTCGGGGCCGCGGTGAAAAAAGTCGCCGACGCAAACGGTCTCGACTTCGCGCGGTTTTGCGCCGCGTGGTGAAATCATGGCAACCCCTCCTGCGCGTGGTCTCCCGGGCCTGGTCCGGTGGGGCCTGTTTCTTGGACTCTGCGTCGGCGCGAACGCGGCGGACCCCGTCGTCGGCCAGCCGCTCCCCGCCTGGCAGCGCGGCGAGCTCGACATCCACCAGATCAACACGGGCACCGGCGATGCGGCGCTCTTCATCCTGCCCGACGGCACGACCTTCCTGCTCGATGCGGGCGCGGTGAATCGAACCGCCGAGCGCGCGCCCCGCTACGACGCGCCGCCGCGGCCCGATGCCAGCCGGCGACCGGGGGAGTGGATCGCCCACTATGTTCGCACCCATCACCCCGAGGGTGAACGCGGGCGGCTCGATTACGCGGCGCTGACTCATTTCCACGGCGACCATATGGGCACCCTCATGCCGGACTCGCCTCCGTCGGTGGCGGCGGCCGGCGCCTATCGGTTGACTGGCATCACCGACGTCGGCGACGCGGTGCGAATCGCGACGCTGCTCGACCGGGGCTGGCCCGACTACGCCTTTCCCGCGCCCTCGGGCGGCGCGATGATGGCCAACTACCGCGCCTTCCTGAAATGGCAGGCGGAGCACCGGGGCCTGAAGGTGGAGCGGTTTGAACCCGGGCGCGCCGACCAGATCGTGCTGCGACGGGCGCCGCGGGATTTCCCCGGCTTCGAAGTGCGCAACATCGCCGCGAACGGCCACGTCTGGACCGGCGGCGGCACCGCCACGCGAAACCGGTTCCCACCCGGCATCCTGCCCGTGGAAAACAACTGCAGCCTGGCGTTCCGGCTGACCTATGGCGCGTTCACCTACTTCAACGGCGGCGACATGGCCGGCTTCATCAGTGCCACGGCCCCGGCCTGGACGGAGATGGAATCCGCGGTCGCCTGGGTGACCGGCCCGGTTGACGTGCACGCCCTCAACCACCACGGCACGCAGGACGCCGTGAACGCCTTTTTCCTGAGTGTGCTGCGCCCGCGCGTGCACATCCTCTCGACCTACGCCTCGAGCCAGCCTTCGCCCGATGTCATGCGCCGCATGCTGTCCGAGCGGATTTATCCCGGACCGCGCGACATCTTCATGACGAACAGCGACTGGCCCGGCCGGCGGGAACACATGGTGAAGCTGTTCGGCGAGCCGGAGACGGTTTGGTTGCAGGAAAGGATCGCGCAGGTTGCCGCCCGCCAGGGCCACGTGATCGTGCGCGTTGAACCGGGTGGCGCCCGCTACCGGATCATCGTGCTCGACGACCGCGTCGCGGCGGGCCGGGTCCTCTCGGTGCACGGACCGTTCGCGGCGCGGGGAACTTCTGACTAGTTGTTGGCGGACAAAACGATTTCGTTGCGGAATGTGGCTCGACACCCGGGGTGAGCCGGGTGAAGTGAAAGGTGTTCCCCGACAAACCGTCGTCCCCCCGGAAATGGACTCTGCCTCCGGGGCGCTGGCGTTTGGGCGCGGGCCGTTCCGCTGGGACGGCAGACTGCAATCTACCTCACCATGAAACCTGGGATATCCTCCGTTCGTTGTTTTGGCCTGATCGCGCTGCTCTGCGCCTTCGCGGCCGCGGTGTCGGGCGCCGACAGTGCCGGCACCGCCGCCATCACCGGTAACGTCAGCAACATCGCGACCCGCAACCTGCTCGAGGGCGCTCGCGTGGAATTGCCGCAGCTCGGGCTGAGCGCGCTGACCGACAACACCGGCCGCTATGTCATTTCCGGCGTGCCCGCCGGCACCCACGAGATCGTGGTGACGTACATTGGCCTCGATCCGGCCCGCGCGCAGGTCGCGGTGACCGCCGGCCAGCGGGTGTCGCGCGATTTCGACCTCACGACCGGTATCTATACTTTGGATGCGTTCAAGGTGACGGGTGAACGCGAGGGCGATGCGCTCGCGCTGACGGCCCAGAAGAACGCCGACAACGTGAAGAACATCGTGGCCATGGACTCGTTCGGCAATCTGCCGAACATGAGCGCGGGCGAGGTGATCGGCCGCCTGCCGGGCATCGCCGGCAGCCCGACCGAGGAAGGCCTGGCTTACGCGTTCAACGTTCGCGGCATGGCTCCCGGCCTGAACACGGTGACCGTCGACGGCGGCCTCATGGCCAGCATCGGCACGAACCGGGCGTTCGAACTCCAGAGCATCACGGGCACGATGTTCGAGCAGCTCGAGCTGATCAAGGGGCACACCCCCGACAAGGGCGCCGACTCCCTTGGCGGCACGATCAACATGAAGACCCGGTCGCCCCTCAATATGAAGGAAAAGCGCCGTATCAATTACAGCGCGACCGTCCGCATCGCCCCGTCGTTTACCGAGCAGATCCCGCTCCGGGAGCAGCACCGGGCCCACCCGCTCATCACGCTCGGATACCAGGAGGTGTTCAGCATCCTCGGGGGCGAGCGCAACCTCGGCGTCGCCGTTAACCTCTTCTACAGCGAAAACGCCGTCGGCGGTTATCGCACGACGTATGATTTCCAGAATGCCCCGGCGGGTCCGGCTTACGTGTGGGGCTACCAGACGCGCGAGAATTTCAACAACCGGAAGCAGCGCAGCATAAACGTGAAGACCGACTACCGGTATTCGTTCAACTCCAAGTTCAGCCTGAACCTCACCGTCAACGACAACGTCGAACGCTTCCGCCGCTCCTTCAACACCCGCGCCTACACCGGCAGCGCCACAACCGTGCCGAACGCCACGACGTCCGGGGTGATTCCCGGCTTCACCGACAAGATCACCGAGGTGCGCCCGGTCGCGGCCTCGATGGTCGACATCCTCACCAACGGCCCGAACAGCTACGTCGTCGAGACGTACATGATCGATTTCGGCGGCGAGCACGAGTGGGGTGCGTTCCAGCTCGACTACAATGCCGGGTTCAGCCGCAACCACCAGCAGTCGGGCCTGCATCCGCGCGGCGGCCAGCAGTCGCTCACGAACCGCATCACCAACGTCGGCTGGATTCTCGACCGCACGTACTCCGACACGTATCCGCGCCTCATCCAGACCGCCGGTCCCGATTGGTCCAATCCCGCCAACTACCGGCCGACCGCCAACTCCCTCAACAAGACCAATTCCGACCAGCCGCAGGAGGTGCCCCAGGCCCGGTTCAACCTGCGCTACAACCTGCCCACGACCGTCCGGCATGCGCTCAAGACCGGCGTCCACTGGCGCGAACAGTCGGTCAAGCTGCGCAATTTCTCCCGCCGCTGGAGCTACCTCGGCACCAGCGCGCTGCCCGTCGATCCTTCCGCGCAGCCGTTCGCCAACCTCAAGACCGGCCTGAACATGCCGCGCTGGCAGGTTTCCGACTTCATCAAGGGCAACGCACCCATCGATCCGACGCTCTGGCGCGAAGACGTTTATTTCTATGAGCAGAACAAGTTCACCGGCACCCGCGGGGCGAGCGAGGAGGTCACCGCGGGCTACCTGATGGCCCAGGGCCGGTTTGGCCGCGACGGATTCTGGGGGCGCACGGGTTACCTCACCGGGGTGCGAATGGAAAAGACCGATACAGAAGGCTGGGGCTGGGTCCGCGCCCGGTTCGGCAGCACGGCCGCCCAGCAACTCGCCGATCCCGTCGGCTCGGCCCAGCGCGACTACGCCAATACCCGGCGCGAGACCACGGGCAGCTACACCAAATCCTTCCCGAGCATCCACCTGACCCACGACCTCACGCCCAACCTCAAGACGCGGGCGAGCTGGTCCACGAGCTTCGGCCGGCCGGCGATCTCCAACCTCCTGCCCAATGAGTCCGTGAGCGAGGCGAACCAGACCGTCACGATCAACAACCCGTCGCTGCTGCCGCAGACGGCGAAGAATTGGGACTTCACCCTCGACTACTACTTCGACCCGGTCGGCAACTTCTCCGTCGGCTGGTTCAAGAAGACGATCAAGGACTTCATCGTCAGCGGCGTGGATGCCGGCGTCGTCGGCGGCGGCGCGGACAACGGCTACAACGGCGAGTACGAGGGCTTCAACCGGCTCACGACCGCGAACGCCGGCACGGCCGAGGTCACGGGCTGGGAGTTCAGCTACCAGCAGCAGTTCACCTTCCTGCCCGGGCTGTTGAAGGGGCTCTCGGGGTCCGCGAATTACACGGTCATCAAGACGAACGGCAACTTTGGCGGCACCGTGAATCGCGGCACCAACGAAGTCGCCGGCTTCATTCCCAAGGCCGGCAACGCCAGCCTGAGCTGGCGCTACCGCGGCTTCAGCACGCGGGTGCTCTACAACTTCACCGGCGAACACATCACCACCTATTCGGCGACGAGCCCGGCGCTGAACCTGTGGCGCTTCGACCGCAACACGGTGAACTGGGGCATGGCCTACCAGCTGCGGCCGTCGCTCACGCTGACCCTCGACGTCGCCAACCTCTTCAACGAGCCGCAGCGCCTCTACGCGGGCTTCCCCAATCGCGTCCAGGACGTGATCATCAACTTCGTCACCGTCACGGCCGGCATCAGC
>JAEUHA010000565.1 GCA_016793535.1 Opitutaceae bacterium | reverse complement strand
CTCGACGAACTCCGCCTCCGCGCCGCGCGCGTCGCCCGGGGCCTTGGTCATCCCACGGCGGAACGGGGCCTCGGCGCGATCCGGGTCCTGCCCGCCGCGCCGGAAGCGTCCGCGGACGGCAACTACGACGGGGTGCTGGTCGACGCGCCCTGCAGCGGTTCGGGCACCTGGCGGCGGTCGCCGCACCTGAAATGGGTCACGACCGAGGGCGACATCGACCGGGCCGCCGCGCTCCAGCGCACGTTGCTCGCCGACTTCAGCCGACGGGTGCGCCCCGGTGGCCGGCTCGTTTATGCCACCTGTTCGCTCAGTTCCCGCGAGAACGAGGCCGTCGTGGCAGATTTCCTCGCGGCGCACGGGGAGTTCGAGGCTGCTCCGTGCCCCCGGGTTGGTGAGGCGTTGCCGCGCGGAGCGGGACGGCTGTTGCTGCCCTCCCGGTACGACACGGACGGCTTCTTCGTGGCCTCCCTGCGCCGGCGATAAATTCCTTGCCGCGTCCCCCGCGCACCCAACCATCGCCCGACCGTGGTTCCCGACGCCGATTATCGCATCAAGCTCCAGGTCTTTGAAGGACCGCTGGACCTCCTGCTGTTCCTCATCCGGAAGAACGAACTCGACATCTACGACATCCCGATCGAGTCGGTCACGCGGCAGTACATCGACGCGCTGAAGACGATGCAGCAGCTCGACCTCGACGTGGCGGGAGAGTTTTTCGTGATGGCGGCGACGCTGATGGAGATCAAGAGCCGGCTGCTGTTGCCGAAGGGCCAGCACGCGGTCGATCCCAACGCCGAGGATGAGGAAGTGGACCCGCGCTGGGAACTCGTGCACCAGCTCCTGCAGTACAAGAAATTCAAGGAGGCGGCCGCGACGCTGGCCGGTCTGGTCGAGACGCGGCAGAACCTGATGGCGCGCCATGTTTCCACCCTGGCGTCCGAGCTCACCGACCGCCCGCTGAAGAATGTCGATCGCATCGAACTGTGGAACGTCTTCAACATCGTGCTCCGCCGACTCGCCGAAAAGCTCGTGGTCGGCGAGATCCACGACGAGGTCGTGACGGTCGCGGACCAGATGGAATGGATCCTCGAGCGGACGCGGACCGAGCGCAGCTTCGTCTTCTCGCAGCTATTTCCCGAGGGCGTCACGCTGCGCCGGCTCGTCGCGACGTTTCTCGCCATGCTCGAGCTCACGCGCCTGAAGAAACTCCGGCTCCGGCAGGACGAGGCGTTTGCCGACATCGTCGCCGAGGCGGTCGTGGACGTTCCGGTGGCGGCGCCTCCGGTCGTCGACGCGCCGGGCATCGAAAACCCACTTGAAACCGCGGCGAACCCACCCACGGTGACTTCGTGAGCAAGAACTCCGACAAGCCCACCCGCCG
>JAEUHA010000531.1 GCA_016793535.1 Opitutaceae bacterium | reverse complement strand
GCCGCGGGCAGTTCCTTGTCCACCGGCACCGCGATCCGCCCGCGCCATTCCGCGAGCAGCCCCACCGCGACCCAGGCGGCGAGCGCAGGCACGAGCCAGAGTTTGCCGGTCCGGGTGGCAAACTTCTGCTGCGCATCCCACCGGAACATCTTCGCCCCGGCCAGGCAGCCGGCAAACCCGACGAGCCCCAGCGCGAGCAGACTGAAGCGCGCCCCGGGAAGGCCGCGGCCTGTCACGCACGCCTGCAGCGCTTCGACCGCGTAGCGGCCGGGAAAATACGCGGAAACGTGCTGCGCCCAGAGCGGGAGGCTGGCAAGCTGCACGGCGACGCCGCCGATGATCAGCATCGGGAGGAAGATGCACTGCCCGAGTGCCTGCACGGCGGGGACATTGTCCGCGAGCGTCGCAATCACGAGTCCCAGCCCGATGAAGGCAAAGGACACGAAGGTAAACGCGACCCACAGGTCGAACGGATGCGCGGGCATCGTCATGCCGATCGCCAGCGCCAGGCCGAGTTGCAGCAGCCCCGCCGTCAGCACGATGACATAGCGGGCCAGCACCGTGCTCGTCACGATCACCCACGTCGGCACCGGCGTGAGCCGGTACCGCCGCCACACGCCGCGCTCGCGTTCGCTCACCAAGGTGGTCGGCAGGCCGAAACACGCGCCGCCGAGCACAGCCACGGTGAGCAGTTCGCCCATGTGGCGGAGCAGCGGCACCTTCTCGTGCCGGTAGAGCACCCAGAAGGCCACGAGGAAGATCAGCGGAAACAGATAGCCGTAAAGCAGGGCCATCTTGTTGCGAAAGTGCAGCCGGAGCGACAGCTGCAGGTGTTCGGTGAGGGCGCTCATGCGGCCACCTCCCCGGGCCGGCTGGTCAGGCGCAGGAAAACGTCCTCGAGCGAGGCCTGCCGCACCTGCAGATCGACCAACGGCACGCGCGCGTCATTCAGCAGCCGCATCAGGGCTGCCACGGTGACGTTGGCATCGCCGGTTTGAAACTGAAACGCGGTGCCCGTCGCATCGGTCGCACTTACCTCCACGGCGCCTGGCAGCGCGGCAAGCGCAGCGAGCTCCACCGGACGCGACGTCACGAGCGTCACGGACTGCCGGCCCTTGGATTGCGCGATGAGCTCCCGCGGCGCGCCCTGTCCCACGATCCGGCCGCGATCGATGATCGCCACCCGGTCGCACAGGTGCTCCGCCTCGTCGAGGTAGTGAGTGGTGAACAGCACCGTGTAGCCGTCGTGCTTCATCCGCGCGATGGCCGCGTGCAGTTCGCGCCGGGACTGCGGGTCGAGGCCGGTGGTCGGCTCGTCGAGCAGCACGAGCTTCGGCCGGTTCACAAACGCGAGGGCGATCGCCAGCCGCTGCCGCTGGCCGCCGGACAGCGTCTCGAACCGGGCGTCCGCCTTTTCCGTGAGGGCGAAGCGCTCGAGCAGTTCGCCGGGGGGCACGCGCTCGCGATAGAAGGCCCCGAACAGCCGCAGCGCCTCGCGCGGGGTGATCTTGTCCTGCAGCGACGTGCTCTGGAGGGCGACGCCGATCCGCTCCTTCACCTCGTGCGGCTGGCGGCGCGCGTCGAAGCCGCAGACCTCGAGGTCGCCCGCATCCGGTTCGCGCAGCCCGATCAGGCATTCCACCGTCGTCGTCTTGCCGGCGCCGTTGGGGCCGAGCAGGCCGAAAATCTCGCCCGCCTCGATGCTGAAGCTGACGCCGCGGACAGCCTCCACCCCGGCGTAGGACTTGCGCAGATCGCGAACGACGACGTGGGCGGGCATCGGGAAGAGAAGCAGGCTGGATAGGTCGGCGAGGCAAGCGGAACAAGCCGTTTCGTGTGGTTCGTTCGACCTGCACCTACGCCGGGTGCGCGTCCGGGCTTTCCAAACGCCGCCGTATCCTTCATGAACGATTTCCCATGAATCCCCGCCCCTTCCTCGCTTGTGTCGCTCTCGTCGCCGGCGCCGCCCTGGCGCCCGCCGCCTCCGCGGCGCACAACCAGCTCACCGCCGCCGAAAAGTCGGCCGGCTGGACGCTCCTCTTCGATGGCAAGACCACGAACGGCTGGCGCGTCTACAACAAGAAGGGCGCCGCCATCAACGGCTGGACCGTCGTCGACGGCACGCTGCACTGCCAGTCGAAGGTCAAGGGCGACAACATCATCACGGAAAAACAATTCAACGACTTCGAGCTGGCGTGGGAGTGGAAGCTCCTGCCGAAGGGCAACAACGGGGTGAAGTATTTCGTCACCGAGGCGCGGCCGAAGTCGCCCGGGCCCGAGTATCAGATGATCGACGACGCCGGCCACCCGGACGGCAAACTCGGACCTGATCGCCAGACCGCCGCGTTCTACGAAGTGCTCGCGCCGGCCGCCGACAAGCCGCTGCGCAAGCCGGGCGAGTGGAACGAGTCGAAGATCGTCGTGCGCGGCAAGAAGGTCGAACACTGGCTCAACGGCCGGAACGTCCTCAGCTTTGAAATGGGCAGCGACGCCGTGAAGGCCGGCATCGTCGACAGCAAATTCAAGAACGAGCCCGGCTTCGGCGACAAGATCGTCGGCCACATCATGCTCACCTACCACCAGGACGACTGCTGGTACCGGAACATCAAGATTCGCGAGATCAAGTGAACCGCATCGACCTCGACGGGAAAGCCGCGGTCATCACCGGCGGAGCCCGCGGCATCGGCTTCGCGATCGCCAGACGCGTCCTGCTCTCCGGCGGACGCTGCAGCCTGTGGGACGCCGATGCCGGCGCGCTCGAAAGCGCCGCCCGCGCGTTGAACGATCCGGCGCGCGTGCACACCTGCACGGTCGACGTCACGAACGAGGCCCAGGTCGCCGCCGCCACAGAGGCGACGCGCGCACGTTTTGGCACGATCGACCTGCTCGTGAACAACGCCGGCATCGCGGGCGTCTCGAAGAAGCTCTGGGAGTGCACCACCGCCGAATGGCGCGCGGTGATGGAGCTCGACCTCTTCGCCGTGTTCCTGTGCTGCCGCGCGATCGTACCGGTCATGCTGGTGCGGAACGCCGGCCGGATCGTCAACATCGCCTCCATCGCCGGCAAGGAGGGCAACCCCAACGCCTCCCACTACAGCGCGGCGAAGGCGGGCGTGATCGGCCTGACCAAGTCGCTCGGGAAGGAACTCGCGACCACCGGCATCCGCGTGAACTGCATCACGCCCGCGGTCATCGAGACCGACATCCTGAAGCAGTGCTCGCCGGAGCACGTTGCCTACATGCTCTCGAAAATTCCGCTCGGCCGGGCCGGCAGCGTCGACGAAGTCGCGGCGCTCGTGGCCTGGCTTTGCTCCGACGACTGTTCCTTCAGCACGGGCGCCGTGTTCGACATCTCCGGCGGCCGCGCGACGTATTGAACCAAGCCCGTTGCCCACGGAACACACGGATCACACGGAACAAGACCGGCAGCTTTCCGTGTACTCCGTGTGTTCCGTGGGCCCATCGATTGGATTGCAGCCCTAGGTTCGGACGGCGTCAGAACCACAAATTCGGCCAGAGCGCCGCGAAGATCAGCGCCTGGATCAGGCCGACGATCGAGATGACCGTGAGCAGGACGGTCCAGCTGCGCAGGGTCTCGCCCTCGGTGAGTCCGCCCAGCCGGCTAATCACCCAGAAGCCACTGTCGTTCATCCAGGACAGCACGGTGGCGCCATAGCCGATCGCGAAGAAGACATAGATCGGGTGGACGCCGAAGCCCGCCGGTCCCGCGATGGAGAGCATGATCGAGGCCGACGTGATCATCGCCACCGTCGCGGAGCCCTGCGCCACCCGGATCACCGCCGCCAGGACCCACGCGAGCAGGACGTAGTTGACCGCGTTGTCGCCCGCGAGGGCCCGCACGGAGTCGCCGACCCCGGCGTTGCGGATCATGGCGCCGTACGCGCCGCCGGCCGCCGTGATCAGGATGATCACGCCCGCGACTTCCAGCGGCGGCCCGAGTCCGTCCCCGAGCTGCCGAATGCCAATCTTCTTCTGCCGGGCGTACACGGCGAGCGCGATGACCGCCCCGATCAGGAGCGCGATGTTCTTGTTGCCAAAAAAGTCGATGGTCTGCGCGACGCCCGGAGCAATCGCCGATCGCATCGTCCCCATCGTCGACGCCACGGAAATGAGCACCACCGGAAGGAGCACCGGCGCGATCGAAACCCAGAAGCCCGGCAGATCCTCTTCGCGCCGGGACGACACTTCCTGGAGCGACGCGAGCGTCGAACCCGAGGTCTCCCGCACCGGGACGGGGAGGCGGGCGTTGATCCAGCGCGCGAACCACAGGCCGACGAGCGCGGGGATCAGGCCAAAGATGATCCCGCCGACAATCGTCAGGCCCAGGTCGAGCTTGAGCGTCTCCGCCACCACCAGCGGACCCGGCGTCGGCGGCACCGTGCTATGGGTGATCACCCCGCCCGCGCAAATCGCGAGCACATACAGCATGTAGTTCTTGCCCGTGCGCAGGCTCAGCGCGCGCGCCAGCGGCACGAGCAGGAAAAACACCGTGTCGAAGAACACCGGAATCGCCAGGACGAACCCGCAGGCCAGGAGCGCCAGCGCCGCGCGCTTTTCACCGAGCACCGCAATGAACCGGCGGATGATCTTGTCGGCCGCGCCACTCTCCATCAGCGCCACGCCGATCACCGACGCGATCGCGATGGTGAATCCGATCGTGCCCGCGGATTTCCCGAACTCCACCATCACCGACTCGATCGTCTTGATGAAGCGGCCGTCGCCGGTCTGCCCGGCCACGGTGAGCAGTCCCACCAACATCGCGGCGAAGATCAGCGCGAAGAACGCGTGCAGTCGCAGCCAGGCGATCGCCGCGATGATGAAGACGACACTGAGGAAAAGGACGGTCAACGGACCGAGGACCATCGCGAGGGGTAGCGCAACCATGCGCCCTCCACCGCGCCAGCGCGGCCAGACGCGCGCAAGCCATTTGTGCGGGGATAGCGTTTTCCCCGGGAGCGCGGCCGTGCCCGGCCGCCTCGTTCTCGATCCGCGGCCGGAGACGGCCGCGCTCCCAAATCGGCTAAGGGCTCGCGACGGCGCCGCGTTCCTCGAGCGGCGTCACCGGATCGATGAACAGCCAGGCGATCGCGCCCACGACATAAATCGCCGCCGCCACCAGGAACGCCATCGTCCAGCCGGCCATCGTCGGCGCGGCGTCCGGCGAAATTTTCGAGCTCGCGAGAAT
>JAEUHA010000527.1 GCA_016793535.1 Opitutaceae bacterium | reverse complement strand
TGAAATCGCGGTCTGCCGGCAGCCCGCACCGAAAGGTGCCTTCGCCTTCCGTCTGCCAAACGGTTGTTCGTCCCGTCGAGTTTGGCTCTTTCAACGTTCAACCCTCAACTTTCAACTGCATGCCTCCGGCTTAGTCCTTCGTTGCTGTCATTCTGAGCGCAGCGAAGAACCCAACTGCGCAACCGCATGCGGGGATCAAGCTGGATGCTCCGCTTCGCTCCGAATGACAGAAGTCGAGCGTCTGATTCGATCGAAACGTTGGTATCACTCGAACCGCCCGGACCAATCGGCCCCCGGTCTCACTTCTCGAGGCGGTAGAGATGCGTCTTGGTGCGGACGAAGAGCGCCTTCCCGGCGACCGCGGCCGAGGCCATCACGCCGGCCTCGAGTTTGTTTTCGGCCAGCACCTTGAACGTGCGCCCGGCCTCGAGCACGGGACAGTGACCGTTCTCGTTGAAGAAGTAGATCCGGCCTTCCGCGTACAGCGGCGAAGCGGAGTGGTTGCCCACGCCCGGCAGCCGTTCGCGCCAGACCAGGGCGCCGGTCTTCGCGTCGAGGCAGGTGGCCATGCCGGTATCCTGGTGCACCATGACCAACAGGTCGCCCGCCAGCACCGGCGAGGGCCGGTTGGGCACGTGGCTCTTTTCTTTCCACGCCACGTGCGTGTCGGTCACCACCCCTTCACCGCCGAGCCGGATCGCCCACAGCTCGCCGCGGGCGAGTCCCGTCGCCGTGTAAACCATCCCGTGTCCGACCACGGGGGTCACGCTGCCGGAGTGAAACTTCAGGTCCTCGATCCGCCAGAGCTCGCGGCCCGTGGCGGGATCGTACGCGTAGGTCGCCTTCGACGCGGCGCTCAGGAGCACCGGCCGTCCCTCGTGCACGATCACCAGCGGCGTGGCGAACGCCTTCCGAAAATCGCCGTCGCGAATCGGTTTCCCCTCCGGCGTCAGGTCCTTGAAGTCCACCGAACGGTTCGTCTTCCACACCGTCCGGCCCGTCCGCTTGTCGAGCGCGACGACGTACTGCTGATCCGAACCGTCGAAATGCAGGATCAGCAGGTCGCCCCAGAGGGTCGGGGACGAGCCGGCACCGCGCCAGTGGTTGCACTCGAGGTCGCGCCGCTCCCAGAGGACGCGGCCCGACGCTGTATCCAGGCAGGCGGTACCCGCCGAGCCGAACGAAACGTAGACGCGGCCGTCCTCGATCACCGGCGTCGGCGAGCCGTGGCTGTTGAACTTGTCCGCGTACTGCGGCTTCTCCACGTGAAACACCTTCACGTCGTGCACGATCCGGCCCGACGTGCGGTCCACCGCGATCGCGGCGCGCTCGTGCCCTTCCTCGTCCGCCGTGGTGAGCCAGACCTGGTTGCCGTGCACGACCGGCGAGGACCAGGCCTTGCCCCGGATCGCGGTTTTCCACCGGACGCCCTCCGTTTCACTCCAGGTCAGCGGCAGCCCCGTGGCGTCCGACACGCCCTGTCCGGTGGGACCGCGGAACTGCGGCCAGCTTTCGCCGGACCAGGCGGGGAGCGCGGACAAAAGAAAGACGGCGGGGAGGAGGGCGAGGCGGTGCATGGGGTAGTGAGGTCAGACCCTGGTTTGCCCACGGAACACACGGAAGACACGGAAAACTGCTGTCATCTTTTCCGTGTGCTCCGGGTGTTCCAAGGGCCACCGCCGAATCCTCACCAGCGTCCCGACACGCCCGCCTTGATCGCCGGCGTGAAGACCTGGTTGTAGCGGGTCCGCTGCGGGATGTTGATGAACGCGTTCGCGATCGGGTCGTCGAAGATGTTGATCACATCGACGAACAACGTGAGCCGCGGGTGCCACTTGTACTTCAGGTTCAGGTCCACGTTCTTCTTCGAGTAATAGTAGACGCGCAGCAGCGGGTTGGCGTTGTAGTCACGCAGGTTCTGCGCGCGGTACGTGTACTTCACGCCCGCCTCCCACGCCCGGTAGGCGTAGGTGATGCCGGCGTTGAAGGTCTCGGGCATGAAGCCGGCGATCTCCGCGCCGGACTGCGTGCCACTCGTCGAAGTGTAGTTGCCCTTGCTCTCCAGCCTCGTGTAGTTGGCCATCAGCCCGAGCCCGCGCCAGGCTCCGGGGAGGCGGGTCAGCCGCTGGTTGTACGAGAGCTCGAAGCCGCGGACCCGGCCGAAGCCGCCGTTGCGGTTCTGGGAGATCTCGTAGCCTTCATACAGGCCTTCGAAGCCGTTGTTCGGGCCGGCGCCGACCACGCCGCCGGAGTCGCCGTAGATGAAATCCTTGATGTCCTTTTGGAACAGCCCGACAGACATGTACCCGGCGGGCTCGAAGTAATACTCCAGCGAGAAATCGTAGTTCTCCGTCGTCTGCGGCTTCAGGTCGGGATTGGCGGCGACGACCCGCATGGCCTCGTTGTTCACCGTCGTCGTGCGCAGGAGGTTCGAGAAATTCGGCCGGCCGAGTCCGGTCGAGTAGCTCGCGCGGGCGAGCAGGTTCGCCGACAGGTTGTACTTCAGGTGCAGGCTGGGGAGTACGTTGCGGTAGCCGCCGTCGTCCTCCCGGATATTGCTCCACTCGGCAATCGTCCGCCGCCGCAGTTCGTCGTTGGTCACCACGCCCACCCAGGCGGCCCGGCGGGCCCGCTCCTCGGGCGTGATTTCCTGCCGGACGCCCCGGCCGGTGAGTTCGGTTTCCTCGATCCGGACCCCACCCGTGATATCCAGCCGTCCCAGGCGAATGTCGCCCATCAGGTAGGCCGCGTACACATCCTCGGTGACCTTGCCGTTGAACTGCAGGGCATCGCGCGCGGTCGCGACGATGTTCTCCGGGAACTGCGCCGGGTTCGCCCGCCAGTACCGTACGAGCGCGTCCGGATCGAGGGCCGGCACCGGCTCGTAGCGCCCGCGGGAGGCACCGTAACGGTAGCTGGCGTCGGCAAACTGGCCGACGTTGTCGTCATTAATGCCGGTCGCGGGATTGCGGCCGACGACGCCGTCCGCCCCCACGTAGGAGTAGGCCGGGCGGACCTGCTTGCGCTGGCGTTCCTGGCCGCGCCAGCGGAGTCCGGTCTTGAGGTTCGCGGTCAAGGTCGTCGGCAGCGTGTGCTTGTAGTTCACGTGCGCCCCGTTGATGGCGTCCTCGTCCTCGAAGGCCTGGAAATTGAGCGTCGTGAGCCGGTGGTCCGTCCGGTCGGTGAGCGTCGGCCCGCTGATCTGCGTCATCTTGGGATTCAGCGGATCGATGCGCTCGAAGCGGTAGCCGACACCCAGCACCTGGACGGTCGGAATCACGCGGTTCTCGGTGCCGGAGGAGTGGGAAACATTCGCGCCGTAATCGAGGAAGCCCCGCGCAAACCGCTTCTCGCCGCCGAAGACGAAGTTCAGCGTCTCGGTCGCCCGGGTGCGGTGATTCTGGGCGAGGCTGACGGTCGAGTTGACCGTCTCCGTGACGGTGTCCGTCCAGCCCGGCCGGATCTGCGCGGCCGTCGGCGTCATCGTGATGTGCCGGCGGTCCAGCCGGTCATTGTAATCTGAATACATCGTGTTGAGGAACACCCGGTGCGTCTGGCTCAGTTTGAAATCGACGCGGGCGCCGATTCCGATGCGCTCGTGTTCGAGGAAATCCTCGCCGAGATTGCTCATCCAGAAGTACGCCGGCACGTTGGTGACCGCGGTCGCCTGCCAGTTCTGGTAGACGGAGTCGCGCGGTTTGTTCGTCTTGTTGTAGCTCGCCGTGAAAAGGACGCCCGCCTTCTGGTCCGCGCCAAACGTGTCGGAGTAGGTCACGGACCCGATCGGCAGGAAGGTGTCGCGGTCGAGGTTCCAGGAGGTGCCGCCCATGTAGGAAATGAAGCGTCCCTTGCGATCCAGCGGGGACTTGGTGCGGAGGTTGACCGCGCCGCCGATGGAGTCGCCGTCCATGTCGGGGGTGAGCGCCTTCGTCACCTCGATGCGCTCGACGAAATCGGCGGGGATGCGATCGACGGCGAAGCCACGATCGAGCACGCCCGTGTTGCCGCTGGCGCTGCGGGTGCCGTCGACGGTGACGGCGTTCATGTCGGCGCCGATGCCGCGAATCGAAACGGCCGCGACTTCGCCCTCGAGGATCTCCTCGGCCACGCCGGGCAGGCGCATGAGCAGGTTGCCGATGTTCTGGTCGGCGATGTTGCCGAAGGCGTCGGCCGAGATCACGTTCTTCACGTTGGCCGCATTGCGCTGCTGCGTGATCGCGAGGGCGTTCCCTTCGCGCTCACCGGCCACGGTGAACTTCTCCATCGCGTAAATCTGCGCGGTCAGCGCGATCTCCCGGCTGACCGCCTGCCCGGGCGCCAGCGCCAACGGGAGGTTCTGCGTGTCGAGGCCGGTGTACGACACCGAGAGCCGGATGTCGCCGGCGGGCAGCGCCGGAAAGTAGAAACTGCCGTCCCGCCCCGAGAGCGTGCTCTGCCCGCCCGGCTCGACCGAGACGACCGCGCCCTCGAGGTACGCCCCGGTGGCCGCATGCTGCACCCGGCCGGACAGGCTGGCGGATCCCGACGCGGCGCGCGCGGACTCCGCGGCTGAACCCGTCAGGGACGTCAGCGGCGCCAGGATGAGAGCAAGTCCGAGCACACGGGTAAGGAGATGAGCGGTCATGGGGAACGGGAGTGGAGGAGGCGGGCCGATCGACGAGCAGAAGTCGGGCCGACCACCGGGGATCGTGGGCGGGGGACCGGGGGAATTGCGGAACCCACCAAAGTTTTCGTGCGCGGCGTTGTCGAGCGGTGAAATCAGACACCCCGATCGTGTCAGCCTGCAGCGGAACCCCGGCCTGGCCGTGGCCATTCGGGTTGACTGCCACGGGCGCGTGGCGACCAATTCGCCACCGTCGTTCGGCTGTTACGCTTTCCCCCGCCCTTCCCATGCGCCGCCTCCTGCTCCCGCTCCTTGCCCTCGGTCTCGTTGTCACCCACGCCCGCGCGGCGTCCGCGTCCGGCGCCCGCCCGCCGAACCTCATTTTCATCCTGGCCGACGACCTGGGAGTCGGCCACCTCGGCTGCTACGGCCAGGACAAGATCAAGACCCCGCACGTGGACCGGCTCGCGGCCGAGGGCATGCGCTTCACGCAGTTCTACGCCGGCGCGAACGTGTGCGCTCCCTCCCGCAGCACGCTGATGACGGGCCTGCACACCGGACACACGCCGGTGCGCAACAACGGCCTCAACCGGCACCTCTACGACGAGGACGTGACGGTGGCCGAGGTGATGAAGCGCGGCGGCTACGCCACCGGCGGTTTCGGCAAGTGGGGCCTCGGCCGCGAAGACACGCCGGGCGTGGCGGTGAAGCAGGGTTTCGACACCTGGTTTGGGCAGTACAGCCAGACGCACGCGCACTTCTTCTACCCCTACTACCTGATGAAGGACCTGGAGCGGTTCCCGCTCCCTGAGAATGAAGGGAAGAAACGCGGCCGCTATGCCCAGGATGTGATCCATCAACAGGCGCTGAGCTTCATCGAGACGCAGGCCCGGGCCGGAAAGCCCTTCTTCGCCTACCTGCCCACGATCCTGCCCCACGTGGAACTCACTGCGCCGGAGGAGTCGTGGCAGCAGTACAAAGGCAAATGGAAGAAGATCGCGCGGGCCGATCCACGGCCGGGCTACCTCGGCAGCGAGGATGCGCTCGCGGAGTTCGCCGGCATGGTGTCGCGCATGGACCAGCAGGTCGGCGACGTGATGGCACTGCTCAAGCGGCTCGGCATCGACGACAACACCATCGTGTTTTTCAGCAGCGACAACGGCCCGCAGCCGGGCGCGTGGCGCGACATCTTCGTGGAGTTCTTCGACGGTGCCGAAGGCCGGCGCGGGGCCAAGGGCGACTTCTATGAGGGCGGCATGCGCGTGCCGCTGATCGTCCGCTGGCCCGGCCGCATCAAGCCGGGCACCGTCAGCGACCACCTCGGCTACTTTCCCGACGTGATGCCCACGCTCGCCGAGCTGGCCGGCCTGTCGGCCCACGTGCCCGCGACCGACGGCATTTCGCTCGTGCCGACGCTCCTTGGTCGCTCCGGACAGAAGACGCATCCGTTCCTCTACTGGGAGGCCGCGAGCGCGAATCAGACGATCAACCAGCAGGCGGTGCGCTGGGGCCACTGGAAGGCCGTGCGCGGCCGGGCGACGGGCGAGTTCGAGCTCTACGACCTGAAGACCGACGGCAAGGAGGCCACCAACGTCGCGGCGAAACACCCGGACGTCATCGCCCGGATCAAGGGCTTCGTCGCCACCGCCCGCACGCCCGAGCGCGTGTACGGGCCCGCGCCCAAGGAAAGCGCGGCGACCTACGTGCGGTAGATCTCCCCGTGGGAGCGGGGGCGCCCCCGGGCGGCCCGGTGGGAGAAGCGGGGGCGGGGGGGCGCCGGGCCCCGGGGGGGCGGCACCCCCCCCTACACCCCCCCCGGGGCACGCGGCTGAGGGAGGGCGCGGGGGCCCGCGGG
>JAEUHA010000474.1 GCA_016793535.1 Opitutaceae bacterium | reverse complement strand
CGTACTGCGTGAGCCGCTCCAGCGAGTGCGTGAGTTTCGAGGCGATCCACCAGCCCGCCGCGGTCATCACGCCGGCTATGACCAGCGCGATGACCACCAGCCGCAGCCGGGCCCGCAGGACTGCTTCAGTGATGGTGCTGAACGGGCGGGCGAGGCCGACGAAACCCACCGTCACGTCCCCGCGCCGCACCGGCGCCGTGACCCGCAGTTCCCCGTCGACCACCCCGGCGTCGCCGCGCGCCTCGTATGCCTGGGCAAAGTATCCCACCATCTCCGGTCGCAGCGTGTAGTCGCGCCCGACGTCGCGTCCGCCGTTGCCGTCGAAAACCACGAAGCCGCGCGCGTCCGTCACGTAGACGCGCAGCGTGCCCGCCGCCCGGGCCAGCGCGGGCAGGTTTCTCCGCCATGCCGCCCCCAGGTCGGCGTCGGCGGCCGGCGTCTCCGCCTCGAGGAGCGTTGCAAGCAGCGCCGCGGTGTCGCTGAGCGTCCGCCGCATCGATTCGACGTAGCGCAGGCGCACATCCCGCAGGATGAAGCCCATCAGAACCGCGAGACCCAGCGCCGAGGCCGCCACGTAGACGCCGAAAATCACCGTGCGGATCTTCATCGGCAGGTTCGGCGCGGGCTCCGTCGTCAGGCGCCGGCAGGCGCCGCGTCCTCGGAAAACGAATACCCAAGGCCGCGGTGGGTACGGATCGGATCCGCGCCCGGCGCGACCGCGCGCAACTTGGACCGCAGGGTCTTCACGTGCGCGTCGACCGTGCGGTCGAGGCTCGCCGCGGGATCCTCCCAGACCGCACGCATCAGCTGCTCCCGCGAAAACACCCGGCCGGGGCTGGCAGCCAGGAAACGCAGCAGGCGGAATTCATAGCGCGTCAGATCGAGCGCGACGCCCCGATAGCGAACCACGCAGCGCTCGTCGTCGACGACGATGTCGCCGTGGCCCACCGCGCCTGGGGCGGGGGTCACCGCACCGTTGGTCCGCCGCAAGATCGCCTTCACGCGCGCCGTGAGTTCACGGGGGCTGAACGGTTTCACGAGGTAATCGTCGCCGCCGAGTTCCAGCCCGAGCACACGGTCGAGTTCGGTGTTGCGGGCCGTGAGGAAGAGGACCGGCACCGCCAGCCGCGTGCGGATCTGCTTACACACGTCGAACCCGCTGCCATCGGGCAGGCCGACGTCGAGCACGACGAGCGCAAAGGGCTTGGCCGCGAGCGCCGCCAATCCCGCCCGACCGGTCGCGCACCACTCCGGCGCGAAACCCTCCGTCTTCAATGCGTACAGCAGCGTGTCCGCGATCGCGGGCTCGTCCTCGACGATGAGAATGCGGGGCAGTCCTTCCATGACGGCCCTACCCGGGAAAACGCTCGCTCAGGCGCGCGATCACCGCGGGCAGCAGCGCGTGTTCCGCGGCATGGACGCGGGCACTCAGGGTTTCAAGCGTGTCGGTCTCCTCCACGCGCACCGCCGCCTGGTCGATGATCGGCCCGCCGTCGACCTCGAGCGTCACGTAGTGCACGGTGCAGCCGGTGATCTTCACCCCGCGCCGGAACGCCTGTCCGATGCCGTCGAGACCGGGAAAGCTCGGCAGCAGGCTCGGATGCAGGTTGATGATGCGTCCCTCGAAGCGGGTCAGGAAGGGCGGCTTCAGCACCCGCATGAAACCGGCGAGCACAACCAGGTCGGGCCGGCACGCTAGGATCGCCGCGATGTAGTGCTGCTCGGCGTCGCCATCGAGCTTCGTCTTGTACGGTGCGGCATCGAGGAAGTCGGCCGGCACCCCATGCTTCGGGCCCAGGGCGAGAATGCCGGCGTCGGGGCGATCCGAGTAAATCTGCACCACGCGACCGCGGCCCAGCTGGCCGGCTCGCTGGGCCTGGAGGATGGCGTCGGCGTTCGAGCCGCGTCCGGAACCGAGGATGACGATGCGCATGCGAAAGAAGGTCTCAGATCTCTCCGGCCGCCCGGATCCGCGCGATCAGATTCGTCGTGCTGAAGCCCGGCAGGAAGGGCAGGAATTCGATGCGCGCGCCCGTCGCCTCGAGCGCGCCGCGTTCCTCGGGGTTCAGTTTCTCCAGGGTGTAATCGCCGGCCTTGCAGTACACGTCGGGCCGCAGCGCCTGGATCTCCGCGGTGAGGCGCGGCGCCCGAAAGATCACGACCGCATCGACGCACGCGAGCGCGCCGAGCGCATACGCCCGCTGCTCCTCGCTCTGCACCGGCCGCGCCGGACCCTTGAGCACCCGGACGCTCGCGTCGGCGTTGAGCGCAATGATCAGCGCGTCGCCCAGCCGGCGCGCCTCCCGCAGGTAGTACAGGTGCCCCGTGTGCAGCAGGTCGAAGACGCCATTGGTCAGCACCACGCGCCGGCCTTCGCGCCGCCGGGCCTCGCGCCACGCGACGGCCGTCGTCAGGTCCATCAATTTGGGATTGTCCAAGGTCACGTGGTCGCAAGCCTCACGCTTCCGCCCGCGGTTGTAAACCCTGCCCTCATCGCGCCATGAAACTCCGTCTCGCCCTCGCCTTCGTCGCCCTCGCCGCCGCCGCGTTCGCGTCGCGCGAAAAACCCGTCATCGGGCTGTCGCTCGACACCCTCAAGGAGGAGCGCTGGCAGCGCGACCGCGACACCTTCATCGCGGAGGCGAAGAAGCTCGGCGCGACCGTGATCGTCCAGTCGGCGAACAGCGACGACACCCGCCAGGTGCGCGACGTCGAATCCCTGATCAGCCGCAAGGTCGATGTCCTCGTGATCGTGCCGCACAACGGCGCCGCCATGACCCGCGCGGTGAAATCGGCCAACGACGCGAAGATCCCCGTCATTGCCTACGACCGCCTGATCCTGAACGCCCACATCGACTACTATCTCACGTTCGACAACGTGAAGGTCGGCGAGGCGCAGGGCGGCTACGCCGCGGCCCGGCTGCCGAAGGACCGGACCGCGCGGATCGTGCGGATCTACGGTGCGCCCACCGACAACAACGCGAAGCTGTTCAAACAGGGCCAGGACAACGTACTCGCGCCCCTGATACAGGCCGGCCGCGTCCAGGTCGTGCACGAGGACTGGGCCCTCGACTGGAAACCGGAGAACGCGAAGAAGATCATGAACGCCGCGATCACCAAGGCCGGCCGGAACATCGACGCCGTCGTGGTCTCGAACGACGGCACGGCCGGCGGCGCGATCCAGGCGCTGCTCGAGGAAGGCCTCGCCGGCAAGGTACTCGTCACCGGCCAGGACGCCGACCTCGCCGCCTGCCAGCGCATCCTGCGCGGCACGCAGGCGATGACCGTCTACAAGCCGCTCAAGAATCTCGCCAGCCTCGCCGCCCGCGTCGCGGTCGAGGTGGCGCAGGGCAAGCAGCCCGCCACAACCGCCACGCTCGACAACGGGGCGAAAGCGGTGCCGTCGATTTTCGAGACCGTGATTTCCGTCGACAAGGAAAACCTGCTGTCGACCGTCGTCGCCGACGGCTTTCACCCGGCCGCGGCGTTGAAATAAGACGGAATTCCGTTTCTCCCTCGTTCGATGTGATTCCCTTCGCCCGACCCAGTCCGGATGTAGCCGGGGTGCCCCCACCCCGCGGGCTTCGGGTCGCGATTGCGATTTCCCGCGGGGTGAGGGCACCCCGCCTACATCCGGACCCGGGCCCGTCGCCGGTCGCACCGCTGCCGCCATGACCCCGCTCCTCGAGACGCGCCGGCTGACCAAGCGGTTTCCCGGTGTCACGGCGCTGCGCGACGTCGCGTTCGACCTGCGGCCCGGCGAGATCCATGCCGTGTGCGGCGAGAACGGCGCCGGCAAGTCGACGCTGATCAAGCTGCTCGCCGGCATCCACCCGCACGGGAGCTACGAGGGCGAACTGCTCGTCGACGGGCGGCCGGCCGCGTTCGGCTCGGTGCGCGACGCGGAGGCCGCCGGCATCGCCGTGATCACGCAGGAGTTCGCGCTGATCGAGGAACTGAGCGTGGCGGAGAACCTCTTTCTCGGCCGGCCGCCGCGCCGCGGGTTCCGGATCGACTGGCTCGAACTGCACCGCCGCGCTGCCGCGTTGCTGGCGGAGTTCGACCTCGCCGTCGCGCCCGAGGCACCGGTGCACACGCTTGGCATCGGCCAGAAGCAGCTGATCGAGATCATGCGCGCCACCGACAAGCATTCCCGCGTGCTCGTGCTCGACGAGCCGACGGCCGCGCTGCCGGCACACGAAGTCGGCATCCTGCTCGACCACCTGCGCCGGCTGCGCGCGCAGGGCACCGCGTGCATCTACATTTCGCACAAGCTCGACGAGGTGTTCGCCCTGGCCGACCGGATCACCGTGCTGCGCGACGGCGCCAGCGTCGTCACGCTCGACCGCGCCGCCGCCACGATTCCCGCCGTGATCCGGTTCATGGTGGGACGGGAGATAACCGACATGTATCCGCGGAGGCAGGACACGGGCAGGGTCGCGCGGGAGTCCGCGTCGGACCCTGATCAGCGGCCCGAGGACCGTCCGCTTCACCCCGGAGCGACTCAGGCGAAGCCGTTGCTCGAGGTACGAGCCCTCGAGGTAACGCGGGCGCGGGGCGAGTCGGCACTCCTGCGGGACGTCTCGTTCGCCGTCCGACCAGGCGAGGTGCTCGGCTTCGGCGGCTTGATGGGCGCCGGGCGCACGGAGCTGCTGATGCACCTGTTCGGCGGCTGGGGCGTGCGCACGCGCGGCGAAGTGCGGTTGCGCGGCGAGCCGTATGCGGACCCGACGCCGCGGCGCTCGATCGAACGCGGGCTCGTGCTGGCGAGCGAGGACCGGCGTCGCTACGGCCTCGTGCTCGACCAGTCCGTGGGTTTCAACCTGTCGCTGTCGAGCCTGGGTCGATTCACGCGCCCGCCGGGCCGGATCGACGGGCAGGCGGAGCACGCGTGCAACCAGAGGTTCTTCACCTCGCTGGGCATCAAGGCCCCGGGGCAGGCGGCTCGCGTCGGCGGGCTCTCCGGCGGCAACCAGCAGAAGGTCGTGCTCGGCAAGGCGCTCATGACCGGGCCGGCGGTCGTGATGCTGGATGAGCCCACGCGCGGCATCGACGTCGGCGCGAAGCTCGAGGTTTATGAGCTCATCAACCGGCTCACCGCGGACGGCTGCGCGGTGCTGCTCGTCTCGAGCGAACTGCCGGAGCTGATAGGCCTGAGCGACCGGATCATCATGCTCGCGGCAGGCCGGATCGGCGGCGAGTTCGAGCGCGGAGAGTTCACCCAGGAGAAACTGCTCGCGGCGGCGATGGGCCGGGCCGCGCTGGAGAAGTAACAAGTGGCAAGGATCAAGTAACAAGAAACCGGGTGCTCTCTCGTCTCTCCGCCATGCGCCTGATACTTGATGCTTCTCACCTGTCACTTGGCTGTTGGCACCTGTGACCTGGCCCCTGTCACTTCCTTTCCGATGAAGCCCCGCGTCCCGCTCCAGAACCTCGCCATGCCGCTCGCCCTGCTCGGCATCGCCGCGTTCTTCGCGCTGCAGGAGAGCGCGTTTCTCGGCCCGCGGAACCTCACGCAGTTGATCGTGGAGTTCTCCATCACCGGGACGCTCGCCCTCGGGATGTTCATGATCCTGCTCACGGGGCAGATCGATCTCTCCGTCGGCAGCGGCGTGGGCCTGATCGGCGGCCTCGCCGCGGTGCTCGTGTTCCATCTCGGCTGGCCCGCGCCGGCCGCGCTGCTCACGGCGCTGGCCGCCGCCGTGGTGCTGTGGACGCTGATGGGCACGCTGATCGTGCGCCAGCGGATCCCGTCCTTCATCATCACGCTCGGCGGCCTGCTGATTTTCAAGGGGCTCTTCTGGCTCGTCATCCAGAACTCCACGGTGCCCGTGGCGCGGGGCGACCAGGAGAATCTCTATGCGCTGCTCACGACGTACTATCTGCCGGCCGGAGTCGGGCTCGGACTCGCCGGCGTCGTGGCCGCGGCGCTCGTCGTGCTCGCGTGGCGGAGCCGGGGAGCGCGCGCCGGCGCCGGCCTGCCGGTGCGGTCAGTCGGTCGGGAGGTTGCCGTCCAGCTCGCGACGACCGCGGGCATCGTCGGACTCGTGCTCGTGTGCAACGCGTCCCGGGGCGTGCCGCTGTCGCTGCTCGTGCTGTCGGCGACTGCGGCGGGCGTGTATTTCCTGACCCAGCACACGCCGTTCGGCCGGTACCTGTACGCGATCGGCGGCAACGAGGAAGCGGCCGTGCTTTCCGGCATCGCGGTGAATCGCGTGCTCGTGGGCGCCTATGTGCTCATGGGCGTGACGGTCGCGCTCACCGGGTTCATGACCACGGCCTATTCCGGCGCGTCGACCACCACGGTGGGCGACCTGATGGAGCTCGACGCCATCGCGGCGTGCGTGATCGGCGGCACCGCGCTGCGCGGCGGCCGCGGTTCGGTGGCCGGCGTGATTTTCGGCGCGCTGATCATGGCCACGCTGCTCAACGGCATGACCCTGCTCGCCGTGTCGCCGGAGATCAAATTCGTCGCCCGCGGCGTCGTGCTGACGCTCGCGGTGTGGATGGACGTGAAGCTCGGGCGGAAGTGAAGGCGCGGAAGCCGGAGCAAGGCAGTTGAGAGTTGAGAGTTGAGAGACCAATCCCGCCGTCCGCCGCGATTCCAGTCTGGCGACTCCGCTTCGCGAGCCCCGAGGCTTGAGCTCTCAACTTTCAACGGGCTGCTTCCGGCCTCAGAAGAACTTCTTCGCTTTTTCGAAGAAGGACTTCGACGTCGGCTCGCTGGCGTCGCCGCTGACGCGGGCGAATTCCTCGAGGATCTTGCGCTGTTCGCTGGTGAGCGAGGTGGGCACCTCGACGTGGACGCGGACGAGCTGGTCGCCGTGGTGTCCGCCGCGCAGGTTTGGCA
>JAEUHA010000458.1 GCA_016793535.1 Opitutaceae bacterium | reverse complement strand
AGGGCGCGGTGAGGAGGAGGGCCTTCATGGGGGCAACGGAAGCGAACCTCGACGGGGGAGAGTCGCAAGCCCGCTCTTGGGGTGTGACCTACGTAGGCGGACCACCCGGGACGCGAAAACTGGGAGCGCGGACGCCCTTGTCCGCATTGGTTCGAATCGGAATGCGGACGAGGGCGTCCGCGCTCCCAGGTGTTCGCCTCTAGGAGGGGTCGGCCTACGTAGGTCACACCCCAAGAGCGGGCTTGCGACTCTCCCCCGGCGAGATTCGCTTCCGTTGCCCCCATGAAGGCCCTCCTCCTCACCGCGCCCTCCAAGCTCGAACTGGTTGACTTTCCGGACCCGTCTCCCGCGGCCGACGAAGTGGTCGTGCGCATTCGCGCGTGCGGCATCTGCGGTAGCGACATTCACGGCTGGGACGGCTCGACCGGCCGGCGGCGGACGCCGCTGATCATGGGCCACGAAGCATCCGGTGAAATCGTCGCCACCGGCCCGCGGGTGAAGGCCTGGCGCGCCGGCGACCGCGTCACATTCGACTCCACGATTTCCTGCGGCACCTGCCGCTTCTGCACCTCCGGCCAGATCAATTTGTGCGAGAACCGCCGCGTCGTCGGCGTCTCGCCCGCCGAGTACAAGCAGCACGGCGCGTTCGCCGAGCGCCTCGCGCTGCCGGATCGCATCCTCTACCGCCTGCCCGACAACCTGCCCTTCGAGCAGGCCGCGATGGTCGAACCCGTTTCCATCGCCGTGCACGCCGTGCAGCGCACGAAGATCGCTCCGGGCTCGACCGCCGTCGTCATCGGCAGCGGCATGATCGGGCTCCTCGTGATCCAGGCCCTGCGCTGGGCGGGCGCCACCCAGGTCGTGGCCGTCGATCTCGCCGACAACCGGCTCGAACTCGCCCGCCAGCTCGGCGCCACGCACACCGTGAACTCCGGGCGCGCGGACGTCGCTGCGGAGGTGGCCCGGATCACCGGCGGACTCGGGGCCGACACCGCGTTCGAGGTCGTCGGCTTCACGCCCACCGTGAACCTTGCCCTCGCGGTCCTCAAACGCGGCGGCACCTGCGTGCTGGTCGGCAACCTCTCGCCCCAGACCCAGGACTTCCCGCTGCAGGCCGTGGTCACGAAGGAGCTCACGCTGCTCGGCTCCTGCGCGAGCGCCGGAGAGTACCCGCTTTGCCTCGACCTCATCGCGCGCGGCGTGATCGACGTGCGGCCAATGATCGAAACCGTCGCTCCCCTCGCCGACGGCGCCAGCTGGTTCGAACGGCTGAGCGCCCGCGACGGCGGAAAATACATGAAGGTGATCCTCCAGCCCTAGGGCGGAGGGGCCGCGGCAGGTCAGACCATGAGGACGCTCATCTTCCTTGGCATCTGCGCCGCCTGCGTCGGGATCGCGATCGCGGAATGCCGCGATCGGTCCGACCCGAAGAAAGTATTCCGCCACGGCGTGATCGGCCTGATCGTCGGGGTCTTCCTCTGGAAGCTGATCGTGCACGCCGGCGCGTTCGACAACTGGTAGGCCCGCGCGTCCCGGCATCCGGGAGATCCCGTCATCCGGTCCCAAACGCCTGCCGCAGCATCGCGATGCTCTTCGGCACCGCCGACGCGGGATCCTCCTTGCCCTCCATCTCGAGTCCGACCCAGCCGGTGTAGCCGGCGCGTTCGAGGATCCCCGCGATGCGCCCGTAATCGAGGTCGAGGGTGTACCACTCCCCGCCGCCGTGGTAGGTTTTCGCCTGCACGTACACGGTTTTCGGCGCGATCGCCTCGAGCTGCGGATACGGGTCCTCGAGGAAATTGCCGGTGTCCATGAGCCCGCCCAGCCAGGGCGACGTAATGCTGTTCAGAATACGCAGCAGCCCCGCCGGCGTGCGGGCGAGCCCCCAGTGATTCTCGAGCGCGAGCACGACGCCGCACTCCTCGGCCTTCGCCAGGCAGCGCGTGATGCCGTCGATGCACCACTTGAACCCTTCCTCCTCGGTGTGCCCGGGCAGCACGGGCTCGATCCCGCGGTTCGCCATCAGCGCGTCGAAGCTCCGCGTCGTTCCCCAGCGGCCGGTGTTGATCCGGATGCTCGGACAGCCGAGTTCGTAGGCGAGCTCGATACACTTCTTAGTGTGCTCGACCTCGAGCGTCAGCTCGTCCGGCTTCGGCTTCACGAAACTCTGGTGGGTGGAAACGCAGCAGATCTCGAGGCCCTGGCGGAACGCGTGGCGCTTCAGCCGGCGCAGGTACGCCCGGCCGGCGGCATCGAGCGGCGCCCGCTCGCCGAGCTCCATCTGCCGGTGCAGGATGTCGACGCCCGCAACGCCCAGTTCCGCGGCCCGGTCCATCACGGTTTCAATCGGCACCTTCGCGGTCCGGAAATGCCAGTAGGAGTACGACGCGATCGCGAGCCGGACGCGGTTCTTCCGTGGCGCGGCCGCGATCGCGTCGGCCCCCGGGAGTCGCGTCCCGAGCACGAGGCCGGCGCCGGCGGCCAGGGACGAAGTGAGAAAAGAGCGGCGGTGGAGGGGCATAAGGGGAAACGACATCGCGGGGTCACCATTCCATGGTCGCAGTGTAGATGTACTGGCGCGGCTCGGTGAGGCGGGGCCACGTCCAGCTATTGCCCTGGTTCGAGCGCGTGTTGAGCAGGTTATTGACGTTGAGCTGCAGGATCCAGACACGCCCGAACGCCTTGCGGCGATAAGTGACGAACGGATTGTAGAGGATGTGATCGTTGGTCTTGCCCGCCGGATACAGCACGTAGCCGCCCACCGTGTTGCCCGGATTGTTCGCCCGCAGCTTGCCGAGCGTGTAACGCGCCGAGATTCCCACGGCCAGACCCTTGAGCAGACCACGATCGAGGTTGTAGCGGGTGGCGACATTGGCGGTCTCGCGCCGAACCGCACTCACCGCCCCTTCCTGGTCCGCCAGGAACTGCGTCGTGATCTGGGTCGCCTCATCCGGATTCAGTCCCAGATTCCGGGCTCCGGTCCGCGCGGCGTCCAGCAACGAACGGGTCAGCGGAAAGAAACGCGTGAACTGCACGCGGCTGGTCGAATACGTCGCCCGCAAGGTCCACTGCGGTGTCAGGTTCGTCTGCAGCTCAAATTCGTAGCCTTCGGCGGTCTGATCCCGGTAGTCGCCCGTACCCGGCAGATCGAGTTCAGAGGGCAGGACCAGATTGAGCTCCTGCCGCGCGGCCGCACTCAAACCCACGGCGTTGTTTTCGGCCACGGTCTCGAACCGCGTCAGCGTGGCGTTGATCCGCTCGTCGAGAAAATTGAACCGCAGACTGTACTCTTGCCCCTCGCCATTGCGGGGCAGGCGGGGCCGGTTGTAGAGGTCGACGCTCGCGCTGTCGGTGAAGAGCGACGATTCGAAGTAGCCCGCGCCGAGCCGCAGCCACGGCAGGACGCGCAACACGCCACCGTACGTCTGGTTCGTGGCGTAAGTCCGGTTGAACGGCTCGACCGGAATGTCGTACTTGCCGGGATCGGCGATGACGCTGCCGGCCAGATCCACGAACTGCACCTCGCCCGTCGCCGCATTCGTCACGGTGTTGCGATTGCGGTTCTGCCGGAAGTAATCGCGGCTCACTCCGACGCTCGTGTGCAGGCGGCTTTGGAAAAACGAATTCAGCGCCGTAAGCGAACCGGAGCCGAGCGTCTGATCGAAGCGCAGGTTGTTCCCGCTGGCCCGATACCAGTCCGTTACTCCCGGCCGGCGATGCAGGCGCAGCGTCTGGTCGCCGTTGCCATCGGCGAGATAGTGCACGGGGTAAACGAGGTTGTTGGGACAGGTCGCCGCGGCCCCGGTCAGGCCGCGCCGCACGATTTCCTCGCGCGCGAGCGCATAGTTGAAGGTGTTGAGATAGACCCGCTCGCGCCGGTAACTCGCCCCGGCGATGAGCCGCGCGGTCGCACTCCAGAACGGCAGCTTCGCGTCGTAGACCGCGGATCCGCGCCAGCCCTCAATATCGTGTCCGTCGGTGGCGCGCGTCGGCCCGTGCGCCACGAAGAGCTCCTCGAACCGCGGATTCGGAATCGTTGCGCCCGGGGTGGTCGGATGCGGCAGCACGCGATTGACATCGATGAACACGCCGCGCGCGTTCACCCCCAGCGCTCCCGCGGCCGAATAGGTCTGCGGCCGCGAGGTGTCGTCAACCTGGCGGTTGTGCGACACCAGCACGCGGAACCGGTCGTTGAACGCATGGGACAGTTCAATCGTGTACGCGTGGAATTTCGCGTCGGCGCGGTTGTCGGGGCCGCCCCAATCCTGTCCCTCCGGAATGACGCCGTAAGAGATCGGCAGCAGCGGGTAGAGGCCGGGATTCTGCGGATCCGCGCCAACATCCACTCCGACCGCGGTCACGGTGGCTGAGTTGCGGTAGGTCGTCGTCGCAGTCGACTGCATGTCGTAGAGCGCCCCGCGCATGTCCAGGAACACGCGCGTGTTTCCGGGCGCTGCGATCCGCCGCATGCCGATCCCGTTGACCTGCACGCCCGCCCGCGCCGGATCCGCGTCGGCAGCGTTCGTGCCTGAGCCGCGGACGTAGGGTGTGACATGGTCGTTCAACTGCAGGTGGCCGAGCTGATACGTCGTGCGCCCCAGTTCCACCGCGGCGTCGACGCGGGTGCGTCCGTGCGGAAACGGCTCCCAGCGCAGCGCGCCGGCGTAGCCGTGATAGTTGCGGTTGTTCCGCTGGCGGGACTGCTCCACCTCGGAATCGAGCGCATTGAAACGGACGCCCAGCCGAGGCTGCAGCGGCACGTTGATGTCGACCGAGTGGCGCTGCGTGCCGAAGTTGTCATAGCGCACCGTGGCGCTGGCGCGCCGCCGGAAGTGGGCGCGCTTCGTCGTGATATTGATGATGCCGGCGGGATCGACATCCCCGTACGCCAGTCCGCCGGGCCCGCGCGAGAATTCGATGCGTTCGGTGTTATAGACGTCCTCGGGCAGAAACCATGGATAGCCGTCGCGCAACTGCCGAATGGAGGGAATGCCGCGAAAGTTGATCTGGTTGCCCGAACGCGATCCGACGGGGGCGCCGATCGTCCCCTGGTCGTTGTACTGGTTCTCCGCGCCGATGGCGAAGTCCACCGCGCCGAAGAAATCAGTGATCGCGAGATCGCTCATCAGATCGGCCGTGAAGACGGAGATCGAGTTGGGCAGGTTCGCGAGCTTCTCGTTGGTGCGGGTGCCGGACAGTGCGGACGAGGCCGCGTAGCCCTTGTCTTCGGCTACGTTCACCTCGAAGGGCGAGAGTACCACCGTGGCGCCCGGAGCGGCCGCAACCGGGGCGGCCGCAGGGGCGGCAGTCTGCGCGACGAGCGGGGGCGAGTTGAGCACGGGAACGGACAAGGCACGCAGGACAACGAGACGGGTGCGGGCATTCACGAGGGTTAGGGGGTTCCGACCTCCCTCCGGGTCAGAAGGGCGTTCAAGTCTGCCGACAGACCCGGTCGGCATGCAACTCAATCGCGGCCCAGCTGCCCCGGGTTTCGAAAACCAGGCCAACCTACGGTCGCCGCGCCAGCGCCTGCACCTCGTCCGCGGCCAGCGCCCGGCGGTACACGCGCACGTCGGCGAGCGCGCCGTTGAAGAAGTCCCCGCTGCCGGCGCCGATCTTCCACGGCTGCGAACTCGACACGTTCAACGCGCCGGCCCGGGCCGCCTGCGCCTCGGCCACCTTCCGACCGTCGACGAACACGCGTACCGTCGCGCCCTGCCGCTGCGCCGCGACATGGTGCCAGCCGGCGGGAAACTCCCGGTCCCATGACACCGCCGCCCCGGTCTGGAGCGACCACACGTGCCCC
>JAEUHA010000205.1 GCA_016793535.1 Opitutaceae bacterium | reverse complement strand
TAACGTCCGGCTCCGCGATCGCCGCCGGTGCCTGTTCTTTGGTCATAGCATCGAATTGGGCCACGCATCCTCATCGTGCCGGAGCGCATGCGCGGCGCGTTCCCGCGAGCGGGAACTGGCTTGCTTCAGGAGCTTGTCGGTAGAAGAGCGGGCCGTGGCTGCGTTGACCATGGGGCACTCGCTTCTCGTGGCACAAACCCACGCCGGAGCCGACGAGCCGAGGAGCCAACCCGATGATCTGCTCCGGACCGCGGAAGAGGTTTTCGCCGTTCTGGCCCGGCATCACCTCAACGCGCGGTAGCAGTACAACCGGGCAAGAGCTGTGTCGTGACGTCCGTGAAAGCGTATCCATCTTGTGGATTTTGTCCGCCCAAACGGAGCCGGGTTTCGCTCCCTCGAAGTTCGTCCCCGGGCGGCTTTTTCAGCCGCCGCCTCCGAGCCACCAAAGGTAGATTTTTGGGGATAAGTTGTTGCTGCGGGTCCGACCGAAAAGGGCTCGAGTCCCGTCCATGCGGCCAGTCTTGAAATAGCCCGTTCCGTTCGAGAGCGGATTTTTGTTTCTCCACGAGCGACTCGCCTGTGGGGAGGGGACTCGCCGGACTTCTCGATGTCGCACACAACTTCCCCCGAAGCCCCGTGGCTTGAATGCCAGAGTCACTGTCAGTGAAACTGTCAGTAAAAGTCCTGGCGAAGTTGACTCAGATTCTGACGGAGTTGGTTCAAATTCTGATTGAGCCGCGAGGGGGCGAACTTACTTTCGGGGAGCCTAAGTTCTTTCGTTCGTTCAATTCCGACCCGCGCCTCCAATTTCGAAAAATTCCCGACATTGTGAGACCCAGGTTCGGGTTTTTGTCCGCCACTCTTGTCGCGGACGGATCGTCCGCTCGATTCGTTCGCGTGCACCGGCATCGTCCCTCTCACCGACGTCCGGTTGCCCGGTGGCCGGTGTTGCTCGCCGGCCTGATGCTCGCCGCCGGCGTGCAACGATTGCCGGCGCAAGTCGCCGCGTCGTCGCCACGCGGGTTCATCGATCTCGGTGAACCCGTGCGTCGCAACGCCCTCTACAATCACCTGCTCGGCCGGGACGCCCGGGGGCACGAGCGGTATTTCCAGGCCTATCGCGGCGAACCTTGGTTTCTGATGTCGTTCGACCCCGCGACCGGCGCGGCGCGCGAATACATCGCCGCGGGACACAAGGGCAACCCGTGGGGCGCGCTGTGGGCCAGCGACCAGAAACTCTACGTCAGCACGGGGGGCGGAGGGACCGACGACCTGTTCGTCTTCGATCCCGCGACGGAGACGCTGCGCTATCTCGGACGGCCAACCACGTCCGAGATTGTCGTCTGGACGCTGGCGGAGGCCGCGAATGGACGGCTCTATGGCGGCACTTATCCGAATGCCCGGCTCATCAGCGTAGACCTGAAGACGCATCAACTGGCCGACCACGGCCGCCTGTCGCCCGATCAGAAATACATCCGCACGGTCGCCAGCCACGGCCCGTATGTCTACGGTAACGCCGGGCCGGCGAAGCCCGCGGTCTGGGCGTTCGACACGCGGACCGGAGAGAAGACACAGATCCTGCCCGAACGCTTTCGCGTCGCGCAGGGGTGGGGCAATGCGCAGCGGCGCGCTGACGGACGGGTTTACCTGGCTCCGGCCGACGGGGCCCTTTTTCGGGTGGACGGACTCACCCTCGTCGCCGTCGATCGCCTCCCGGCGGCATTGCCGGAAAATGAGCAGGGATATCCGTCCCGGGTCGTGGTCGAAGCCTCCGATGGCACCCGCTTCACGGTGGACGACCTGACCGGACCGGAGCGCCGTTATTTCCGGACACCGCCCGGGGGAAAGACCGAGGCCGTGACGTTTGCCTATACCGGGACGGCGACGGACCTGTGGGCCGTCGAAGATGCTCCCGACGGCACGATTTACGGTACGACGCGGAGTCCGATCACGCTCTTTGCCGTCGATCCGCGGAGCGATGAAGCGCGGGTCCTCGGCGATCCCTCGGGCCGCCGCGGGCAGGTCTACGGGTGGCAGTGGATCGACCGACGGCTCTACATGGCGACGTATGGGGATTCCCGTCTGACCGTGTGGAATTCCGCCGCCCCGTGGCGGTCGATTCTGCACGAGGACGCCAACCCCCGCTACCTCGGCGATCATCGGATCGGACGTCCGTCGGTGCTGTGCGTGAGCCCGGACCGTCGCCACCTGTTGATCAGCGGCGTGCCGGATTATGGTGTGACGGGCGGCGCGCTCACGCTGTTCGATCTGCAGACCGAGACCCTGCAGACGATCGCGGCTCCGGTCGGGGCGCAGAGCATCGTGGCCGCGGCGCCGCTGCCTGACTTGGGTCTCGTTTGTCTCGGGACGACCTGGCGGGGCGGCTCGGCCTCCGTCGCGGCGGCGAGCGACCCGCGGATCATCCTGTTTGATGTCGACCAGCGCCGGATCGTCTTTGAGACCGTCGCGGTCGCGGGCGAAGCCGGCGTCGTGCAGATGGTCGCGCACCACGGCCTGGTTTACGCGACTACAAGCGACGCGGGCCACCTCGTCGTCTTCGATCCGCGGCGACGCGAGGTCGTGCACCGTGCTCCGTTGGGCTTCGGGCCGGGCAAGTTGTTCGGCCTGCGGTACAGCGCCGCGCACGACAGTCTCTTCGCGCTTTCGGGCACCAGCGTGGTGCGCATCGATCCGCGGTCGTTCGCCATTTCACGGCTGGGCCAGCACCCGGGCATCACGGCCGGCCTGGCGATTGCGAAGGAAGCGCTCTACGTCTGCGCCGGCACGCGGCTGCTGAAGTTGCCGCTGCGTTGACGCGCGAGGGTGGCGGCGCGAGGGCGGCTCCCTTTAGCCCGGGAGAACGGCCGCGACGGCCGCGACCAGGACAGCGAGCAGGAGCGCACCCACCAGGACCGTGGCGCGGCGGTTCTCCCGTCGCGGACCCAGGCGGCTCACAAGGAAACCGACGCCGAGGTTGAACATGACACCCACGATGCCGATGTAGAGAAAGCTCACCGGCGGCCGGCCGGTCAGCAGGTCCCAGAACGCGATCAGGATCGCGGCGGTCAGGCCGTAGACGGCGCCGAAGATCGCTCCAAGCGGGGTGGCACTGCGCACGAACAGCGCGAGGAAGAAGAGGCCGAAGATCGTGGTCGACTCGAGGTTGGCGAGCTTGGTCGAGACCTCCATGAAGTTGCCCGGCACCTTGCCGACGAGAAGGCTCGCGCTCACGACCGCGAGGCCGATGGCGTACGACACGTACTTCGTGACCTGCAGCCGGCGCGCCTCACTGGCGGGCTTCCAGCCATGGCGCTCGAGAAAATCCTTCATCACGACGGCGGTCACGGCGTTGACGCCGGTGTCCATCCCCGACGATGCGGCCATGATCGCGGCGACGACCAGGCCCGAGATCCCGACCGGCAGGAGGTTCGTGACGAAGTAAGGAAAGAGGTGATCGGCATCCTTCTGGAGGTTCATGCCGGGCCCCAGCAGCTCGGGGAAACGGGTGAAGAACCCGAGCAGCGCGAGGCCGAGCACGGAAAGCACCACGGTCACGACGATGGTGGCGAGCGAGGTGATGAGGTATGACCGGCGGGCCGCCGCGATGTCGCGCGTCGCCATGTAATGCTGGATCACCATTTGATCTCCCCCGGCCGTGCAGACCCGCCAGATCGCCACGCTCAACGTGGCTCCCACGACCGTGACCCGGACATGGGGATCGAGACTGAAGACCGGCTGGGTGTCCCAGGTGGCGGACCACTCGGTGGGCCACCAGGAAAACCCGCCGCAGCGCACGGAGATGATCGCGATGCTGACCAGCGCCCCGAGCAGAAGAAGGAAGAACTGCACCACGTTGGCCAGCACCACGGCGCGCAGTCCGCCCATCGACGTATAGATGAGGGGCACGATGCCGACCAGGGCTGAAATCACGGGCGTCCATTTGACGTCGAGGCCGAGGATCACCACGAGGGCCGACGAGCCGATGTACACCAGCAGGCCCATCCAGATGAGGCGCAGCTTCACGAAGAGGATCGCACCCATCAACCGGCCGGTGGCGCCCAGGCGCGACTCCAGCAATTCATAGGCGCTCGTCACGCGCTGCTGCATCAGTTTCGGGATCAGCCAGTATCCGACGATGACATACGCAAAGGGGACGGAGAGGATCTGGCCGATCAGCACGACCGGGCCCTTGCCGATCATCTCGCCTGGCTTGTTGAGGTAGGAGATGGCGCTGAGCAGCGCCGCAAACACCGAGATGCCGATCAGGAACGGGTGAATGTGCCGGCGCGCCGCGATGAAGTAGTCCGCCGCGTTCGATTGCCGGCGGGAGATATGGGCTCCCAGCCACAGCACGCCGCCAAGGTAGGCCACGATTACGATCCAGTCGACCCAGTGCAGCCCGTTCCGAACGGCGGGAGCGGTCGCCGCGACTCCCTCCGCCGCGGCCAGGGGTGCGGACGCCAGGACGGCAAGGGTCAAGGCGGGGAGGGGAAAGCGCGGCATGGCGTCGAAAGCGGATCGAGCGTCAGGGGTGGCCGGAGGAACGATCGTCAACCGGTCGCTCGAATTCAAGTTTGCTTGGCCGCGGCTCCTGCACGTCGGCACAGTGGGCGGGGCTCGCCACTGCCGTCACCGTCAAAGCGCTTGTCTGCACAAAAGACAGGACGGGCGGACTGGTCGTCCGGCGCCCGCCGAGCCAAGGATCCCGGTTGGTCCACCATGCTGAATCTACGACGAGCAATCCTGCTGCTGTGCACGGTGTCCGGGGCGGCAACCGCGGCGTGGGGCAGCCAGACCCGGGCGCTGCCCTCCGAGAATCCGCGTTTCTTCTACAAGGGGCCGCTGATTGCCGACACCACGATCCCGGGCGAACAGAAGAAGGACAATGCGCAGCCCAGCAACGCCGTGGGCTGGCCCCTCAGCCGGGATCGCTTCCTTTGGATCTATGTCATCACGACCTTTCAGGGTCCGGACTCGGTTCGCGCCATCGCGTATCAGATCCGTCGTGACGCGCCCGACGGTCCTCTCGTGCGGGAGGCGATCCTTTCGGCGGCCGATTCCAGCTGGGAGCCGTTCGCGGACGGCCAGACGTACTTCAAGCAGCAGGGACACGGCAAGGTGTTCGGGGTGCCCAAGGGTGCGGTCGACCGGCAGGGTCGCCTCCTGCCCAGCCAGAACGTGTTCTGCGCGCTTTGGTATCAGGTGGCGCGGCCGATCGATCGCCGGACGGGCCGGCTGCTGATGACACGGGCAGCCACGGCGGGGAATGCGCAGGGCGATCATGAAAGCCGGACGCGGCTTGCCGGCGTCCAGTTCCGGCTCAATGACGCGGGCGACGACCTCGTGCTCCTGACGCCGGTCGCGGTACAGGCGGAACGGGGCTTCGAAACCGGACCCACGTTCTGCTCGCTCGGCACCGCGGTCAGCGGGGTCAATCACTGGTACACGCCGCTGCAGCCGTTCAATGAGCGCTGCACGCAGTGGGTCGACATCCGGCATTTCTATCCCCGGGGCATCGCGCCGGTGCTGCTCGAGTTCAATCCGGCGCGCGGCCTCTATGAATGGGTGAGGACGGGGGCCCTCACGGCGCTCGAGCGGGGCGCGTTGATCGAGGGATTCGTCAACCGGGTGGGCGAAGAGTGGATCGTCGGGGCCCGGGGTTTTTCTCGCGAGATCGGCACGGAGACGGTCTGGTTTCGCACGCGCGACCTGTTTGCCGGTCTCGGTGCGCCGGTCCTCACACCCAGTCCGGGTGCGCCGCACGCCAATCGTTCCGCGTACGTCTTCGGGGATGGAGTGCTGCGGATCTTCGGGGGCAATCTGGCGACGTCACCGTTCAAGTGGTCGCGCAACCCGCAGTACTGCTGGGACGTGGATCCGGGGACCTTTGCCCTCTCGAACGGCCGGACCGTGCTCAGCACGGACGATCTGAACATGGCGGCGTCGAACAGCGTGAAGTTTCGCACCTTCCTTTCGCCGCCTTTTCGGAACCGGCAGATCGCCACGATCACGGTGAGCAAGGAGATCGTCGGTGCGCCGACGCCCGAAGACCTCGCGCAGTTCGGCGTCCATTACTGGTACGTCACGTTCGACCGGGACATCGAGGACGCGTGGCGATTCTCGCCTTGAGGCGAGGCGCCGGCGCCCGGCGTCAGGACGCGGCGGACAGCTTGCCCAGCGTTTCCCCGGGGACGAACTCGGGCAGCAGGAAAGTATCATTCCTCAGGATACCGCCGCCGCGCGCCGTGGTCAGCACCATGCGGGAGAGTTTCTGGACGAAGAGCGGCACGTTGATGTCGTAGCGCGCGACGGTCGGCGTGACGAAGTCCAGAAAGGCGTCACCATCGCGACCGATGAGGGACACCTCCCGGCCGACGCGCACGCCGAGGTCGAGCAGCGCCGTCACTGCGCCGATGGTGAACTGGGGCAGGGCGACGAGCAGGCCGGTCGCGGGTGTGCCGTGGAGGAGTCCGCGCAGGCTGTTGCGCAAGCCCGCCGGCGTGCCGTCATGGCGTACGACCCGAACCACCGCCCCTTCGACCGCCGTGCAGGCGGCGCGGAAACCGTCGACGGTGTTGGTGTGCCCCGCTTTCTCCTCATTGGGCAGCAGCACCGCCAGCTGCCGGTGGCGGCGGCGCAGGAACTGGCCCGCGGCGTGCCGGCCGAGGGCGTGGTAGTCGGTGCCGATGGAGGGCAGCGTGATGCCCGGGTGCCGGGCGCCGACGATCACGCACGGGCGCCGCCGCACCATGAACCAGGTCTGGAGCTGCACCGTGGAGTTCATCACGACCCAAGCGGCGGCGGGGTGCTCCCTGTCGATCTTCTCCAGGGCGCCGTCGGGCCGGCTGGAGAAGCACGTCGGACTAACCTGCACGTCGAGTTCGAAGCCGGCGAGGGCGAGTTTTTCCCGGAGCCCATCGACATGAAGCAGGTGCAGGCTGCGCATCCGGTCGACCGGCACCGCGGTGAGGAACACAATCCGGTTGCTGGATTCCCGGGGGAGCGGCTGGGTCTTCCGGCGGAGGACGCGTCGGCGCCGCCCCTGGGACGATGACACCCAGCCTTCCCGCGTCAGCATGCGCAGCGCCGCCCGCAAAGTCATGCGACTCACCTGGAGCTTCCGGCTCAGCTCGAGTTCGCCTGGCAGGTTTTCCGGCCAGGTTCCCTGGCGAATCGCCTCGCGCAACACGTCGCGGACCTGCGCGGCGAGCGTGGCGCGTTGCGGCACCGGCGCGGGGTACGGGCCGAAGGTCGATCCGGTCATGAGGTCTAGTTAGAACCAGTCCGGAATATCGCAAGCCGGGTCAGCCTGGCGCCAGCGGATGCGTGCGCCGGGCCAGGGGGAAATCGACCTTCCGGCCTTCGAGGCCCGACTGAAAGACTCCATGGGCCATCTCGATGGCCTGCCGGGCGCGCTCCCCGGAGCACAGCGGCTCGCGGCGCTCGTCGATGGACTGCAGCCAGTCCCGCACGACCCGGCGGTGGGCGGCGTCATAGCCGGTCAGTCCGTCGATGGCCGATTCCTCCGCGGGCGTGATCCCGCCGCTCCACGTCGTCCAGGTTTCCGTCCGGGCCGGTTCGTCACGCTTTGGCCGGGCGAGTAGAAACACCTCGGGTTCGGCGCCGGAGTGCAGGCGGATTTTTCCGCGCGAACCGATGATTTCCATGCCGAAGGGCCCTGCGGCCGGTTCGAGACCCGCGCGGCTGCGAAACGTCACGTTCACGCCTGAGGCCATGGCGAAGTGGGCGAAGATGTCATCTCCCACCACCGGACCCACGCGGTCCGCCGGCGACTCTCGCGCGTCGTCGGGCCGGGGAGGGCGGCCGTTGACCCGGATGCGCGCGTGACACCACTGGACCTCACCGGCGAACACGCGCGCGAGGTCGAACACGTGGATGCCGAGGACCATCATGTCCTGTCCGCCGGCCCGCGCCCCCATCTTGCCCACGGTGTGGATTTCCAGCAACTCGCCGATCAGGCCTTCGCGCAACGCCCGCTCGAGGCGAAGCACGCGTGGGGCGCAGCGGGTCACGTGGGCGACGGCTATCCGACGGTGGTTCCGTTGCGCCAGGTCCAGGAGCTCGTCGGCCTCGGCCAGCGAGACCGTGAACGGTTTTTCCAGATACAGGTGGGCACCGGCCATAAGGGCGGCGCGGGCCATCGCATGGTGTTCGGTCGCCCAACGCGGGCCGATGGCGACGAGCTCCGGCTTTTCGCGCTCCAGCATCACGCGATAGTCTGCGTAGTCCCGGAGGGCACCGGACGTTGCTTTCGCCTTGGCTCGGCCCGCGGGGTGAGGATCGGCGACGGCGACGACCCGGACGTCCGGGAGTCCGGCGAAGAGACGTTCGATGCCGTGGCCATAGTCTCCGGCGCCGGTGTGTCCGATGATTGCGGCGGTCCGATTCGTCCCGGCGGCCGCGAGGGCCCGGGGGCGGGAAAGTAGGCCGGAGGCAACGACGGTTGCTCCGGCTTGCAGCAGACGGCGGCGGGTGACGTTCATGAGGAGTGGAAACGGCGGCGTGATGCGGGGGGTGAACGTGAGCGACAGGGTGGCGGACGCGGGCGCGCGGGCGCTAGTTCGCCGGAGACAAGCGGGCGATTCGGCCCGGCAACAGGACATAGAGGGCGCCGTCCGGGCCGGTGACCACGTGACGAACCCGCCCGAGGTTTTTGAACAGGATCTCCTGCGCGACCGCGCGGCCGGCGCGAATCTCGATGCGGCGCAGTTCCTCGGCCGCGAGCGCAGCGACGAAAAGGTGGTTTTTCCAGCGGGGGAAAAGGTCGCCGGTGTAGAAACTGATTCCGCTCGGCGCGATCGACGGCGTCCAGTGCACGACGGGCTGCTCCATGCCGTCCCGGGCGGTAAACTCCGTGATGGCGGTGCCGTTGTAGTGCATGCCGTGGGTGATGACAGGCCAGCCATAATTGGCCCCGCGGGCGAGCCGATTGATTTCGTCGCCGCCGCGCGGGCCGTGCTCCGAACTGTAGAGTTCACCGGTGAGCGGATGAAACGCGAGGCCCTGCGGGTTGCGGTGCCCATACGTCCAGACCGATGATGGAGCATCGCGGTGGTCGCGAAACGGATTGTCGGCCGGGATCTGGCCGTCGTCGAACAGGCGGTGAACCTTGCCGGTGGGCCAGTCGAGCTTCTGGGCCGTGGAGCCTCCGGTCAGAAGGCTCTTGGTGCCGCTGTGGTCGCCGATGGAGAAGTAGAGAAGACCCGCCCGGTCAAAGGCGATCCGTCCGCCGGAGCCGGGCTGTGCCCGTATCCGGTCGTCGGGTACGCGGTAGACGACTTCCACGTCGGTGAAACGCCCGTCGCGCTCCCGTCCGCGGATGATCCGGGTCTGGCCCAGGGACGGATGGCCCGCGGGCGGCGGCGGGTCGCTGCATGCGAGGTAGATCCACCCGTTGCGGGCAAAGTCGGGATGGAGCACGACGTCCATCAGTCCGCAGTCCCCGGTGGTGTCGATGGGCGGCAGTCCCGGCAGCTCCCGCACGCGGCCGTCCCCGTCAATCCGGAGGAGCCGGCTGGGTTGCTTCTCCGTCACCAGCGCGCCGCCGCCCGGCAGGAAGGCCAGCGACCAGGGCTGGTTCAGGGGCGCGACCCAGGTCTTGAGTTGATAGTCATGCAGTGCGCTCTGCACGGCGATGGCTTCCGGCGGTTGGGCAAAGGTCGTCTTTGCGCGCTGGTGGTGCGCGCGCTCCTCGCGGAGATAGACGACGAAGGCCCGGATTTCCTTCTCAGAGAGCGTCGGCGACCAGGCCGGCATGTTCTTGTCGGGAATGCCGTTTCGAATGCTCCGGGCCAGGCTCTCGTCATCGCCACCGTGCGTCCAGTCGTCGTCGAGCATCGACGGAGCCTGCACGCCCTCGAGGTTCTTGCCATGACAGGAGGCGCAGAGTTCGAGGTACCGCTGTTTCAGGCTGCCGGTGTACGTGCGCTGCGCCCACGCGGCATCGACAAGGCCACCCAGGCAGACGAGGAGAAGCGCCCGCGCCGGGAACGCCCCACCGAAGATTCTGAGTGATACCGCTGCCCGCGATCCCCGGCTCATAACTGCTGCACAATCCGGAAACCGGCGCCGGCGCTGCGGAAGTGGGGTCCGTAATTGTTGCGATAGGCACTCCGCGCGTGCAGGTCGAAGTAGTGCCAGCCTCCGCCGCGGACCATCCGGTGCGTGCCGTGCGCGGGACCGACCGGATCCGCGCGCGGGGCCGCCCCGTAGCCGTCGGGAGTGAAGAAATCCTCGCAGCGCTCCCATGCGTTCC
>JAEUHA010000346.1 GCA_016793535.1 Opitutaceae bacterium | reverse complement strand
GCGAACGCCACGAAATCACTCGTGTTCTCGAGCACGAGACCAAGCCGGGCCTGCGCCTCCGCGAGCCGCCGCTCATGCTCGAGATGCTCCTGCGCGATCCGCGTGCGCCGGTCCGAGGCGATCCAGGCGGCACCTCCGGCCAGTCCAAGCAGGCCCAGCCCCACCAGTCCGCGGAACCAGGTCGTCTGCCAGAAAAACGGCGCCAGTTCGAACGTCACGGTGGCGCCGGTGGGATTCCAGACGCCGTTGGTGCCGGCCGACTGAATACGCAGGGTGTGCCGGCCGGGCGGGAGTTCGAGGAAGCTCACGACGGTCTCGCGCTGCATGTCCTGCCACTGGCTGTCTTCCGGCCCCAGTTGCACCCGGTAGCGCTGCTTCCGCGGCGAGACGAAATCCAGCGCGGCGTAACCGATGCGAATCAGCCGGCTGCCGGGTGGCAGCACCAGGTCGGTTTGACCTTCGGTGATCGGCACCTCGACCGCGCGCGTGGATCCGTCGGGAATGTAGCTGATCCACTCCACCACGACTTTCGGGGGCCGCTCGGCTTCCCGCAGCGTGGCGGGATCGATCATCGCCGCGCCCCGGATCATCGCGAACCAAAGGCGTCCTTGCGCGTCCTTCGTCACTGTCGGCTGGGTGCCGTTGGGAAAGTCCAGTTCCCGCAAGCCATCGTTCTCGTCGAAGAGCTGCAGCGTCGCGCGGAACTGCGTTTCGTCCGCCATCTCCCACAGTTCGCCGGCGTCGGCGCGCAGCGCGATGCGCCCGGCGCCGAACCACAGGGCGCCGTCGTTGTCCTGGATCAGCGAACTGATCGGGCCGGCGGGCAGGCCGGAGTTCTTGTCCAGGTGGCGAAGGGCCCCGTCGTGGTGCACGTACAGTCCGTGCCCGAGCGTGCCCACCCAAACCCGATCCTGCGCATCGACGAGCAGGGAGGAAATGCGAACCTCCTCGCCGAGTTGGATGAACGGATCGTCCCCGAGTCCCTCCGGCCCGAAGGCGCGGATCTGGTTGTGGTGCGAGATCAGCACGGTGCCGTCCTGGCGCTCGCCGAAAAACGTCGGCCGCGTGTCGCGGCGTCCGCGCGTCGGCTGCGCCTGGCGAAACACGCCGTTCATGCCCACGACGACGTTGCGCTCACCGCCGGCCCAGATGCGACCGCGCGAGTCTTCAAAAAGCGTGGTCACGGTTTCGCCGGGCTGGAGTACGTCCGTGGCGGCAGGAACGAGGGTGGGGCCCTCCAGGCGATACAGCCCGGAATTGTACGCGCCAATCCAGACGGTGTTGTCGCGCCCGCGCAGGACCGCGCGGAAGTAGGAGTTCGTGTCGGCCGGCACGGCCGTCGTCACCGCAGCTTCGATCCCATCGAAGGTCAGCAAACCCCTGCCGTACGACGCAAGCATCACGCCTCTTTCCGGCAGCGAGGTCAGCGACGAGACTTCACGATCACCCAGGCCCTCCAGTTCGCCGAGAAAGCGAAAGCGCGCGGGCCGGAAGCGGGCGAATCCGCCCACGCCGCTCCCGAACCAGATGCCGCCGCGTTCGTCGGCCACGACGGTGCGAACGCCGCCGGAGTGGGGCAGGCCGTCGGACCGCAGGAGGTGTTTCACCGTGCCATCGGGCGCGATGCGATACGCCCCCGCATCCACCGATCCCAGCCAGACGTTGCCAGCCGGGTCCTGCGCCAGGCGCCAGAACGGTGTCACGGTCTGGCTCAACGGCGTGCGCGTGGTCACCCGGCCCCGGTCGACGCGCAAGAGTTCGTTGCGACAGACGATGATGGCATCGCCGGACCGATCTTCGCCGGCGCCGACAACGCGGTCCGCGATCTCGACGTCCGACTGCAGCGGCCGCCACGTGGTACCATCGAAGTAGCCGGCGAAGCCGGTCCGGACCACGTAGAGCACGCCGTCCCGGCCGTACGCACACAGCGCCCCGCCGCGTCCCGGCGGCGTTGGCAGCTCCGTCGCCCGGCCCTGTTCGACGCGCATCACCCGGCCACTGAAGCGGCCAATCACCATCCGGCCGCTCCGGTCCTCGGCAAAGCTGCGGGCGTAGTCCGTGCGCTCGTCCCAGCCTTCCTGCTCGAGGATCCGCAGCCAGCGGTCGCCCTCGTTGACCACCATGCCTTCCGCGGTGCTGAACCAGGTCCGCTTGCGGCGGTCCTGATGCAGGCTGATGATCGTCGTCGATTGCAGCAGGGGCATCCCCGCGGGCGCCCAGGACTTGAACTCGTGGCCGTTGAAGCGAACCAGCCCGCGAAACGTGGCGAGCCACAGATAGCCGTCCGGTGCCTCCACGATCCCCGAGCATGAATTCTGCGGAAAGCCCTGCTCGAGGCCCCACGATTCGGCGTGGTACTCGCTGCCAAACGGGACGGGCTGGGGCTTGGCGGCCACGAATCCCGCCAGCGACAGCACGACCGCCACGGCCACGCCACTCCGCCGCCAGCCGCGGGCTCCGGCGCTGCCCGCAGGCGTGGCGGGCACCGTGATCCGGCCGGCGAGCTTGGGGAGTGGAGTGAGGGAAGCGTCAGCCATCGCGCGGGGAGCGAGCCGGAACCGGCCCGCTGCGATGGCACGACGGCAAGTCTCCCGCGCGGCGGGGTCAACGCTTTCCTCATGGCTCCTCCGGCTTCGCGTCGCGCCGGCGCACCCGGGATGCGGTGGCGTTCCGCGACGCAGTCGTGGGTTTTCGGATACCGGGCGCGCGAAAGCCGGTTGCCCGGCGCGGGAAAGTGATTCACGCTTCTTTTACCCGTGGATCCGACCTCTTTTTCCCGTCCAGTCCCCACCTGGAGTTTCCGGATGCGCCGCCTTGGTGCGGTCGTCGCGCTGCTGTTGGGGAGCGCAGCCCACGCGACGGCCCAGGTCGGGGGGATCGCGTGGGACGAACTTCCGCCGCTGCCGCCGTCGGCCGGGCAGGCGCGGCAACCGGGAGTCGCCGGACCCTTTGCGGGGACGCACGGCGAGGTGTTGCTCGTGGCGGGCGGCGCCAACTTTCCGGACCGCATGCCCTGGGACGGCGGCGCGAAGGTGTGGTGGGATGACATCTGGGTCCTGGAGCCGCACGCCGGCGGCGGGCGCTGGATCAGCAACCCGGCGTTCAAGCTGCCACGCCCGCTCGGTTACGGCGTCAGTGTCAGCACGGCGGACGGCGTGGTGTGCGCCGGCGGCCACGACGCCGATCGCGTCTACGCGGATGTCTTCCTGCTCTCGTGGGACGCGCGGACGCGTGAGATCCGGCGCACGGCGCTGCCGCCGCTGCCGGAGCCGCTCACGTTCATGGCGGGCGCGCTCGTCGGGACGACACTGTACGTGGCCGGCGGGCAGCACGTCATGAAAGGGGCGGTGCCGACCCGGGTTTTCTGGGCGCTCGACCTGGCGCAGCGGGGCCGCGGTGCCGGCTTCGCGTGGCGCGTGCTGCCGGGCTGGCCCGGTCCCCCGCGCGTCCTGGCCGTGGCGGCGGCGCAGCGCACGGCCCGCGGCGACGAGTTTTTCCTTTTCAGCGGACGCGTCCCGGAGGCCGGAAAGGCGACGCAGGTGCTCGCCGATGCGTACGCGTTTGATCCGAAAGCCGGCACGTGGCGGACACTGCCCGCCGTGGGCGGCGGCGCCGGCGCGAGCGTGATGGCCGGTTCCGCCGCGGCGGTCGGGACGCAGGAAGTGTGGCTTTTCGGCGGCGACCGGGGCGAGCAGTTCGCCGAGCTCGAGGCGCACGATCTGGCGATCGAGGAACTGCGGCGCCGGCAGAGCGCGATGCCGCCCGCGGAGCGCGGCTCGCTCGAGCGGGAAATTGAATCCCGGCTCGCGGCGAAGAGAACGATCTATGGCGCGCACCCGGGCTTCGCCCGCGACGTGCTGGCCTTCGACACCCGGCGCGAAACCTGGCGGATCGTCGGCCGCACGCCCTATGCCCCGCAGGTCACCACGTTCGCGGTGCCGTGGGGCGACGCGATTGTCTTGCCGAGCGGCGAAATCAGTCCCGGCGTGCGCACGCCCGGCGTTTTCCGCGCGCGCCCCGTCGTCCGCTGACCGCGCGTTTCCGGGCTACGGTCCGAACGCAAACAGGTGCGTCGTCGTGCGCAGGTAGAGCCGGTCGCCGACGATCGCCGGGGTCGCCAGGATGCGCGTGCCGAAGTCGGACTGGTGCAGAACTTCCGGTTTGCTCCCGCCGGCCTTGAGCACGGTCAGCTTGCCGGGCAGCGATGCGAGATAGATCCGGCCGTCGGCCGCGACCGGCGACGCGTAGTAGTTGCCGGTCGCGCCGATTCGCTCCTGCGCGTAGACGGCCTCCCCGGTCTTCGCGTCCAGGGCCGACATCAGTCCGCCGTCCCGCACAAAATAGATCCGGCCGTCGTAAATCAGCGGCGAAGGCACGTAGGGCAGCGCGCGCTGGTAGGTCCACGCGACGTGCGATTCGGTGATGTCCCCGCGGCCACCCGGTTTCACGGCGAGCAGGAGGTTCCGCGCCTTGGCGTCGCCCTGCTTGAGCAGGTCCCAGTCTTCCCGCGTGAACTTGCCGTCGCGCGTCCGGTCCATCCCGCGCAGGTAATCGCGCCGGTTGGGTTCGAGTTCCTCGAGGTGCACGATGCCGTCGCCGTTCTTGTCGTTGCGCTTCACGAACTCCTCCCACGGCGGCCGCGGGGAGTCCGCCTGGCCGGGCGACCACGCGGCGAAGTAGAGCAGCCCTTCGCCGACGACGGGCGTGGTGCAGACCATGCCCGTGACGCCGTCGACCACCCAGCGCTCGGCGCCGGTCTGCAGCGCGTAACCCTTTAGCCGCGCCGTGCCGGCGAGCACGATCTGGTCTTCCCCGTCGTTGTGCCACAGCGCGGGCGTGCCGAAACTGCCCGCCGCATCGGGCCGCGGCGTTTCCCAGAGGGTGCGACCCGTTTCGACATCGACCGAGAGGAGCGATGAATACTGGTGCTGGTCGCGGTTCAGCAGCACGTGACGACCGACGATGATCGGCGAGGTGCCGGTGCCGAACTTGCCGCCGCTCTCGGCGACGGGCAGCGGATGGCGCCAGAGCTCCCGGCCCTCGAAGTCATGACAGATCAGGCCGAACGAGCCGAAGTAGCTCACGACGCGGCGGCCATCCGTGGCCGGGGTGGACGCCGCCGGGCTGCCGTCGGAACGGTGATGTTCCTCGAGCGCTCCGGGCTTGAGCGGGCGCGCCCAGCGCAGCCGGCCGTCGGCCGCGTCGTGGCACCGCACCTCGAGCTGGCCCTCGTGAAACGTCGTGAGAAAAATCCGGTCGCCCCATACGCACGGCGACGAGGGGGACCACGGGACCTCGACGCGCCAGTGCACGCCCTCGGTGGGGCCGATCTTCACCGGGGGGCGCGCGTCGGCGGCGACGCCCGCGCCCTTTGCTCCGCGAAACTGGGGCCAGGCCGGCGGTGTGGCCGCGCCCGCGAGGGCCGGCAGCAGGGAGAGCAGGGCGGTGAGCAGACCGGCGCGCAGGATCGAAGCGGAGGGGCGGTGCGCCGTGCGGGGTCCAACGTTCATCATCCTCTACTACGGTGCCCGCGGGCCCCGAGGCAAATGCCATTCCGCGGGCTGCTCCGCGCCCACGCCATCACACCCGGCCGCGGCGTGGCGGTGGGGCCGGAGTGCGTGGGTGGAAGCGGCTGCACGCCGCGACCTGACGTCAAGCCGTTGATGCAGTCGCGGCGTAAAGGCGCTCCCACAGCCGGAGGGTGCGCCAACGGATCCACTTCCTCGCTCGGCGGTTCCTTGACGCATTCGCGGCGGGGAGCTTGCGTGGAGGTTTACCGCATGCCCTCACCCCAACGCTGCGCGCGTGCGCGCGCCATCCTCCTGGTCCCATGAGTGTCGCGATCGATTTTTCCGGCAAGGTGGCGCTGGTCACCGGCGCCTCGCAGGGGATCGGTGCGCAGATCGCGCGCACGTTTCACCGCGCGGGTGCGACCGTGGCCTTGAATCACCCGGACGTGGGCGCGACGCGCGCGGATGCCGAGGCGCTGGCGGCGGAGCTGAATGGAACCCGGCCCGGCAGCGCGCGGGTGGTCGCGGCAGACGTCGCTGATCCGGCCGCCGTCCAGGCGATGATGGCGACGCTGAAGCGGGACGGCGGTGGCATCGATTTCCTCGTCAACAACGCCGCGATCATCCGCGACCGCACGATCGCCAAAATGTCGCTTGAGGAGTGGAACGCGGTCGTCGACGTCAACCTCTCCGGCGTCTTCCACTGCTGCAAATTCGGCCTCGAGATCATGCGCGACGGCGGAGCGATCGTGAGCATGGGCAGCATCGCGGCGATCCAGGGTTTCTACGGCCAGGCCAACTACGCGGCGGCGAAGGCGGGCGTGCAGGCGATGATGCGCGTGCTCAGCCGGGAAGGCGCCCGGCGCGGGATCCGGGCCAACGCCATTGCACCCGGCGTGATCGAGACGGCGATGGCGGCCACGATTCCCGAGTCCGTGCGCGCCGAGATGCTGAAGCAGATTCCGCTCGCGCGGCTCGGCGCGCCGCAGGACGTCGCGAACGTCGTGCTCTTCCTCTGCTCGCCGCTCGCGGGCTACGTGACCGGCCAGACGCTCGAGGTCAACGGAGGCTGGCGCGGATGAGGGGCGCGGCGCGCATCGCGTCGGCAGCCGAGGCGGTGGCCGCCATTCCTGCCGGCGCCACCGTGGCGGTGGGCGGCTTTGTGGGCGCGGGTCATCCCGAGGCGCTGACGGCGGCGATCGAGCGGCAGTTCCTGGCACACGGTACTCCGCGCGACCTCACGCTCGTGTACGCGGCGGGACAGGGCGACCGCGGGGAGCGCGGCCTGAACCATCTGGCGCATCGCGGACTCGTGAAGCGGGTGATCGGCGGCCACTGGAATCTCGCGCCCAAGCTGGGCCGGCTCGCGCTGGCGAACGAGATCGAGGCCTACAATTTTCCCCAGGGCGTGATCTGCGGCCTGTTTCGCGAGATCGCCGCGCGGCGTCCCGGCGTCATCACGCAGGTGGGCCTCCACACCTTCGTTGATCCGGAACACGACGGCGGGCGGCTGAACGCCCGCACGACCGAGCCCCTCGTCGAGCGCCTGCTTCTCGATGGGACCCCGTGGCTGCGCTACCGAAGCTTTCCGGTGCACGTCGGGCTGATTCGCGCCACCTGCGCCGACCGGCGGGGCAATCTCGCCATGGCGCGCGAGGCGATCATCGGCGAGGTGCTGCCGATCGCGCAGGCGGCGAAGAATCACGGCGGCATCGTCATCGCCCAGGTCGAGCGGATCGTGGAGCGCATCGAGGACCCGAAGCAGGTGCGCGTGCCCGGCATGCTGGTGGATTTCGTCGTGGTCGCGGACCCGGCCGAACACCCGCAGACGTTCGGCGCGGCTTTCAACGCGGACTACGTCACCGCGGCGGGCGCCCCGGCCGTGGCGGAGTCCCTGGCGTTTTCCGAGCGCACCATCATCGGCCGGCGCGCCTGCGCCGAGATCCGGCGCGGCGACATCGTGAATCTCGGTATCGGATTACCGGAGACGGTGGCGGCGGTGGCGGCGGAGCAGGGACGGCTCGAGGAATTCACGCTGACGGTCGAGAGCGGTCCGATCGGCGGCCGGCCCGCCTCGGGCCTGGATTTCGGCTGCAGCCGGTTTCCCGAGGCCATCATCGACCAGCCGTCGCAGTTCGATTTCTACGACGGGGGCGGCCTCGACGTCGCGATCCTCGGCGCGGTGGAGGTCGGGTCCGACGGGAGCGTGAACGTGAGCACGTTCGCGGGGCGGTTCGCGGGCGTGGGCGGTTTCGTCAACATCGCGCAGAGCGCGAAGCGCGTGGTGTTCTGCTGCACCTTTCGCGCGGGTGAGCTCGCGGTGACGCACGCGGACGGCCGGTTGCGCATCGACCGGGAGGGACGGCACGCGAAGTTCGTCGCGCGGCCGCAGCTGGTGTGTTTCCACGGACCGTCGGCGATCGCCCGCGGCCAGCAGGTGCTCTACGTGACCGAGCGCGCGGTGTTTGAACTGACCGCCCGCGGCCTGGCCCTGCGCGAAGTCGCACCGGGGATCGATCCGGCGCGGGACATCCTGCCGCAGATGGAGTTTGCGCCGATCGTCGAGGACGTGCGGCGGATGGCGGCGGAATGCTTTTCCGGCCATTGAAAATACGATGATGTACCAGACTCCCGTCTACCTCGCGGATGCGCGCCGCTCGGCCATTGGACGTTTTGGCGGCGGGTTGAAAACGCTTTCTCCGGCCGCGCTCGCGCTGCCGGTCGCGCAGGCGGTCGTCCCGGGCGCGCTGCGTCCGGCGATCGACCAGGTGATCGTCGGACAGGTTCTGCAGGCGGGCGCCGGCATGAATGTCGCCCGGCAGATCGGGCTGATGCTCGGGGCGCCCCAGACCGCGCCGGCGTTCACCGTCAACATGGTGTGTGCCTCGGGCCTGAAGGCCCTGATGCTGGCGGCCGACGCGATCGGGGCCGGCGAGGCTTCGCTCGTGCTGGCCGGGGGCGTCGAGTCCATGAGCCGCGCCCCGCACTACGCGTCGGATCTGCGCTGGGGCCGGAAGCTCGGCGCGGGCGAGCTGACCGATGCGATCCTCGCCGACGGACTCACGGATCCGGTGCTCGAGATCGGCATGGGTGAAACCGCGGAACGCATCGCGGATCGACTCGCGATCGGGCGGGCCGCGCAGGATGAATTTGCCTGGCGCAGCCAGCAGCGGGTGGCGGCGGCGCGGGCCGCGATGGCCCGCGAGATCGTGCCGGTCACGGCGAAAGACGGCGTGGTGGCGGCCGACGAACACCCACGGGCGGACACAACGCTCGAACAACTGGCGAAACTGCGGCCGGCGTTTCGCAGCGGCGGTACCGTCACCGCCGGCAACGCCTCGGGGATCAACGATGGGGCGGCGTTCGCGCTGGTGGCGGGCGACCGGGCCGTCCGGGAGCACCGGCTCACGCCCCGCGCGCGCATCGTGGCCGCGACGGCGGTCGGCTGCGACCCCGCGACCATGGGGCTGGGGCCCGTCGGCGCGATCCGACGGCTCGTGGCGGAGACGGGGTGGAGGCTGGCGGACGTCGATGCCGTGGAAATCAACGAAGCCTTCGCCGTGCAGGTGCTCGGTTGCGCGCAGGAACTCGGGCTGGACCTCGAGCGCCTGAACCAGCGCGGCGGCGGCATCGCGCTGGGACATCCGATCGGCTGCAGCGGGGCGCGGATCGTCGTGACGCTCCTGCACCTGATGGAGGATCGCAACCTGCGGCGCGGCATCGCCGCGCTGTGCGTCGGCGGCGGCATGGGCGTCGCGATCGCAATCGAGCGGTGAGGGGTTCTTCCGGGGCACGCGGACGTCCTCGTCCGCTCCGTGACCCTTGCGGACGAGGACGTGCGTGCGCCCAGGG
>JAEUHA010000300.1 GCA_016793535.1 Opitutaceae bacterium | reverse complement strand
GTGCCCGCAGTGGCGCCCGTGGCGTCCAGCCCGCCCGCATCCGCACCGGCAGCGTCCACGACCGCCACGTCCTCGACGACCCCGGGTGCGTCGGCCCGGCCCTCGTCGGACACGCTGCAGGAGTGGTTCGTATCCGGCTTTCACTTGCAGCAGGCGCGGCGCTACGCCGAGGCGGCGGAGGTGTTCCGCCGCCTGCTCGCGGCCGATCCGGCGCACGTGAACGGCCGCGTGCAACTCGCCTGGTGCCTGCTCAACCAGGGGAAGTTTGCCGACGCGCGGACCGAGACGACGACCGCCTATGCCGAGGATCCGCTGCACCTGCCGGTGACCGCCCTGCAGGCCTATGCGCTGGCCGCGACGGGCCAGTGGGACGTCGCGCGCGACCGGTTGCGGGACACGTTCCTGCTGGACTGGGATCGCTCCGCGTCGCCGTTTCTCCTGAAGGATGCCGACGACCTCGTCGCGAACGGCCACGGCCCCGCCTTTGCGACCCGGCTGAAGACGATGATGCTGGAGGCGCAGCGCGAGACGAATGGCGCGACGACGGCGCTGCTCGGCGCGAATCCGCCGGCGGCGCTTGGGGCCCGTCCGCGCGTGCAGGCGCGGGTCGGCCTGCAGGTGGCGAACAACTACCTCGCCGGGGGCAACGCCGCGGGCGCGCGGGAGGTGGCGACGATCGCCCTGGGCAAGGTGCAGGTGCAGGGCGTCGATCCGGTCGGGGCGCGACTGCAGGCCGACCTGCTGGACGCGCTCTGCCGGGCGCTGGGCAACCTGAACGACCGGCTCGCCCTGCGGCAGCGCGCCCAGCAGCTCGTTGCGACGCGCGGCACCGGGCGCGACGAGCGCTACTGGGCCCAGGGCCGCAATCACCTGGGCATGTCGTACCTCGGCACGACGATCGGACCGGAACGCGCGCTGGCGCGGGCGGAGTTCGAGCGGGCGCTGGCGCTGGCCCAGGCGCAGGGGCTGACGGACCTCGAGTCCGACATCGGCAGCAACCTGGCCATTTCCCTCTGGCAGGCCGGCGAGCACGAGCGCGCCCGCACGACCTACCGCGAGCTCGCGGCCCGGGCCGAGGCGCGGAAGAACTGGCGCGGCGCCGAGGGCCTGCTGAACAACCTGGCCGTGCTCGACTTTCATGCCGGGAACTACGCGCAGGCGGCCGGCACGTTCCGGCGCGCGATCGCGCTCACCGAGCAGGCGCGCGCCGCGCTCACTGGCGAGCAGCGTATCCACTTTCTGGCGTCGCGCCTCTCGGCGTATCAGTTTCTCAACGACTGCCTGGTGCGGAGCGGCGATCTCGCGGGCGCGTTCGAGGCGGGCAATGCGCTGCGGGCGCGCGTGCTGGCGGAGACGCTGCAGCTCGGGGCGAGCCCCGCGCCGATGAAGCTGGCGGAGTTCCAGTCCACGCTGGCCGAGGACGAGGCCGCCGTCTTCTACACCGTGTACGGCGGCGGCGAGGTCGGCATCCAGGTCGTGACGCGGACCGGGAGCGTCGCGCGGACGCACGCGGACTTCCCGACGTTCGTGGGCCTGAAGAAGCAATACCTCGACCGGTTGAACGCGAAGCGCCCGGGCTACCGTCCGGCCGGGGCCGTGATCGGCGCGGACGGCGGCCTGTACCGCGACCGCGACCTCGCGAACCAGATCAGCCTCGCCGATTTCGAGGAGCTGGTGGAACTGCTCCGCACCGCGATTGAATCGGAGGGCAGGCTGCCGCCGGCCGTGCGGAGCGAGATTATGCAGCGCTTCCTTGGCGCGCTGCACGGCCTGTTGATCGCACCCGTCGAAGCGCAACTCGCGGGAAAGAAGAAGCTGATCCTCTTCCCCGACGGCATTCTCTACTTCCTGCCGTTCGAGGCGCTACGCGATGCGGCGGGCAAGAACCTCGTGGAGCGCTTCGATGTGCGCTACTGCCAGTCGGCGGAAGTCTGGCGGCAGTTGCGCGCGCGGCCGGCGGCCAGCGGACGAAAGCCGTTCCTCGGATTCGGTGGCGCGCAGTACGCGGGCCTGCAGGAAAAGGCTGAGCCGCCGCAGAACGCCGCTCGGATGCTGCAACTGCAGTTGCAGGCGCGGGACAATGCGGCCGCGGGACGCATGCAGCGGGACGTTTACGTGGCGCTCTTTGGCAACAAGCCGATGACGTACCTGCCGGGCAGCCTGCGCGAGGTACAGAACCTTTCGCGCATCGTCACGGGCAGCGGGGCGGCGCCGGTGACCTTCACGGGCCTGGAGATGACCGAGAACCGGATCAAGCAGATGGCGCGGGCCGGCGAGCTGAAGGACTTCCGGATCGTCCACTTCGCGACCCACGGCTTCGCGATTCCGGAGGTGCCCGAGTTGTCCGGGCTGGCGATGTCGATCTTTCCCACTCCGCAAGACGGCGAGGACGGTTTCCTCAGCGCAACGGAGATCGCGAAGCTCGGGTTGCAGGCCGACATGGTGGTGCTCTCGGCGTGCCAGACCGGGCTCGGCCGCATCTACGGCGGCGAAGGCGTCCAGGGCCTGACGGGTGCCCTGCTCGAAGGCGGGGCGAATCGCGCCCTGGTGTCGCTGTGGCCGGTGTCGGACGCCGGCACGATGCAGTTCATGACCGACGTCTACCAGCTTCACTTCAGCGGCAAGGTCCCGTGGGATGACGCGGTCAACGCCGTGAAACGCCGCTTTGTCGCCGGTCAGTATGGCCCGGCGTTCCAGGACCTTTCCATCTGGGCACCCTTTATCCACTACGGCCGATGACAAATTTAACCGTGAACATGAAGATCCCGACCCCATGGCTGGCGCTCGCCCTCGCGGCGGGCGCGACGGCGGCGGACCTGCCGCTGCCGTTCAACGAGGAGTTCGACGATAACCGGCACAACTGGCCGGCACTGGGCGAGCATGACACGCACGCGGCCCGCATCGAGGGCGGGAAGTTGATCTACGAGAACCTGTCCCTCGAAGCGAGCAGTTGGCGGCTCTCCACGATCCCGCTCGGTTTTCGTCCGCACGACGACTACGAGATACGGGCGCGCCTGCGACTGGTCAGCGGACCGACCGCGCGCGTGTACGGCCTCACGATGGGGGAAGATACCGCGACGGCCACGCGCGGTGACTTTGTCCTCAGCGATCAGGGCACCTTTTTGGCGCAACACATTCGGGCCGGCGGAAAGTTTGACCTGTTGGTTCCGTGGACGAAGACGGCGGCCTTGAAGCCGGGGGAGTTCAACGAACTCACGATCCAGCGCCTGGCGGGCCGGACCTTCTACTCGATTAACGGCCAGCCGGTCGCGGCCACCAGCGAGGCGGTCCTGCCCGGCAATCGGTTCGGTCCGATCATCCCCGCGGGTTCGGTCGTGGAGGTGGATTATTTGCGGGTGCGCGCGCTCGACGCGAAAGAAGGCGGCCCGGCCCTGCGGGCAAAGCTGGAAGCGGCCGTCATGGAGCATCGCATCGCGTCGGGCCCGCCGCGCACGGACATGATCGAGACATTCGACAACAACGCGCGCGGCTGGCGCGGGATCACCACCGGCGACACCTGGAGCGGAGTGCTGGCCGATGGCGTGGTGCGTTGTGAAAACAAGAGCGCGGGCAACCAGCTCCTCGCGCTGGAACATCCGGTGAATTATCTGGCCGACTACGACCTGCGCGTGCGTGTGCGGTTCACGTCAACCGCCATCGAGCACTACGTGGGTCTCGCCTGGGCGCGGAGCACAACGACCGTCGTAGGGAGGATCTTCAGCATTTCCATTCACGGAACGTATCAGGTTTGGGGACACAACGCGGACGGAAGCATGAACGTGGCGGTCGGGTGGCGGAAGACGTCGACGATCAAGCCGGCGGAATTCAACACCCTGCGCGTGCGCAAACTCGGCAACATGACGTATGTCTTCATCAACAACCAGATCCTGGCCGACGTCACACTGGGCGAACTCGACGGCGGGTTCATCGGCCTGCACGTCGGCCCCCACGCCAAGGCCGAGATCGACGAGTTTCGCGTCACTTACCCGCAGTTGACCGCCGAGGAACGCTCCGCCGAGTATCGCTCCCACGCCGTCGCGCTCGAGACCGCGCACCGGACGGCGGCGCTCGGCGGCCGCTATTCGGTGCTGGAGGCGCGGGAAAAGGCGGCGGCGGCTCAGGTCGCCGCCGACGCGACGCTGCCCAAGGTGTCCACGGACCGGCTCTCCGACGCGGA
>JAEUHA010000283.1 GCA_016793535.1 Opitutaceae bacterium | reverse complement strand
AGTTCTTGAAGTAGTATTCATACTCCCCCTCGCGCTCCCAGCCATCGCCGTTGTCGGTGTTGTGCGTGGCGATCACCATCATCCGGCCCTTGTCGTCGTGAATCGCCCGGTGATGCACGGTCCGGGAATCGCCGTCGTGGTTCTCCCAGGTGATACCCGTGTACTGGCTTTCCTCGCCGGTGCCGACATTGGGCACCTGGGACTTGGCCTTGATCTGAAACACGCAGCTGTACAGCGGATGATCCAGCGGCAGCTCGGCGAAACTCCGGTCGGGCAGCACGCGCTTCATTTCGCGCTCGACGTTCATCCAGGCGGACTCACCCCAGAAGTCGTCGAACATGAGAAACCCGCCGTTCTGCAGGTATTTTCTCAGCGCCACCACCTCTTCTTCGCTGAAGCTGAGGCCGCCGGGCTCGACGATGTAGATCCAGGGGTAGTTCGCCAGTTCGGGATCCAGCAGGTCGATGATCCGGCCGTCCGGATTGACCCGCATCGAGGTCATCTGCTGCAGCCGATAGGAGAGATTCAAGTCGGCGTCCGGCATGTCCGTCGCCCAGCTTCCGCCCCGGCGCCGGTAATAGCCGCCCGACGTATACCGCACGCGGGTGAACGTGAAGACGTCTTTTTCGTGGGCCTTCGGATTCGTCCACTCGGGTGTGCCGGTGCTGTGCGACGGCACTTCGCGCGCGGTCCGCAGTCCTTCGCCGCCGCCCCACCCGCCTTCGCCGTAGCCGCGCCGGCCATAACGGCTCTGGGCCACCACGGCCGCGACGGCGGTGAAACCGAAGACCAGCAGGACTGAAACATGGCGCTTCATGGCACGGGGGTGCGGGCAGGTGTCTTTTCGAGTCCGGGAACGGTCAGCGGAGCATCAACCGCCTCGGGGAGCGGTGCGGGTTTCGTCCGATTCAACTCCAACAGCAGGCTCAATGCCTCCCGATAACGCGGTGTCTCCTCGAGCGAACGCAGCACATGCCGGCGCGCGTCGGCGAGGTCGCCGCGTTTGCGCAGCAACTGGGCCAGCTGGTAATTGCCATCGGCGCGCTCCGGCACGTCGAGAGTCAGCAGCGTGCGCCACGCCACCACCGCGAGCGAGTCGTCACCGAGGCCGGTGGCCGCCTGGGCAAGATAGCGATACGGCGGGGCCACGAGCGGGTTGACGGCCAGATACCGCTCCGAGTTTCGAGCCACGGTCGCCCAGTCCTTTTCCGCCGCGGCGAGCTCCATCAACCGCAGGTAGGCCTCGGTCGCCTCATCGTCGATTTCGGCCCAGCGCTGCAACGTCTCGCGTTCGCCCGCCTGGTCGTTCAAGGCCCGCGACGCTGCGGCGAGCATCCGGTACGCCGAATCGCCGCCCTTTTGCTGCGGAAAGAGTTCGATCAGGCGCTGCAGCGGGACTTTCGCCTCCGCCCATTTCTGCTGCTCAATGAGTCGCTGGGCGTTGAGCCGCAGGATCCAGTAATTGTCCGGGTGATCCTTCTCCCACTCGGCGAGCTTGTCCGCCGCATCCGGGAGCAGGAGTTCCGCCTCGGGCCGGGTCCAGTCGAGCTTGGGCGCAAGGCTTTCCGCCTGCTCCTTGGCGTAGGCGGCGAACTCCTTTTCCAGCGTGTCGAGCGGCGCCGTGTGCTTTTCCAGCGCGGCATTGATTTCAACGCCGTTGCGCAGGTCGGAGAGGATGCTCCGGATCGCCCCGATGCCGTGGCGGCCGACGATGTATTCGACGACGAGCGAGGATTGGAGGTACGCGAACTGCAGGTGCCGCGGCGACTTCGGCGCGAGGAACGCCGCGCTCAGTTTGCCCACCGGCACGAGGTCGCCGCCGAGCATCATCTCGCGGTACCGCGCGTCGATGCGCATGCCCCACGCAGGATTGGCCTGGCGCTCCTCGTAGACGGAAATGCCCTCGCTCAGCCAGCGGGGCATCTTGTTCTTCGTCATCTGCAGCGTGACGACATGGCAGAACTCGTGCCAGAGGACGGACTCCCAGTTGGTGGCGGAGCGGCTCGTCGCCGGACTGTTCGCAGTGACCACGCGGCCGAAGCAGACGCCGAGAAAGCCCGACACATCGGGCAGCCCGAAGGTGCGCACCGCGAAATCGCGCTGGTCGGCGAAAATCTCGATGTAGGTGGGCTTCGCCAGTTCGATGCCGTACTTGGTGGTGAGCACGTCCTTCGCCCGGCGGAGGAGGGCCAGCACGCGCGGTCCGTAGATCGCCACTTCCGGCGCCGCCATGCGGATGACGAAGTCGTCGTTGTTGAGCGCCGCGTACTTGTTCATCGTCTCGCGCAGCGTCACGAGATTGAAGGCCTCGACATCGTATTCGTCCCGCTTGTGCACCGCGTCGGCGAGCGCCCAGCCTTCGGCATCCTCACCCAGGCGCAGGAGGTCGCTCGCGAGTTGAGCCATGGCCGGAAGGTAGTCGGGATCGAACTCCCGGGCCCGCCGCTGATAGGCCGCTCCCTCGGCGAAGCGGTACTTCGCCGACAGTTTTTCACCGATCAGGAAATCGACGCGCGGATTGGTGGGCCACGAGCTCAGCGCCTTCTCGCGCGCGAAACGCTCGCCCACCGGGTCATTCTTGAGGTGGGCGATCACCGCCCGGTAAGCCCACGCGTCGGGATGCGAGGGATTCACGTCGAGTACGTCCTCGAGCACTTTGTTCGCCTGCTCGTACGCCTCGCCGTCGATGTGGTGATCGACGAATTGCAGGAGGGTCGGCACGTGCCGGGAATTGGCCTGCAGCGCCGCCTGGAACGAGGCGAGCGCCACTTCGCGATCGCCTCCGGCATAGGCCCGGCCGCGGCCCCAATGCAGGTCGGGATCATTCGGCAGCTGCTTCAGGCCCTCCTCAAACACCTTGGCGGCGAGCTGATAGTCGCGCTTGTCGAGCGCCAGCTGGCCGCGGGCCAGGTAAACGTCGCGCAGCTTCGGGTCGCCCTTCTGGGCCGTGGCAAAGACCTTCTCGAGCACGTCCTTCGGATCGGCGCCGAGCAGCAGCGCGGCGCGACCGAACACCACGAGGTCCGCGGGCGAACGATACTGCCACGAGCTGTCGCGCACGGCGAGCCGCACCTCGTCGACGCGCCGCGCGGCCTCTTCCGGCCGACCATTCGCGAGCGCCACCTCCCGCGCCAGCCAGCGCAGCCGGATGCTGCGGGAATCGCGGGTCAGCGCCTCCTTCATCGCCGCGTCGGCATCCGCATAACGACCCACCGTCAAAAGAGCCTGCACGAGCAGGATCGACCACTCGGTGTTGCCCGGCGACTCCCGCAACTCACCGGTGGCCTGTTTGATCACCGCGGCGTAATTGCCCGCCAGCAGGCCCCGCTGGACCTCGGACGGTTCGGCCGCGCTGAGACCCAACGAGGTGGCGAACAGCAATGCGACGGCCAGCCAGCCGGAGACCCGACGCGCTCCGGAAGGGAGGACCGCCCTTGCGCCCGCGGGGCGGGCGGTCCGGTTGCCGGTCATGCGTTCATGGGGGGGCCGTGGGATGGGCATGCAAACTGGGGAGCCGAGTCGACGAGGTAGACGCACGGCCTCGACAAGAGTCATGCGTGGTCTGCAGGTTTTCTCAAGCTCCGCCATGCAGGTTTACGCGGAAGTTTTTTCGGCAGGACAATTGCTAGGGAATGTCCCGTTTGGAGATGTAGGAGCGGCTTTACGCCGCGACTGGCCGTCGGATGCTCTCGGCGTCGCGGCGTAAAGCCGCTCCCATCGCCGGACGACCCTCGCCATGACCCACCACCCGACCACCACGCCGCTTGTATTTTTTTCCCGGCGACGTCTCCACTTCCTCGCCTTGTTCACCGGCGTCACCTTCACGGTCACCGCGGCGGACTTCTCGGCGCGTTTCGAGGAACTGAAGCGGGCTGCGTCCCCCACCCAGCTCTACACGCTCCTGTACGCCGTCCCCAAGGGCGGCGACCTGCACAACCACGCCGGTGGCTCCGAACGGCCCGAGTGGCTCTTCGAGGTGCTCACCACGCCGGCCCTGAATGGCGGCGATACCTTCTACACGCGCACCCGCCTGCCCGTGGAAGCTGACGCCCTGGCGCCGGGCGTGCGGTTTCGCACCGTCCGGCGGCTGACCTACGAACGCCTGTCCGCCTCCGCCCGCGCCGAGTACGTCCCGCTGGCCTCCCTCACCGCCGCCGAACGCGCCGAGTGGTGCGACGCGTTCCGCCTCGACGCGCCGGGTGAGGGCCGCCGGGAGTTTTTCGAGGGGCTCTGGGTCCGGCGCGGCGATATCGGGTACAACCTGCCGGTGCGCCTCGAACTGCTGGCGCGCAACATCCAGGCCTTCGCCGCGGAAGGCGTGCGATACCTGGAGACGCAGGTCGGCACCGACCGCATGGCCACCCCCGACGGCCAGCCGATCACGCCGGACGAGGTGGCCGTGGCGACGCGGGCGCTGCTGGCGCGCGCGGACGTCGCGTCGACCGGCATGGTCGTGCGCTTTCAGGAAACCGTCGTGCGCTTTCTGCCGAATGCCGAGGCCCGGCTCGCCGACGCCTACGCCTTCGTCGACGCGAACCGCGACCTCTGGGTCGCCCTGAACCTGGCCGGGATCGAAGAAAACGGCCGCGGGTATCCGCAGCGTTTCCTGGAGCCGTTTCGACGGCTGCGCGCGCGGTACCCGACCCTGCCGCTGTCGATCCACGCCGGCGAAATGGACGGCCCCGACGCGCACATCCGCGACACGCTGCTGCTCGGCGCCAGCCGGATCGGCCACGGCCTGAACCTGATCAAGGATCCGGATACGCTGCTGCAGCTGCAGCTCAGCCGCCGCGTGCTCGTCGAAGTCGCGCTGATCTCCAATCGCCTGCTCGAGTACACGCCGGACCTGAGCCGGCATCCGTTCCCCGAATACCTGCGCACCGGCGTGCCCGTCTGCCTCAACACCGACGACCGCGGCATGTGGGACAGCAATCTCACCGACGAGTACTTCACCGCGGTCACGACCTTTCATCTCTCCTGGGACGAACTCGTGCAAATGGGGCGCCATTCCCTCGCCTACTCGTTCGCGCCGGCGGACGTGAAGCGCACGCTCCTCGCGGATTACGATGCGCGGGTGGCCGCGTTCGAGGCCCGCTATGGCAGGGGCACGGTGACGGAGGCGCTGGCCCGTCTCGCCGCCGTGCGACCGGTGACTTACGGGTATGCGAAGCGGACGTGGGGCATCGAGTTTCGGTAGTCGCCCGGGAGCGCGGCCGTCCCCTGGTCGCACCTCAAAACAAGGCAATGCGGCCGGGGACGGCCGCGCGCCCGGGACTACCGTTTCGCCAGCGCATGCAGCATTCGCCGCGTCGTCTCGGTCCCCTTGCGCATCACGTCCAGATTGAAGCTCTCGTTCGGCGCGTGGAGATTATCCTCCGGGAGGAACAGTCCAAGCATGACGGAATCCAACCCGGTCGTGCGCTTGATGTCCGCGATGATCGGCACGCTGCCGCCTTCGCGCAAATAGACGGGAGGCCGCCCCCACACTTCGGTCACGGCCTGTTCGGTCGCTTGGAAGGCCCGCGCGAGCACCGGTGACTGCCCCGCCGGTGTGTTCGAACGGCCCGGTGGCACCACGACGTACGGGTCGCCTTTGTGCTGGTCGACGAACTCGACCTTCACGCCGGACGGCGTCCGCGCCCGGATCGCGTCCTGGACGAGCTGCCGGATCGTGTTCGGCACCTGGTTCGGCACGAGCCGGCAACTGATCTTGGCGAACGCCTTGCTGGGAATCACGGTCTTCGTGCCTTCGCCCTGATAGCCGCCACCGATGCCGTTGAACTCCAGCGTCGGCTGGAAGCGGACCGCTTCGAACGGCGAGTATCCCGGCGGCGTGTAGAAGGTATCAATCCCCAGGAACTGCGCGTACGCCTTCTCGTCGGCGCCCAGCTTCTTCAATTCGTCGCGCTCCCACGGGTGCACATCGAGGACGGCGTCGTAGAACCCCGGGACGTTCACGCTGCCGTCCGGGTTGTGGAGCGTCGCGAGAATCTCGGCCAGCGCCTGGATCGGATTGCGCAGCACCCCGCCGTGCAGCCCCGAGTGCAAGTCGCCCTTGGCGCCCGTCACGTGCACATCGAAGAGCGAGAGCCCGCGCAGTCCGCAGGTGAGGACGACTTGGTTTTCGTTCGGCAGTGCCGTGTCGGACAAATACACGAAATCGGCCTGGCGCAGGCGGTCCGCGTAGTGCGCCAGGAACTTCGGGAAGCTCGGGCTGCCCATCTCTTCCTCGCCTTCGACGAGGAACGTGATGCGCAGGGGCAGTCGGGGATTCTCTTCGAGCGCGAGCGCGACCGCGGCGATATTGGTCAGGAGCGGCCCCTTGTTGTCCGCCGCGCCCCGACCGTAGATCCGGTTTCCGACGATCGTGGGCTCGAATGCGGGTGTCTTCCACAGGTTCAACGGATCCGCCGGCTGCACGTCGTAGTGCCCGTAGATCACCACGTGCGGCCAGCTCGGATCCCCGCCGCGCTGCGCGAAAATGATCGGATGCAGGTCCGTGGGCACGACCTCCACGGCGAAGCCCAGGGAACCGAGCAGACCGGAAACGAATTCGCGGGCGCCGCGCATGCCCTCCCGATGCTTCGAGTCGGTCGACACGCTGGGATGACGGATGAACTCCTTGAGCTTCTCAACGGGATCGAACATCCGCCGAACGTGGAGCAATTTCCGTCGCCGCGCCAATCGGAAAAGAGTCACGGGGGCGGGCCAGCCAACCTCCGTCGGATTGATTTCTGATCGACGAGGTCTCGCGCAGAAACGCGGAGGCGCAGAGGGCCAATCCGGAATTTCCAGTCTCCGCGCCTTTGCGACTCTGCGCGAGGACGGGCCTTGATCGAGAATCGAGCGGCTCCGTCTTGATTGCAGTCGGCCCCGGCGGATTGATTGCCGGCTTTGTTGTCTCGAATCTCGGCATGCCCCTCGGGTTGTCCTCTGCCATCGTGACTCACGCGAAGCAGCGCGAAGGACGCGAATCCAATCCCCTTCGCGGACTTCGCGGCTTCGCGTGAGACCTTTCTCCGCCCCCGTTCTTCAGTTCGAAAACTTCCCGCGGTTCTTCTCGTAGATCGGCACCACGCTGGGCATAAGGGCCTTCAGGTCCTCGATCCGCTTCGCGTCGGCTGGGTGGGTGGAGAAGAGCGCGCTGAGTGCGCCCGGGTTCTTGCCGCCGGACGCCTTCTGCTTTTCCGCCATCATCTTTTGCCAGAAGGTAATCGATGCCCGGGGATCATAGCCCGCACGGGCCGCGTAGATCGCGCCCATCCTGTCGGCTTCGCTTTCGTTGCCGCGGGAATGCGGCAGCACGCGTCCCACGGTCGTGATGCCGCCGTACGCGAGCTCGAACAGCTGGCGCGTCCCGGCATCTCCGGTCTTCGCTTCGACCGCCGCCGAGCCAAGGGCGCCGACACCCGAGATGACCATCGCCTCCGACATGCGCTCCGCGCCGTGACGGGCGATTACGTGGCCGATCTCGTGGCCCATCACGATCGCGAGCTCCGAGTCGTTCTCCGCCAGTTGCAGCAGCCCGGTGTAAACGCCGACCTTGCCGCCGGGCAGCGCGAACGCATTCAGCTCCTTCGAGTCGAACACCACGAACTCCCACTTCGCATCGGGCAGCTCGTTGCCGACCGCCTGGGCGATGCGCTGGCCGATCCGCGTCACGCGCGCATTGGCCCCGGCGTCGGTCGAAACCTTTTCCTTCTCGCGGATGGCCTGGAACGACTGCGCCCCGAGTGACACTTCCTCGCCCTGCGAGAGCAGCACCAGCGACTTCCGGCCCGTGACGGGATTGACGTAGCAGCCGGCCACCAGAGCCGCCGCGGCGAGGAGAAGGACAAGAGCGCGTTTCATGAGCGTAGCGTGGAGCTGAAAGGGTGAAGTTGAAAGTTGAAACCCGAGGCGCCGCGCGGTTGGCGTGATCCGTCGGCTACAACTTCGACCCCCAATCAATCCGAAGGTCTCGCGGCGAACTCCGCAAACCATGCAAACGGCAGACAGGATGAACCGGATGTACAGGATGGATTCGTGGGTAGGACGGAGAGATCGACGCCTTCATTTCCCTTTGCGTGCCCATCCTGTACATCCTGCTCATCCTGTCCGCCCGTCAGTGTTTGAAGTGCCGGCTGCCGGTGAAGACCATGGCCATGCCCCGGGCATCGGCTGCGGCAATCACTTCGGCATCGCGGATGGCGCCGCCCGGCTGGATCGCCGCCGTGGCCCCCGCATCGGCCGCGGCGATCAAACCGTCGGCGAACGGAAACAGCGCCTCGCTCGCCACGACGGAGCCGCGCAGGTCGAGCCCGGCCTCCCCGGCCTTCCACACCGCGATGCGCGAACTGTCGACGCGCGCCATTTGGCCGGCGCCGACGCCGAGCGTCTGCTCGCCGCGGCAATACACGATCGAGTTCGACTTCACGTGCTTGCCGACCTTCCAGCCGAACATCATCGCCGCCCATTCGTCCGCCGTCGGCTGCCGCTTGGTCACGACCTTGAATTCGCTCACGTTGCCGAGCGTGCGGTCGCGGTCCTGCACGAGCACGCCGCCGACCACCGAGCGGATCTCCTGGAGCGCGTCGGCGCCGATGCCGCCCTTCGCCACCATGAGCCGGAGGTTTTTCTTCTTCGCGAAGATCGCCATCGCCTCGTCGCTGAACCGCGGCGCGATGATCACCTCGGTGAAGATTTCCGCAATCGCCTGCGCCAGGGCGGCGTCGAGCGTCTGATTGACGATGATGATGCCGCCGAACGGCGCCTGCCGGTCGGTGGCGTAGGCCTTTTCCCATGCGGCGGAAAGCGTGTCGGCGCTCGCGACCCCGCACGGATTCGTATGCTTCAGGATCGCCACCGTGGGCCGCTCGAACTCGCCGATCAGGTAGGTCGCCGCGGTGATATCCAGGATATTGTTATACGAAAGCTCCTTGCCCTGGAGTTGCGTGAAGTGGTCGTGGAACGTGCCGTAAAGCGCCGCCTTCTGGTGCGGGTTCTCGCCGTAGCGCAGCGACTGCGCCTTGTGCCACGTGCGCGTCAGGGTCTTCGGGAAACCGCTCAGGGCCTCGAGGTCCGGTCCGGCGAGCTGGCCTTCGAGGTACGCGGCGATGGCGGCGTCGTAGGTCGCGGTCCGCTGAAACACCTTCAGCGCGAGCGTGCGCCGCAGTTCCGCGAGACGCGCGGGTTCGGTCGCCTCCGCGGCGAACGCGGCGAGCACGCCGTCGTAGTCCGCCGGGTCGCACACCACGGTGACCGACTCGTGGTTCTTCGCCGCGCTGCGCAGCATCGAGGGGCCGCCGATGTCGATGTTCTCGATCGCCTCCTCGAAATGCACCCCGGGCTTCGCGACGGTCTGTTCGAACGGATAGAGATTCACCACCACGAGGTCGATCAGCGCGATCCCATTGCGCTCCGCCTGGGCGAGATGGTCGGGTTTGTCGCGCCGGCACAGCAGGCCGCCATGAATCTTCGGGTGCAGCGTCTTCACCCGCCCCTCCATGATCTCAGGGAAGCCCGTGTGCTGGCTCACCTCGGTCACCGGGATCCCCTGGTCGGCGATCAGCTTCGCGGTGCCGCCGGTGGACAGCAGCGTGTAGCCGTGGTGCCGCACGAGGGCGGTGGCGAAGGCGGCGAGACCGCGTTTGTCCGAGACGGAAAGGAGGGCGAGTTTGGCCATGCAGCGCCGATGAAAGGCGAAAGTCGGAGCGCGAAAAGCGGAATCCGCAACGATTCGCCCCGGCGACGGCGCGTCCTCCGTTCACTTTCGCCCTTTCAGATTTTCGATTTTCGAGTTTGTTGTGGAACGTGTCCCGCTCCCGCGAACTGCCCGGCCTCACCGCCTGCCTCGACAAACTCTGCTACCACCACGGTGGCGCGAGCCTCCCCGCGGACAAGCCCCACGCGTTTGTTTACTTCATCACGATCCACAACGCCTCGGAGCACACCGTGACCCTGCTGGGACGGAAATGGGTCGTGCAACACGCGGACGGCACGCAGCTCGTGATCGAAGGCGACCGCATCGTGGGCGAGACCCCGCGGCTCGCGCCGGGCGAGCAGTTTTCCTACAACAGTTACCACGTCACGGGCTGCGACGCGTCCGCCCACGGCAGCTTCCACGGCGTCGACGAAACGGGCGAGCGGGTGCACGTGATCCTGCCCCCGTTCGAGATGAGCATTCCACGGGAATGATTTTCGTTCTGGTTCTTCCGCGGCGGATTTGCTCTCTCTGACCCTTCATGAAGCTAATCGACCTGAACCGCGACGGCGGCATCGGTGCCAATGCGCTGTTCGTCCAGATCGGCGACCTCAATCTTCTCATCGACTGCGGACTGCACCCGAAGCGGGTCGGCCGCGTGGCGACGCCGGATCTCAAGCCGCTGCGGGGAAAGACCCTGGACCTGATCATCATCACGCACTGCCACCTCGACCACATCGGCAGCCTGCCCGTGGTCATGCGGGAGTTCCCCAACACGCCGGTCATCATGACCACGTCGAGCCGGATGCTGATCGAGCGCATGCTCCACAATTCAGCGAACGTGATGCTCCGGCAGAAGGAGGATGAGAACATCCCGGACTATCCGCTGTTCACCCACGACGAGATCGACCGCTGCGCCAAGCGCCTGACGGGCCTGCCCTTTGGCCACGGCAAACACTTTCGCGGCGCGCGCGACGACATCGAGGTCATCTTCCACCCCGCGGGCCACGTCGCGGGCGCCGCCGCGGTCGAGATCCGGCACAAGCACCGGCACATTTTCTTCACCGGCGACGTGCTGTTCGACGACCAGCGCACGCTGCCCGGGGCCAAGTTCCCCGCCGGTCACTTCGACACCGTCGTGATGGAAACCACCCGCGGCACCACGCAGCGGCCCGAGGGCCGCGAACGCGGGCGGGAAATCGCCCGCCTGATCACGTCGATCAACGAGACGATCCAGCGCGGCGGCTCGTTCCTGATTCCCGTCTTCGCCCTCGGGCGGATGCAGGAGCTGCTCGCGGTGCTGCACGACGCCCGGAAATTCGGCCGGCTCGTCGACTGCCCCATCGTCGCCGGCGGCCTCGGTCTCGACCTGGTCGATTACTTCGACGACATCGCGCGCAAGACGAAGCACATTCAGTTCAACCGGCACATCGTGAAGGACCTCAAGGTCAAGCCGACGCCGCGCAAGCTCGAGCCCGGGCGCGACGCGAGCGAGCCCACCCTCTTTCTCGTCAGCTCGGGCATGATGGTGGAGAAAACGCCGAGCTACGTGATCGCATCGGGCATGCTGGGCCACGCCCGCAACACGATCGGCTTCGTCGGCTACTGCGATCCCGACACCCCGGGCGGCCAGTTGCTCGCCGCGCGGCCCGGCCAGACGTTTCCTTTCAGCGCCGTGAACGTGGAATGCAAGATCCTCGCCCGCGTCGAACGCTTCGAGCTCAGCGGCCACGCCGACCGCGAGGAGCTGCTCGAGTTCGCCGTGCAAACCGAGGCGCGCAGCATCGTGCTGACCCACGGCGACCCCGCCGCCCGCGCCTGGTTCGCGCAGCAACTCGCCGAACAGATGCCCAAGGCGCAGGTGCTGGATCCGGTGCCGCTGAAACAGTATCAGGTGTGAGTTGCCTGGGCCGCCGGGAGCGCGGACGTCCTCGTCCGCCCAGGGGCGGAATGCGGACGCGGACGTCCGCGTTCCCAGCTGGGATCCGTCAGGTGACTCGCCCTGTCCCCATCAACTCCCGCAGCCGCCCACACATCGCCGGCGGCCCCGCGACGTAGACGATTCGCTTCATGCCGAGATCGAAGGTGCGCAACGGCAGCTGTTCGCCGTTCAGGAAGTGCACTTCGCCGCCGGCCGCCAGCACGAGGGGAATCGCCGCCGCGAGGTCCCAGATCTTCACGTTGAAATCCACGCAGCCGTCGAGCATCCCGGTCGCGACGTAAGCCAGGTGCAGCGTCGCGCTGCCGAGGCCGCGAATCTTGAACTGGGCCAGGATCGCGGTGGCGGCCGGGAGGTGCGCCTTGTCGGCGGGACTGTGCAGGCCCACCAGCGTCTCGCGGGTGAACGGCCGGTGACTGACCGTGACGGCCCGCTCGCCGTCGAACACGCCAAAGCCCGGCCCGCCGTGCAGCAGCATCCGCCGGCTGAGGTCGTAGATCACCCCGTAGACCGGCTGACCGTGCTCACACAGCGCCAGCGCGATCGCGCAGTGGGCGACCCCCAGCGCGAAGTTGTTCGTGCCATCGATTGGATCGAGCACCCAGGCAAACCGGCTGGTCAGGGGAATCGCTCCCGCGGCATCCGCCAGTTCCTCGCTCAGGAACTGATCGCCGGCGAACTGCGCCCCCAGTTCGCGAAAGATGCCTTCGGAGATCGCTACGTCGACGGCGGTCACGCGCGAACCGTCCGCTTTCCAGCGGCTTTCAGCCCGGCCGAACTCCCGGTGCAGGAGATCAGTCTGGGCGAGGACAGCGCGTTTCGCCGCGGCGATGCGGGAAAGAAGTTCTGAGTCGTTCATGAAGAGTTGGCCTTGGTTGCGCTGTAGGCGGGGTGCCCCACCCCGCAATCGTTGAAAAGATTCTGAGGTGCGGGGTGAGGGCACCCCGCCTACATTGCGGAAAGGCGGCGCGGACGTGGGACTAGTAATCGTACAAGGTCGGATCCCTCCGCGGAGCGACCCGTTTCCGCGCCTTGAACCGATGACGCGGCTCCTTCTTCTCCGTGTCCTTCTTTGCGGCGGGATCCAGCTTGGCGAGCGGGTCCTTCGCCGGATCGCTGTCGTCTCCCCCACCCAGCTGCTCCTCGAGCGAATCCGGATCGGCGCCCTCCTCCAGCTTGCGGACGACCTCCTCCGCCTCGCCGTCGAGCTTTTCGCCGCTGAGCTCCGACATCCGGCGCATCATGCGCGCCATCGCCTTCGGGTCATTCTCGTCCATCTGATCGAACTCCTTCTCCATCGAGTCGAGCGCGGCGTCCATCCGCGCGTCCTCGGGCGATTCACCGCCGGGAGCGGCCGGCAGCTCCGGCCCTGCCGCGTCCTTCGCGCCCGGACGCGAGATCGCGAACGCGGAGACGATCTTGCGCATCCGGTATTTCGGATTGTCGGGGCACTTCGGAATGGTGCGACCCTGCGCCAGGGTCTTCGCATAGAACTGATAGACGGTATGGTTGTCCGGACAGTAATACTCGTAGATCGGCATAGCTCAATTTCCCTTACGGACGCCGACGGCGGTTGGCAAGCTGGTGCCCATGCTGCACGACGGCCGCGCGGCCGCCCTGGTTCAACCGGTCGAGCACGCCCGCCAGCCGGCGGCGTTTTTCGTCCCCGTCGGCGAACATTTCGAGCTGCACCGCCTCGTCCGCCACGTTGGAGAAGCGCACGCTGACGAGCCGCAACGGTCGCCGCTGGCTCCACGCCGCGCGGAGCAACGGTTCCACGAGCGGATAGAACGGCGCCTCGAGATCGCTCGCGACCGCGAGGGAGCGGCTGTGCGTCTCCTGTTCGAAATCCGGGTACCGCACCTTCACCGTCATGGTCCGCACGCGCTTTCCGTCCTCCCGCACCTTGGGCAGGAGTTCGTCGACCATCCGCTTCACGATCCGCTCCACCTCGACGAAGGAGGACAGGTCGCGGCCAAACGTCTCCTGCTGCGAGTAACTCTTGGCGTCGTCGCGGTCGGTGTGGACCGCCCGGTCGTCCTCCCCCCGCGCCGCGGCCTGCATCTCGCGCCAGCCCCGGCCAAAGATGGCCTGCAGTTCGTCGTCGCTGCGGGCGCTGAGGTCGCCGATCAGCCGGAGGCCGTGCCGCTCCACGAGGTGCTGCTCCGTCTTCTGCCCAATGCCCGGCAGTTTGCCGATCGGCAGCGGCGCGAGGAACGCGGCCTCGGTCCCCGCCGGCACGACGACAAAGCCGCGCGGTTTGCGCAGCTTCGACGCGATCTGGGCCACGAGCTTGTTCGTCGCGAGGCCGAACGACACCGGCACCTGCAGTTCGTCCCAGATCAACGCCTGCAACGCCCGGACCCGCTGCTCGATCTCTTCCACCGCCGCGAAGCCGCACGGGCCGAGGTCGAGATAGCCCTCGTCGATGGAGTTCCGCTGTACGAGAGGTGTCAGCGTCTCGCAGCGGTCAAACATCTGCCGCGAGACGCGGCCGTACAGGCCCGACGTGTGCGGCAGCAGCACGAGGTCGGGACACACCCGCAGCGCCCGCTGGGTCGGCATCGGCGTGTAAACCCCGGCGGCCCGGGCTTCGTAGCTGGCGGAGGAAATGATCCCCCGCTCGCGCCCGCCGACCGCACACCGGGTCCCGCGCAGCTCCGGCCGCAACGCCAGTTCGCACGACACGAAGAACGCGTCGGCGTCGAGGTGAACGATGCTGGGCAGGGAACGGCTCACGGTCCGCGATGACCGCATACCCGCCGGCGACGCGCAAAACGTTTCGCCGGCTCCCGGAGCGTTCAAAAAAATTTCGGTTCAGTTTACATTTTACCGGATATTTTTGCTGGCCACTCCCGCGCCTCCGCCTTCCCCTTGAATCAAGTCCGTTGCTTCACCCCCGACACCCCGATTCATGATCCTGGTCGCGATCTTTTGTGTGATAGTGCTGCTGATGTGCTGGGTCTGCTATAACGGCGACTGCAACAGCTGACGGCCGGTTCTCCCGCGCGGTCGGATGCGCGCAGCCGAACCCGGCAACTTCGGCGTTGCCCGGGACCGCGACCCCCAACCAAGCTCCGCGCATGGGACGTCAATGGCTCCACGCAAAACGTGCGATCGTTAACCTGAAGAAGGGTCAGGTCGTACAAAAGCTCGTCAAGGAAATCACCGTCGCCGCCAAGCTCGGCGGGGGCGATCTCGACGCGAATGCCCGGCTCTTCGCCGCGGTCGAGAAGGCCAAGAAGGCCAGCGTGACCCGCGACGTCATCCAGCGTGCGATCGCCAAGGGCTCCGGCACCGGCGGCGACAGCAGCTCCCTCGAACATGTGGTCTATGAAGGCTACGCCCCCCACAAGGTCCCGGTGATCGTCGAGGTGATGACCGACAATCACAATCGCAGCTCCAGCGACATCCGCGTGCTCTTCCGCCACGGCCAGCTCGGCGGCGCGGGGAGCAACAAGTTCCTCTTCGATCACGTCGGCATCGTCGAAGCCCATCACGCCGACGCCGGGTCCGACCTCGAGGCCGCCGCGATCGAAGCGGGCGCGAATGAGTTCGAGCCGCTGACGCACCAGCAAAATGACGACATCCCCGAGGGCCATGCCGGCGCGCGCTTTCTCACCGACCGCAGCGCGGTGCACGCCGCCGCCACCTGGCTGAAGCAAAACGGCTGGACGGTCACGACCGCCGAGCTCGGCTACGTGGCCAAGATGTTTCCGACCCTCGACGATACCCAGCGGGCCGAGGTGGGTGAGTTTCTCCAGGCGCTCGAGGACAACGACGACGTCCAGCGCGTCTGGGCCGCGGTCAAGTAACCGGGATATCCATGGGCGATGGCCCGGGAGCGCGGACGTCCTCGTCCGCTTCGGTCGGGCTGCGAACGGGAACGTTCGCGCTTCCCGGTGGCGGGCAGCGCCTGCCCACCCCGCCGTTCAACTCCGAAACAGCAGTTCGCGTGACGGCTCGCGGCCGTGGCCGGTCAGGAGGATGCGGTCGCTGAGCACGCGGGCCACCGCGAAGGCGGACGTGTCCGGCGTCTCGACCATGCCGCGCAGCGTCACGAACGGCACGCCGCTGCGGATCCCGAAGGCGCCGGCGTGATTGTGGCCGTTGAACCAGGCGACGACGTGCGGATGCCGGTCCAGCAGCGCCAGCACCTCGTCCGCGTTCCACACGTTGTGATCATTTTCCGGATACACCGGATGGTGGGCCAGCACCACCACCTTGCGGCCCGCCGCCCGCGCCTCAGTGCAGGTGCGGTCGAACCAGGCGCGCTGTTCCGCCCCGACGCCGCCATTCCACGGCTTGGCCTGCCGGACCTTGGCGGACTGCAGCCGCGCCAGTTCCCGCTCCGCCTCCGCCCGCGCCGGCGAGCCGGCGGGATGCGCGTAGGTGCTGACGTCGTTCGTATCAAGAATGACGAACCGGAAGGCGCCGTGATCGAACGCCGTCCAGCGCGCGGCAATCCCCAGTCGCTGCGGCACGGCCGGCTTCTTTTCGTCGGCAACGTCGAAGTCGTGGTTGCCGAGCACCTGGTGCCAGCGGTGCCGGCTGCGGGCGAGCGGTCGGGTGATCGCATCGAAGCTCGTCCAGTCGCGGTCGATCAGGTCGCCGAGATGGACGCAGAAGGCGAGGTCGCGTCCGTTGCAGTGCTCGACCGCCGCTTCGAGCCGGGCCAGTGACGCGCGGTAATGGCGCGTGCCCTTCGCTTCGACGTCCGCGAATTGCGCGTCCGCCACCAGGCCGATCTCGAAGCCATCCCGGCTCGCGCCCCGGGCGAGAAACGGGGCGCCGGCCAATGCGGCCGCGGTGGAACCAAGGAAACGGCGGCGGCTGAGGCGGGGTTTCATGGCCCCGGAACCAAGCAAAGCAGGCGGGAGAAGGCGACTACGTTGTCGCCGACCACGGCGCGCTGCTGCCGGCCGGCGGACGCAGGAGCGCGTGCACCGTGGCGACGAGAATCTCCGGCCGGAAAGGCTTCGGCAGGAAGGCGTCGACGTACTCCGTGATGCCGGCATCGGGCGCCTCACCCGGTGTCGCCAGCCCGCTGAACGCGAGCAGCTTCAACGCCGGGTTGTGGCGTCGCAGGACGCGGCACAGGGTCCGGCCGTCGAGATTGGGCATCTGCAGATCGGTGATGACCAGCCGGATCTCCGCGGCGTGCTGCGCAAACACCGCCGTCGCCTCCGCGCCGTCACCGGCGATGATCGCGCGGTAGCCGTTGCGCTCCAGCATCGCCTGGGTCATCTCGCGCATCGTCCGCTCGTCGTCGACGACGAGGATCAGTTCACCCCGGCCGTGCGGCAGAGGCTGGCTCGCCGGCGCCGCCCCCTCGGCCTTCACGACTTCGGCCGCCGGCAGGTGCACCCGAAAACAGGTGCCCCGGCCGGGCTTGGTCCGGAACTGGACGAAGCCCAGGTGACTTTCGATGATGGCCCGCACGGTGGGAAGGCCGAGACCCGTGCCCTTGCCCACGTCCTTGGTGGTGAAGAACGGTTCCCACATCCGGGCCACCACTTCCGGCGCGATGCCCGTCCCGGTGTCCTCGATGTGCAGCACCACGAACGCGCCCGGCCGCGCCCCGTCGATCGCGCGCGCGGCCGCGGCGTCGAGCACGACGTTTTCGGCGCGGAGCCGCAGCGTGCCGCCCTCGGGCATCGCATCGCGGGCGTTCACGCAGAGATTGAGCATGACCTGGTGAATCTGGGTCGGATTGGCCACGATCGACCAGAGGTCCGGCGCAATGTGGTCGATCAGACGGACCGACTTCGGAAACGTGCCGTTCACGACGAGCACGATGTCGCGCACAAGATGGCGCACGGGAATGAGCACCTTTTCCGTGGCCGACCCCTGGACGAAGGAGAGGATCTGCCGCACGAGGTTCGCGCCGCGGTCGGCGCTCTTCTCGAGCGTGGAAAGGACGCCGAGCGCCGTCGGATCGCTGACGTGATCGCGCAGCATCGGCGCCGCGAGCAGAATGGGAGCCAGCATGTTGTTGAGATCGTGCGCGATTCCCACCGCCAGCAGTCCGATGTTTTCCATCCGCTGCGCGCGCAGGAACTGTTCCTCGAGGCGCTTCTGTTCCGTGATGTCCGCGTTGATGGCCAGACGGGCCTTCGCCCGGCCGGCGTCGCCGCGGATCAGCGACTGACGCGACTCGATCACGATCGGCTTGCGCTGGCGATCGAACATCCGGAGTTCGCCCGACCATTCCCCCTTGGTCAGCGTTTCCTCGCGCAGGAACGGCACATCGTCACCGAAGATCTCGCCCACGGGACGGTTCAACACCTCGACACTACGCCAGCCGAAGATCCGCTCGGCACCGGCGTTCCAGTAAATCACCCGATTCTCGAGATCGGTGATGAAGATCCCTTCGCGCGCCTGGTTCAACAGGTCGGCCAGTTCACGGCTCCGTAGTTCGGCCTCACGGAGGCGCCGTCGCTCCTCGCCTTCCCGCAAAACGCGCGTGATCGCATTGGGCAGCCCCTTCAGCCGGTCTTTCAGCACGTAGTCCTCCGCGCCGGAACGCAGGGCCTCGATCACCTGGTCCTCGCCGACGGCGCCCGAAAGGAAGATGAAGGGCGTCTCCGGACTGATCTCGCGGGCCAGGCGGAGCGCCGACCGGCCATTGAAGGAATGGAGGGAGAAGTCGGAGAGGATCACATCGCACCCGCGCTGCTGGAGTTCGTGGATGAAATCCTGCCGCCGGGAAACGCAGGCGATGCGGCACTCCGGCCATTCCGCCTGCAACACGTCCCGGATCGCGCCCACATCCGAGGGATTGTCCTCGAGGTGAAGGATGCGCAGCGCGCGGTTGCTCGCGGCAGCCTTCGCCGTCCCTTTGGCGCGAGAGGATCGCGGATCGCGGACGGAGGACGGACGGGAGGCGGGCATGGGTGGGAGGCGCGATCGGGCGAACGGGCGTTCAGAGGAAGAAATAGGACTCGTCGCCCCGCAGATATCCGTCGGTCGGCGGTCGCAGGGCGAAGCGCCACACCGTGGCGTAGCGCGACCACGGCCCGGGCACTTCCCGGTCGCAGATCACCTCGGGTCGTGGCGCACCACGAGCCGACGCCGACGTCGCGCGGGCGCGGAACAACGCGTGGCCCTCCTCCGTGGCAAAGAAAAGGCAGCGCCGCTCGAACACATTCGACGGCGCGGCGGCCTCGCCGGCGAGACGCTGGAGCCACCATCGGCGCAGGATCGATTCGTGCCGCGCGAGCTCCATCACGGCCCGCTCGCAGGCG
>JAEUHA010000254.1 GCA_016793535.1 Opitutaceae bacterium | reverse complement strand
ACACGTGGCCGTCGCCTGGGTCACCCGCGAGGAACTGGATGTCTACGAACTCGCCCCGGCGGACTGTCCGGTGCTGGCGTCTCTGGAGTCGGCTTAAAAAAGGCCCACGGAACACACGGAGCACCCGGTCTACTCAAGGCTTCCGTGCACTCCGTGTGTTCCGTGGGCAAATCCCTCGCCACTCGACACCCCGTCCCACCCCGTTTCATCCTTTCCTGATGTCCGCGGCCCCGCTTCCTCTCCACGCCGTCTCCCGCCTGCCCGCTCCGGGTGACAATGTCGCCATCGCCATCCGCCGGCTCGAGGCCGGCGAGGTGCTCGCGTTTGCCGATGGCCCGCGCGCGCTCGCGCACACGGTACTCGAGGGGCACCGGTTTGCCGTGAGCCCGATTGCTCCCGGCGCGTTTCTGCTCTCGTGGGGCCTGCCGTTCGCCCGCGCGCTGCGCCCCATCGCGGCCGGCGACTACGTTTCCAACGCCTCGATGCTGGAGGCCCTCGCGGTCCGACAGGTGCCGGGCATCCGGCTGCCCGCCACGGCCAACTTCGAGGACTACCTCGAGCACTTCCAGCTCGACGAGGCCACATTCCGACCCGCGCCGCCCGTCCCGCGCATCGCCACCCCGCGCACGTTCGCCGGCTATCGCCGGCCCGGCCGCCGCGGCGTCGGTACGCGCAACACGATCGTCATCCTCGGCACGACCTCGCACACCGCGAGTTTCGCCCGCCAGCTCACCGCCCGGCTGCAGCCGCTCGCGCGCGTCCATCCGGCGCTCGATGGCATCGTCGCGATCGCCCACACCGAGGGTGGCGGTCCCGGCGAGCCGAACAACACGCAGGAGATCCTGCGCGCCCTCGGCGGCTTCATGGTGCACCCGAACGTCGGCGCCGTGCTCGCCATCGACTACGGGACCGAGCCGATCACGAACGCGCGGCTGCGCGAGTTCATGCGGACCAACGGCTACCCGCTCGACGACGTGCCGCACCAGTTTCTCACCCTCGACCGCGGACTCGCCGCCGGGCTCGCCGAGGGCGAGCGCATCGTGCGCGGCTGGCTGCCTGCCGTCTCCGCGCAACGCCGCACCGACGAACCGCTGCGCGAACTGCGCGTGGCGCTGCAGTGCGGCGGCTCCGACGCGTTTTCCGGTGTCTCCGGAAATCCCCTCGCCGGCGCCCTCGTGCACGAGGTCATCCGGCATGGCGGCACCGGCGTCCTGACCGAGACCGATGAATCGATGGGCGCCGAGAGCTACATGCTGAAGAACGTGCGCGACCTCGCCACCGCCCGCGCGTTCATCGGCACGCTCGACGCGTTCCGCGAGAAGCTCACCTGGCACGGCCTCACGCCCGAGAGCAATCCATCGGCCGGCAACCGGTTTCGCGGCCTCTACAACATCGCCCTCAAGTCGCTCGGTGCGGTGCACAAAAAGGATCCGCGCACGCGCCTCGACACGATCATCCGCTACGCCCAGCCGTTGCGCGACCTGACCGATCCCGGCTTCACGTTCATGAACGGTCCGGGCAACGACCTCGAGGGCATCGCCGGCCAGGTCGCCGCCGGCTGCAACCTGCTGCTCTTCGTCACGGGCAACGGCTCGATCACGAACTTCCCGTTCGTCCCCACGCTGAAGATCACGACCACGACGCGCCGGCACAACCTGCTCATCCACGAGATGGACATCAACGCCGGCCGCTACCTCGACGGCGAACCGATGGAAGCCCTCGCCGCCGACGCGTTCGAAGTCGTGCTCGCCACCGCGTCCGGCCGGAAGACCAAGGGCGAACACGCCGGCCATTCGCAGGTTTCCATCTGGCGCAACTGGCGGCAGACGGACACCTCGCACCTCGCCGAACTGCGCGCCCGGCCGGCGCCGGATGGGATTCCACTCGGAAGCAGCTCAGCGGGTGGAGCAGCCCGTCCCCAGGCGGCGGATACACCGCCCGGCCCGCCCGCGCCGACCTTTTCCGCGTTCCGCACCGACGCTGGCATCGCCACCGAGCGGATCGCCCTGATCCTGCCCACGAGCATGTGCTCGACGCAGATCGCGCGGCTGGCGGCCGAGAAGCTCAACGCGCAGCAACTCGGCCGCGACCAGGGCATCTCGCGCTTCGTCGCGTTCACGCACAGCGAAGGCTGCGGCTTCGGGGGCGAAACCATGTACCGCCTCCTGCAGCGCACCTATCACGGCTACGTCGTGCACCCGAACGTCGCCGCCGTGCTGCTCCTCGAGCACGGTTGCGAGAAGATCCCGAACGACGTCATGCGCCGCCAACTCGAGTCCGCGGGCCTGCCGCTCGACCGCTACGGCTGGGCCAGCGTCCAGCTCGACGGCGGCATCGAGAAGGCGATCGCTAAGATCGAAGCGTGGTTCGCGTCCCGGCTCGCGGCGCAGCCGCCGCCCGAGCGCACGCTCGCCGACTTCGGCGGACTGAACCTCGGCCTGCTGACCACCGCAGGCGTCACCGCGCCCACCGCGCACGTCCTCGCCCGGATCGTCGCGGACATCCTTTCCCTCGGCGGCAGCGTCGTGCTGCATGAGGCGGACCCGCTGCTGGCGAACGCGGCATTCGCCTCGCGCGTACTGGGCCCGACACCGCCGCACGCTACCCTCGCCTACGGCCAGCCGATCCAGCGACGCGGCCTGCATGTGGTCGCGAGCGAGACCGAGCATGCGGTCGAGAACATCACCGGCTTCGGCGGGAACGGCACGCACCTGGTGCTCGCCCTCGTCGGCGACCATGCGCTGCAGGGCCATCCGATGTTGCCGGTCCTGCAGGTCGCCGAGCCGCACCGCCGCGGCGTGCTCCCGGCCGACGACCTCGATCTCTTCCTCACCGGCGACGAACCCGCCGACCTCGCGACCTTGCGGCAGGCGCTCGTCGCCATCGCCCAGCGTACCCGCGTGCCGGTGGCCAGCGCGCAGGGCTTCGTGGACTTCCAGCTGACGCGGGGACTGCTCGGCCTTACGACCTGATCGGGCCGTCTGACCCGGTGCACACGCATGGCACGCTCCCGGAGCCCGTGCCATTATCCGCGAAATCCGCGTAATCCGCGGTCAACTCTCTGCCCCCAAACGTTGGACCGCGGATTACGCGAATTTCGTGGATAGGAATCTCCCGATCTTCCGAAATCGGCGCCCCGGGTCGGGGCGCTTGCAATCGCACCCGATCACCGCATGGTACGCCGTCCTGTTCTTTGATTGGTCGCACAAACCAATCCGCGATCGCCCTCCGGCGATCCGAATTTTTGGGGGTGTTCTGGATTCTACTCTTGGTTGGAGTGCGCCGCTGCCTGTCGAGAGTCGTGGGCCTCTCGTTAATCCCCCTGCGAAAAAAACAAACGGCAAAACTGAAGAAATGCCCCTGGCTGCCTAATTGACGGCCACGTTGGTCCAGCGACACCTGCTAGCTGGAACTGACGTCGACAGCAGGCATGGCGCGTGGAGCGGTCCGCGGACCGCGCGCTGTATCTTCCATCCGGGGACTGGCGGGTGCTCAAGCGCGTGAGGCGGCATGGCACCGGCGAGATCAAAGTCTCACTAGCACAGGTAGACGCGGTGCGCGAAGGTCAGGGGCACGCGGG
>JAEUHA010000160.1 GCA_016793535.1 Opitutaceae bacterium | reverse complement strand
GGGCAGGGTGGCCACGGAACACACGGAGCACACGGAAGTGGCCCGAACCTTCCGTGTGCTCCGTGTGTTCCGTGGGCCCGTTGGTTGGTCTCTGCGGTCTCTGCGTGCTGCTGGAAGATTCCGTGACCATTGCGGTCTCCCGCGCACGAAAGTGCTGCCACGCGGGCTGGCAGCGGTTGAAGTCATGGCATGGTCTGAGCCGGCCTCATGCAGTTGAAAGTTGAAAGATCAGAGTTGAAAGACGTGCCGCCGCGGACGCGGGCTGGAATCGCTGCCAACCCGCAACCCGCACCGAAAGGTGTATGCGGCTTCCATCTGCCAAACGGTTGCTCGTCCCGTCACGTTCGGGTCTTTCAGCTTTCAACCTTCAACCTTCAACTGCATGCCTCCGGCTGAGGCTTGGCTTTCGTTGGAATTTGGACCTTTGGCCTTTGGGCTTCATCGCATGACTCGCAGCGTACTTTTCCTCTTCTCGTCCGCGTTGGCGTTCGCCCAAGCCGGCTCGCCCGCGCCCACGGCGACCGCCGCCGGTTACCGCGGCATCTGGTTCACGCTCGGCCAGTTTTCCGAGTACGGCGACAAGTACTCGGGCGGGCTTGGCACCTACACCGCCAACCACAATCCCCTCGCGGTGTACGCGGCCGCGGTCGACAAGACGTTCTTCGTCTACGGCGGTTCGCCGGCCGGCGAACGCCACCTGCTCTGCCTCGTCGGGAGCTACGACCACAAGACGGGCAAGGTCGCGCGTCCGGTCATCGTGCACGACAAGAAGCCCGTCGACGATCCGCACGACAACCCGAGCCTGAACCTCGATCCCGCGGGCCACCTGTGGGTGTTCGTCAGCGGCCGGGCGAATACGCGGCCGGGCTTCATCTACCGCAGCGTGGCGCCGTACGACCTGTCGCGCTTCGAACTCGTGGCGACGAAGACGATCACGTATCCGCAGCCGTGGTACGTCCCGGACCGGGGTTTCCTCCATCTCTTCACGCGTTACACCAAGGGCCGCGAGCTGTACTGGGAGACGAGCGCCGACGGCCGCACCTGGAGCGAGACGCGAAAGCTTGCCGGCTTCGGCGGCCATTACCAGACGAGCGGGGCGCGCGACGGCAAGGTGGCGTCGTTCTTCAACTACCACCCGGGGGGCAGCGTCGACAAGCGGACGAACCTCTATTACGCGCAGACGACGGATTTTGGACGCACGTGGACCACGGCCGCCGGGGAGACCCTGGCGTTGCCGCTGGCCGACATCCGCAATCCGGCGCTCGTCGTCGACTACGCGGCCCAGGGCCGGCTGCTGTACACGTGCGACCTCAACTTCGACGCGGCGGGGAACCCGATTCTGCTCTACGTCCTGTCGCGCGACTTCAAGCCGGGACCCGGGGGCGGCGAGCGCGAGTGGACCGTGGCGCATTGGAAGCGGGGCGAGTGGACGTTCAGCACTGTCACGACCTCGGACCACAATTACGACATGGGCAGCCTCTACGTGATGAAGGACGAATGGCTGGTGGTTGCCCCGACGGGGGTCGGTCCGCAGCCCTGGGGAACAGGCGGCGAGATGGTGCTGTGGGCGAGCCGGGACGAAGGCAAGACCTGGACCCGCCGGACCACGATCACGCGGAACAGCGAACTCAACCACAGCTACGCGCGCCGCCCGGTGAACGCGCGCGATCCGTTCTTCGCCTTCTGGGCGGATGGTCACCCGGCCAAGCTCAGCCCGTCGCGGCTCTATTTCACGGACTCCACCGGCACGCGTGTCTGGCGCCTGCCTTACACGTTCCCCGAGGGAGCGATGGTGGCGGACCCGGAATTGCTGAAATAGGCGTGGGGGCCGGCTCGTTGGTTCGCTGGCGCGACCCGGAAATCGCCGCCGACGTGGGAGCGGCGTTATGCCGGGACGAGGGAGCCGGGCTTCCCTCGGTCGCGGCAGGTAGCCGCTCCTATTCGCCGGTGCGTTGCGATTTGACCGTACGAAGCAGAACGGATTTGTCTTCGGCGGCGTTTGAGATTCCCTTCCGTTCAATCGTGCGGAGGTGCTGCGAATCGCCTCCCCTGGCTCGCTGATCCCTCCAACCCCTTCCTCCAGCTTCCGATGGCGTCCTTCCAGCGCCGCGTCCTGCCCGCTCGTTCTGCCTTGATCGAGACCTCCACGCTCTGGCGTGCGGGATTGGCGCTGCTGGGCGTTGGGGCGTTCATCGTGGCACGGGCGTGCGGCTATGAATTTGATACGGTCACGAGTTACGTGGCCTACTTCGGCCTTTACGTCGCGCTGCCCGGGATCGTGGCGATGTACTTCGTCAATCGCGGACCGGTTTCCCTCGCGCATGCCTTTGCGCTGGGGCTGCCCACCGGATTTGCCCTCGAGATCTTCACGTACCTCGGCCTGTCGGCGCTCGATGCGAAGCTGGCGTATGTCTGGATGCCGCTGGGGTGGCTGGCGCTCGCGCTCGCCATCCGGATTCGCCGCCGGGAGTGGCCGGTGCGGGTGCGGATTTCCGGTCATCATGCCGGCATCTTTGCGGGCCTTTGCCTGGCCTTTCTCGGTACCGCGATGATGGCGGCGGGGCAGATGTTCTCCGAATCGCCGCTGGTGGATGGCCTGCCGCAGCGGGCGATTTTCCACGACTGGGTTTACCTCGTGAGCCGGGCCGCGGTGATCAAGAACAACTGGCCGCTGGACGACCCGAGCCTTTCGGGCACGCCGCTGCAGTATCATTATTTCATGATGGTCCACGCGGCGGCGGCGTCCTGGACCACGGGGGTTGAACTGACCGCGGTAATGCTGCGGCTCCTGTACGTGCCGCTCGGCGCGGTGCTGGTGGCCCAGATGTTCGTGCTGGGGCGCGCGGTGGCGCGGAGTCCGTGGGGCGGGGTGATCGCCGCGTTGCTTACCGTGGTGGCGAGCGAGGTCTCGTTTGCCCGGAGTTACAACGAGCCGCTGTTCCTCGGCCTTTTTGTCCGTTGGCTGTTCGTGAGTCCGACTTTCTTCTTTGGCATCATTTTTTGCGGCGCGCTGCTGATCGCCATCGGCCGCTGCACGCGGCTGACGCGGTGCGGGCCGCGCGAGTACCTGTGGCTGCTCCTCCTCGGCACGGCGGGCACTGGAGCCAAAGGCACGGTGCTGCCCGTCGTGGTCGCCGCGCTCGGGCTTTGGACGCTGTGGCGATGGGTCCGCGAACGGCGGCTGCCGCTGCGGTTGGTCGGGTTTGGGGTGGGTCTGACGGCGTCGTTCCTGATCGTCTATATCCCGACGATGTCGGCCTGGCGGACCGGTGACGCGGGCTTCCGGCCGTTTCATGTGTTCGAGCTGGCCTCGTTTTGGAAGCAACACCTGCCCGTGTGGCAGCGAGGCCTGGGCGAGTGGCTGCCGGCAATCCTGGCGAAGCCGCTCGGGAGTTTGGCGTGCGCGACCGTGGTGTTTGCCGGGACCTGCGGCGTGCGCCTGCTGGCGTTGCCGTACCTGCTGTGGGCGGACCGCCACCGCCGCGACGCCCTGCTCGTG
>JAEUHA010000143.1 GCA_016793535.1 Opitutaceae bacterium | reverse complement strand
AGCCGGAGGCATGCAGTTGAAAGTTGAGGGTTGAACGTTGAAAGAGCCAAACTCGACGGGACGAACAACCGTTTGGCAGACGGAAGGCGAAGGCACCTTTCGGTGCGGGCTGCCGGCAGACCGCGATTTCAACCCGCGCCCGCGGCGTCGTGTCTTTCAACTCTCATCTTTCAACTTTCAACTCCTTGAGCCCGGCTCAGAGCAGGCGTCGTCCCGGGGAGTTGTTCGGCACGGGGACGCCGAGCAGCCCCGCGAGCGTGGGCGCGAGGTCGTCGACACCGACCCGCTCGCCGCGGACCGCGGGCAGGATGCCGGGGCCATACCAGAGATGAACGACGTGCGTGTCGTACGGATACGGCGAGCCGTGCGTCGTACCCACGGCCCGCGATCCGGGCATGAAGTACGTCTTGAGCACGAACACGAGGTCGCGATCGCTTTCCGCCCGGTAGCTCCGCCGCATCATTGATGAGACCGAGGTGCCGTCGGGGTCGATCGCGAGGAGTTCCTCGCGGGAGTAGACCTCGGCCATGTAGGGCATTGCCGCCATCGCGCCACGCGCGACCTTGGCGGCATCGGCCGCACTCACGTTCTTCGCCGCCAGCGCGGCCGGACGCAGGTGATAGCCGGAGTTGTCGCGCACGAACCACGACTCCCGGGCTTCGAGCGGTCCGTACGCCGCATCCAGCGCCTTCCTGATGGCGGTATCGACCTCGCCAAGATTCGTGCGGCCCGCCGCCTCCGGTCCCAGTTTCGCCTGCATCTGCTCCGGCACCGGCAGGACACCGTGATCGGCGGTGAGCACGAACAGGCAGTTCGCGAGTCCCACTTCCCGGTCGATCGTGTCGAGCAGCTTCGCGAGCACGCGATCCAGCCGCAGGATGGAGTCCATCACCTCGTGGCTGTCGGGTCCGTACATGTGACCGCAGGAGTCGATCTGTGAGAAGCTCACGCACAGCAGGTCCGTCGCGCGATTGCGGCCGAGTTTCTCCTCCTTCACCGCCCGCTCCACGAAGGCGCCGAGGAACTCGGCGCTGAAAGGCGAGACGTCGAACGCCGAGAAGAACGCCGGCGTGACGGTGTCTTTTCCGCCCGTGACCGTCTTGGGCATCGTCCGCGTGTAGCCATTGCCCTCGTATTCGCCGACCGCGTCGTCCGGCCCCTGCAGTTGATCGTAGAGCTTGGGGTCAGCAATCCGGTCCCAGGTCCGGCCAAACGACTCGTGCACCCGCCGCTCCGCATTGAACGCCTCCACCCAGGCCGGAAGCTTCTCTTGATAATAGCGCGACGTGACCATCTTGCCGTTCTCATCCCAGTAGGCGCCGTCAGCCTTCTTGCCGCCGAGCAGGATGGCGGAGCGGTCCTTGTTCGAGGCGGCGAAGACCTTCGTGTCCGACCCGTAACGCGCCTTCAACATGTCGCCGACGGTCTCGGCCTTGAGATTGCGCGGTGACCGTCCCGTCTTGGCCGGATTGGCCGCCGCCGCCGGCCCGAGCTCGGCCGGATTGATGCCGACCAGCGAGGAGTCGCGATCCTCCACGGAATTGACCTGCTCCCAGGTGGCACGATCGGTCCGTTCGTTGGACGTGATCCCGTGCACGTTCGCATGCACCCCGGTGAGAATCGTCGCGTGCCCCGGGGCCGTCTGCGTCACCGAGTGCCGGTAATGCGTGTCCCGAAACTCCGTCCCACCGTCCAGCAGCCGCTTGAAGCCACCTTCGCCAAAATACGGCCGGAACTTCGTCAGATAATCGCCGCGAAACTGATCGAGCGAAATGACCACCGCCAGCCGGGGCCGATCCGGCGGTACGGCCGACTCGGCCGCGCGTGCGACGGCCGGGGAAACGAGCAAGGTGGCAAGGACCAGGAGGCGGCAAGGGCTCATGAGAGGGCGAAAAGGCAGACGTACCATCGCGGGCGGCGTTGCGCAGGTCAATCGCGGCCGCGGCAGGTTCTGCCGTGGGAGCGCGGTCGCCCGCGTCCCCGCGGGTGGGAAAATGCGGGCGCTGGCCGCCCCGCGCCCCGGGGGGGTCAAAGTAAGGGGGTTGGGCCCGAACGCGAGGAA
>JAEUHA010000104.1 GCA_016793535.1 Opitutaceae bacterium | reverse complement strand
GCCGCGGGCTCAACCACCTAGCGAGCATTGTCGCGGCGGTCATCGCACAACTGCGCCAGGCGGGCGCCGTGCCGTTCATCCTTCCCGCTATGGGCAGCCATGGCGGCGCGACGCCGGAGGGGCAGCGTGAGATTCTCGCGGGCTATGGCATCACGGAGGCGGCGCTGGGCGTGCCGGTGCGCCCTTCGCTGGAGGTCCGCCGGATTGGCACGACCGCCGAAGGTGCACCCGTTTATTGCAGCGTGGAGGCGCTCGCGGCCGACGGCGTGATCCTCGTCAACCGGATCAAGCCCCACACCGATTTCCGCGGCACGATTGGCAGCGGGCTGCTGAAGATGTGCGTGATCGGTCTCGGCAAGCATGCCGGTGCCGCGGCCATGCACCGGGCGGCGAGCTGGATCGGACACGAGCGCGCGATTCGCGGCATGGCGGACGTCATCCTCGCGCAGGCGCCGCTGCTCGGCGGCATAGCGATTCTCGAGAATGCGTGGCACGAGACCGCCCGCGTGGTGGGTGTCCCGCGTCCGGCGATGGCGAAGGCGGAAGAGTCGCTGCTGGCGGAGGCGCGCAGCCTCATGCCCCTGCTGCCCTTCGAGGAGATCGACCTGCTGATCGTCGACTGGATCGGCAAGAACATCAGCGGCGCCGGCCTCGATCCGAATGTCACGAACCGCTGGGTCCAGGGTTACGTGGGCGGACTCATGCGCGAAGACCGGCCGGCCCCGTTCATCCGGCGCATCTTTGTGCGCGATGTGACGGCGGAGAGTCATGGCAACGCGATCGGCATCGGGCTGGCCGATGTCACCACGACGCGGCTGGTGCGCGCGATGGATCTCCGCGCCACCAGCATCAACGCGCTCACCGCGCTCACGCCGCAGAGCGCGAAGATTCCCATCGCGTTCGACACCGACCGCGAGGCGATCGGGCGCACGCTGGCCTCGCTCGCGCTCGACGACCCGGCCCGTCAGGCCCGCGTGGCACGGATCGAGAGCACGCTGGCGCTGGCGGAGATGGACGTGTCCGAGGCGCTCTGGGCCGAGGCGAAATCACGCCCGACGCTCAGCGCGATCGGCGAGCCGCGGGAAATGGAGTTTGATGGGGCGGGAAATCTGCTCCCGCCCTGACGAAGCGTCCTGCAGCAGGAGGAGACCCGGACTGCCGATGACCCAGCGCCCTGCGCCCTTCACCCGAGGGCCGCCGGCCCTCACACCTTCCAGCCGTCGCGATACTTGTCGCGCGTGAGCCACTTGTTGTTCCCGCCGGCGGAGAACCGGCTGCGGGCGGGATTCCAGGTGGCGTTGGCGCCGTAGCGATACGCGAAATTCATCACATGGCAGGCGATGACGGAGCTGGCGCCGACCTCGATGTCGCAGATCGGCCGCTGGCGCGACTGCACGCAGTCGAGGAAGTCCTGGAAGTGGCTCTTGCTGTTGTAGAGCTTCACCTTCGCGTTGGCGAGGTGCTCGCGTTCGGTGAGCGTGACCTCGCGTTCGAGCGAAGTGCCCTTGTCGACTTCCTTGTCCCAGAATTTGCGCACCGTCTTGCCGTCGAGGATGAACTCGAACTTACCGCGGTTTACGTGGACTTCGCCTTCCGTGCCGTAGAACGACACGCCCTTGCCCTTCACGTGCGTGAGCACCGTGCCGTCGGCATACACGAGCTGCGCGCCGCGCTTGGCGGTTTCCCAGCCCTCCGGCGCGCGCACCTGCACCGGCCCGTTGCCGTCCATGCCGAGACCCCACTGGGCGATGTCGATGTGATGAGCGCCCCAGTCGGTGATCATGCCGCCGCCGAACTCCCACGTCTTCCGCCAGTGCGGAAAGTGATCGTGCAGGCCGCGCGGACTGAGCATCGGATTATAGGCCACGAGCGGGCCGGGGCCGCACCACATCTTCCAATCGAGGCCCGGCTCCATTTCCTCGGCCGGCTCCTTGTAGGGCGTGGCGGGATCGCCGAACGAGACATGGATGGAATTGACGCGACCGATGACGCCGTTGCGCACGAGTTCGCAGGCGACGCGGAATTCCTTCGAGGAGCGCTGCTGTGAGCCGACCTGGAAAACGCGGTTCGCCTTGCGCACGGCGTTCTTGAGTTCGACGGCCTCGTGCACGTTGTAGGTGACGGGTTTCTCGCAGTAGACGTCCTTGCCGGCCTTGACCGCGGCGATCGCGATGTAGGCGTGCCAGTGGTCGGGTGTGGCGATCACGACGGCGTCGATGTCCTTGCGGGCGATCACCTCGCGGAAATCGTTGTACGCCGCGCAGCCGGTGCGGGTTTCCCCGGCCTTCTTGGTGTACGCTTCGTCGACCCGCTTCTTCGCCGCCTCGCGCCGGGTGGTGTCGACATCGCACACCGCCAGCACCTCGACGTCGTCGCGCTGGATGAAGTTGCCGAGGTGACCCTTCATCATCTTCCCCATGCCGATGCAGCCGAGGGTGAGCCGTTTGCTCGGAGCGGTGGCCTGGGACCAGACGCGGCCGGGCAGAATGAACGGCGCGGCGAGCAGCGCGGACGATTGGAGAAAGCGGCGGCGGGTCGGGTGAAGCGGGGTCATCGCGGGTAGGGTGGAAGGCGGGAGGTTGAAGCGGGGCCGGGAATGATGACGAGCGTGGAGTGGGTTGACGTCAAGCGGGCGGCGGGAGACGCGAGGACGAGCCAGCGGACGGTGCCGCGTCATCGGCACCGTTCCCTGTTCGGAAGGGCAAGGCGGCCGGGGACGGCCGCGCCTGCGGGCAAGGCGTCAGAACCGCGCGGTGAAACCGATGCGGTAGGCGGTGCCGGAGCCGGCGGCGTAGGTGAAGAGCTCGCGATCGTACACGTGCACGTAGTCGTTGTTCGTGTAGTCGTTCGTGAGATTGTAGAGGTCGACGTTGAGCACGTACTTCGGGCCGAAGGAATACTGCAGCTTCACGTCGAAGAGCGTGCGGCTGTGCTGGTAGGTGTTGTACACCACCGAGCCGGGCAGCGCGCCGGCGGGTCCGTAGGTGCCGGTCACGGTGGAGCGGAAGAACTCGCCGCGGTAGTTGCCCATGACGCGGGCCACGAAGCCGCGGTAGATGAACGAAATTCCGCCGTTGAACGTGTGCGGCGTGAGCAGCGGGAGCTTGCTCGTGCTGCCAACCGCGGAACCGTAGTCGCCGTACGTCTCGAGGAACGTGTAGTTGGCGAACGCGCCGAGCCCGCGCCAGATGCCGGGCAGGAACGTGTACTGCTGCGTGTAGTTGAACTCGGCGCCGCGGATCCACGCGCTGCCGACGTTCTCGTTGCGGGTCAGGCTCCAGCCCGCGTAGTCGCCCGCGAAGCCGTTGTTCTGCCCGTCGGGCACGACCGAACGGATGGCACGGAAGTAGTTCTTGATGTCCTTACGGAAGACACCGGCGGAGATCTGCCCGATGCCCGAGAGGTAGTAGGCGAACGAGAGCTCGTAGTTGTTCGACGTATACGGCTTCAGGCCGGGGTTGCCGGCGGAGAGCGTCTGGTTGAGTTCGTTCGGTACGATCGCCGGCAGCAGGTTGAGCGGGCTCGGGCGCGTGATCGTGGCGTTGTAACTCGAGCGCAGCTGCAGGTTGGGCCGGAAGTTGTAGACGAGGTGCACGCCGGGGAAAAGGTGGTCGTACGTGGTGCCCTGCGTCGTCCAGCGCCGGAAGTTGTCGCGTGCCCGCGCGGCGTTCACTTCGGCAGAGAGATTGGCCTGGACGTTGTTGGTCGTGTTGGAGACGCGGAGGAAGTTGCTGCCCTCCGACTCGGTCTCCTCGTAACGAAGCCCGGTGAGCACGCGCAGCCGGCCGAGACGGACGTCACCCATGATGTACGCGGCGTTGATGGTGCTCTCGAATTCCGCGTCGTTCGCGAGCGATTGGTAGACGGTGTTCCACACGTCGGTGCTGGTCTGGATCCAGTCGGAGAGATTCCGGAACGGATCACCCGGGTTGCCGGTTTCGGCCAGTTGCACGAACGGGAACGGGCCGTAGCGGCCCTCGGACACGATCATGTTGTAGCCGAGGTAGGGCGTGATGCCGCCGTTCTCCGGGATCGTCGGCCGGCCGGCGTAGGTGTAGTAGTAGAGGTCACGCTTCTGCTTCTGCCCGAAGGTCGACTGCTTCAGGCCGGTCTTGAGCGTGAACGGAATTTCCGTCGCGAAGGACTTCTGGAGGTCGATGTTGCCGCCCCAGCGAATGGCCGGCGCCTGGTAGTTGATAAGCTGGGCATCGGGGCGCATCGCGTAGTTGGCGGGATTGCTCCAGTCCGGTCCGCTGGTCTGCTTCACGACGGGCATCAGGTCGCCGTCGGCGCGGTCGAGCCGCCAGGCCACGCCGCGCAGGCGCGCGCCGAGCTGGTTGAGCCGCGGGTAGTGCGTCATGTTCTTCGAGTAGTTCGTGTCGACCTTGATCAGGCCGCTCCCCGACCAGAGCTTGTGCTCCCAGCCGGCGGCCAGCGTCGTGGCGCGCGTCTCGCGCAGGTAGAGCACCGACTCGGTGTCGATCGTGCCGGCGCCGTCGGCGATGTCGACGACGTCGAAGGTGCTGCCGGGCTTGAAGCTGGCGGCCGCGCGCGGCGCCGTCGCCTTCCAGCGGAAGTAGGAGTTGTTCGAGCCGCTCCGGCGCTTGATCAGGTTGTAGGTGGTCTTGAAATACGCCGACGACTGTTCGCTCAGCTTGTAGTCGACGCTCAGCGCGAGGTTGATCGTCGGGGTCTGGGTGCCGAGATTGCCCCACTGGCCGGCGCCGGCGGCGCGGAGCAGCGGCTGGATCGGCTGGCCGGCGGCGGGCACGCCCACGTAGTAGGCGTCGGTGTTGCCGGCGGCGGTGCGGTGGCCGATTTCGTTGATGATGTTGTTCGGGATCGTATAATTGAAGGTCGCGCTCACCCCGAGGTTGTTCTTCCCGCCCAGGACGCTGTGGACATCCGAGTAGTTCACATCGAGCAGGTAGAGCTCGAAGGGATTGGTGAACGGCACGCTGCTGTGCTGGTAGTCCTTCGTGTACGAATAGCCGGTCGTGAGCGTGATGGCGCGGCCCGGGGCGCGGTCGAACGCGCGCTTCGTGCGCAGGTTCAGGTAGCCCGAGATCGCGTTGCCGTCCATGTCCGGAGTCGGAGCCTTGATGACCTCGAGCGAGGCGACGCTGCCCGAGCTGACCTGGCCGAAGTAGACGTTGCCGAGGCTCACCGACGTGCCGCCGGAGACCGCGATCTGGTTGCCGTCCATGAGGAGCGACGAGAAATCCTGCGACATGCCGCGGATGTAGATCGCGTCGACCTTGCCACCGCTGCCGTCGACCGCGATGCCGGCGAGCCGCATGATCAGTTCACCGACCGCGGCACCCGGATTGCCGAACGCATCGATGGCGGCGACGTTCTTCACGTTGGCCGCGGAGCGTTCCTCGTGGATGGCCGCGGCCTGGCCTTCACGGATCGTCTTCACCACGAACTTCTCCATCTTGTACAGGTTCGACGTGAGGGCGACGTCGCGCTTCGTCTCCTGGCCGCCGGTCACGAAGACGCTCACCTTCTGCTCATCGAGGCCGGAGTAGGAAACAACGATTGTCTGGGCGCCCTCGGGCAGGACGAGCCGATAGTTGCCGTTGGCATCCGCGGTCGCGGTGGCGTTCGTGCCTTCGGCGCGGACGAAGGCACTGATGAGAATGTCGCCGGTGTTCTGGTTGACGACCTGGCCGGTCACGATGCCGGTGCGGGCGGTTTGGGCGCAGAGCGCCGAGGCGGTGGCGAGCAGTAACGCTGCAATCAGGCGGAGCATGGTGGTGGTGGAGGTAGGCTGCGGGAGGGGACCGGCGGTCCGGTAAGTAACCGCGCGGGCACTTCGGGAAATGGAGCACGCGGTGATCTTGTTCAAGCCCTGCGTGGCTGGCTTCGGTTTACCTCCGGGCTGGGGGAGCGGTTTTACGCCGCGACGGAACCTTCGGTGCAACGTTTCGTCGCGGCGTAAAGCCGCTCCCACAGCCGGCCCGCTGCCTTGCCTCGCGGCCGGATTTGCGCTCGTCTCGGGGCGTTCCGCCGCGTCGCCTCCGTCCGCCCTCTCGTTTCCGTGCATCGCCTGATCCCGCTCGGTCTTTTCGCTGTCCTTGCCGCCACCGGTGGCGCCCAACCGAAGGCACCGCCGCCCT
>JAEUHA010000058.1 GCA_016793535.1 Opitutaceae bacterium | reverse complement strand
CCCACCATGCCGCGCGTCCAGCGGCGGGCGGGGAACGTTCGACCAGGAATCTTGGCAATATCGGCAATAGTCATGGCGCGAAAGGACTACGGCGGCGCCGCGTTCGGGCGACACAATTTTGCCGGTGCCGCCTCCGACCCGCCCGCACCGTCCGGCGGCAGCCGGGTTAGAACGGATAACCCACGGAGACCTGCCACATCCCGGACGGATCGTCCGGCCGCGGGTTCAGGTTGCGCCCGTACTCCAGCCGCACCGGTCCGATCAGGGTCTGGTAACGCACCCCGGCCCCGACCGTGTGCAGCCGTTCGCGCATCGGGTAATCGGCCAGCTGCTCCGCCATCCCGAGTCCGTCCCAGAAGACGACCGCCGACCAGTTCGGCGTCACCGCCTGCTCCAGTTCGACATTCAGCAGAAGCACGCTCTTGGCCCCGACGAACAAGCCGTCCGCGCCGCGGGGCGCGGCCTGCCCGCGCTTGAAGCCGCGGATGCTGCTGTCACCTCCCGGAAAGAAGCGCTTGTTCACCGGCAGCGTCGCATCGGTCGCGCCGGCGGTGGTGATCACGCCGTGATGGAGGCCCGCGTGCAGCCAGCGGCTGCCGCCCCAGCGGGTGTGGTAAGCCACGGCGAATTCAGTTCGCTGATACGTCGCCTGGCTGCCCAGCCGCGGATCGGCCAGTTCCACCTGGGCCGACCAGTGGTAGCCGCGGCGCGGCCGGAGCGGATTGTCGCGGCGGTCCCCGCCGACGCCGAACGTCAGGCTCGCGACGTTGAGCTGCCGTTCGTCGGTGGCGCGCGTGGAAAGCGAATTGTCGCGGTTCCGCAGCGCCTGGAACGTATAGCTCGCGGTGACCTCGCCGCCGATCGCGCGCAGCGCTCGCTTCAGCGCCACGTTCGCGCCGAATTCCTGTCGGAGGAACGCGATCTCCTCCCGCTGCAGGCCGAACAGACGCGCCGTCCCGTCCAGCGATTCGCCAAACAACTCCGGCACGACGTACGTGTAGTCGCCGCTCGAACTCTTCATCGACTGCACGAGCTCCAGCCGGCTCTGGTGCGCGAGGCCGAAGATGTTGCGCTGCCGGTGCTCGATGCCGCCGCGCACCCGCTCATAGCTGCCGTAGCCGAACAGCAGACTGGTCTCGTAGCGCGGCCCTTCCCGCAGCCGGAACACCGGGTCGCGCACCGCTCCGTCCTCCGGCTGGTAGCGGAGCTCCACCGCCTCGAAGATGCCCAGCCGCGACAGCCGGTAGCGCGAATTCTCCAGCTCGATCACGTTGAGCGGCTCGCCCGCCTCGAGCCGCACCCGCCGGCGGAGCACGCTCTCCCGCATCCGCTCCGCCCCCTCGAAACGCGCGCGGCCCATCGTGACGCGCGGGCCCGGGATGATCGTGGCCACGACGTCCGTCGTGCGGACGGCCGCCGGGTCCTGCTCCGGTTCCGCGACGACGTGCACGCCGACATCGGGATATCCACGTTCATAATACGCCCGGCGGATCGCCTCCCGGATGTCCTTCAGCAGCGTCGGCGACCACGGCCGGCCGCGCCACCCCTCGACCGGCGGGAGCGGCACCGCGTCCCCTTCCTCCCGCTGGTAGGAGACCGCGGCAACGCGCCAGGCCGGGCCTTCGCGGACGTCGACAAAGACGGCGACCTTGCCGGTCTGCTCGTTCGCCTCGACTCGGGTGCGCACCTCCGCCTCGACGTAACCCCGCTGCCGCAGCTCCGCCAGCAGCGCGTCGGCGGAACGTGCGACCCGCGCCGCGGACCACGCGTTGGCCCGTGCGGTGAGAAAGAGGGCGGCATCGGACCGGAACATGGCGCGCGCCTGCCGCTCGGACACCACCGTGAGTCCGGCGAACTGCACGGCGTCGATCGTGAAGCGCACGCCGGGCCGCAGCTGGAAAGCGACCGCCCGCGCGCTGAGCGGACGCGGCAGCGGCTGCGCGAAGGTCGGGTCAAAGCTGACCCGGCGCGTGCTCCCGTCCTCCAACTCCGCCACGATCTCCATCGTCGCCCGCTGAAACCCGTCCTCGCCGAGCGCCGACATCAGGATCACGGCGGCATCCTCGATCGCATTGGTATCCAGCTTTGCCTGCTGCGCGCCCAACAGGCGGACCAGCGCGGACTGGAGCTCGCGATCCCGCAGGAATCCCGCTCCGTCCACCGTGAGCCGCACGCCGTTGGCCGCCGCACCCGCGGCCACCGCCGTCACGAGGAGGAGCCCGAGGAACCCGAGCGTCCGGACCGCGCGGGTAAGGCTGAGGCTAAGGCTTTTCATCGGGTTTCACCACGGGCCGGCGGCCGCCAAAGACCCGCCACTTCATGCCCGCATTGTATTCGTCGAATTCGTTGTACTCACCGGTGACCGTCCACCGGTCCGACAACTGATACTCGAACTCGTAGGTTTCCCGGCCCTGGCGCGAGATCTTTTCGCCCGACATCAATGTCAGCCGGTCCGCCTCCGCCGCATCCGCGCCGAGGCTGTTCAGCAGACTTTGCCCGAGAAAAAGTCCGATGTTCGCCGCCCGCTGCGTGGCGGAGCGGGCGATCTCGTTTCCCGGCGCCGTGCCCGCCATGACCATCAGCAGCACCTGCTCGCTGTCGAGGGCCGGACTGGACGAAAAGACCACCGTCGGCTGCGACGCCGGGCCTTCGATCTCCACGCTCAGGTCGTACCCGTACCGCCGCCCCGTCCCGCGCACGAACACCTCAGGCTCGGACGCATCGAGTTCCGTGAGGCGCACCGTGCCCTGCGTGACCGCGAAACTGGCGAACGGCATCCGGATGCTGCCTTCGTCGATCGAGACTTCGCCGATCGCCCGCGGTTCGCCGAGCGTGCCGCTGAGGCGCACGCGGGCCGACGCGACGCCGGTGAATACGGGAATGCGCACGCGCATGAAGCGGTCGCCGCTCACGTCGACCGCGAGCGTCCACGCGTTCAGGGGCGCCGCCTCCACCGCGAAATACGGCGGCCGCCGCGTGGGGCCCGCCCCGCCCTGCGGCAGCAGCGCGCGCACGTCGGAGAGAAACAGGCTGTCGCGCAGCTTGACCGTACCGCTCAGCCGCGCCGGCCCCGGAGCGGACGGAGTCGTCAGATGAAGGTCCAGGTCCCCGCGGAGCAGCAGACCCGTCTGCCTAACGAAGGGCAGGTTGAGTCCGCGCAGGGTGAGATCGTACCGGGGCGACCCGTCGTCGCCCAGCGTCACCTCCCCGACGAGCGTCACCGGCTGGCCGCCACTGAGCGCCGAGACATTCTCAAGGGTGAAGCGCCGGCCCGCGAGGCGGACCTCCGCACTGATTTCCTGCACGATGCCCAGCGGGCCGAGCGGCCGCGACGCAGCGCCGCGCAGGCGCACGAATCCCTCCACGCCGCCGTTGCGGTAACGCACGTCCGCCTGCACCCGGCCCTTCGGCGCGATGGCCGCGGGCAACAGGCGCGCGAACGCCGCGAGCTCCGCGTCGTCAACGGTGAGTTGCAGGTCCGCGCCATTGCGCGCCACGGCGAGCGGACGCTCGAGCGCGTCACGCCAGCGTTCCTCCGGCATGGGCAGACGACCCCGCGCCTGCACGGCCTGGCCCGCGAGCCGCACGTCGAACCGCGTCAGGTTCAGGCCGCGGCGGTCGCCGTCGATCTCGACCACGAGATCCTCGATCACCGGCAGCGGGCGGGTCGTCCAGCGCGGCTCGATCTCCACCTTCACCGCGCGAAGCGTCGCCCGGCCTTCGGGTCGCTCCCACGTGCCGCCGACCTTCGCCTCCACCTGCGGGTCCTGCAGCGCCACGCCCGTGAGCGAAGCGAACTTCGCCCAAAACACCCCGTGCGGCGCGACGGCGGCCGCGAAGGTCAGCTCGCCCGCGGGATCGATGCGCCAGGGAGTCGCGCCCGCCGGCAGCCAGACGAGTGGCAACCGGCCCCGGGCGTCGACCACGGCCGTTCCCGACTCCGTCACCCGCAGCGCCTCGACGCGCAGCCCGTCGCCGTCCCCACCTCCCCGGACGTCGATCAGAGCGGTGCGACCGTCGCCGATTTCGAGCGCCACCGCCGTATCCACGGTGAACTGGGCCGGACCGCGGTCCCAGCGCCCCGTCAAGCCCAGGCGCGCGATCGTCCACGCCGGGCCCGGCAGGGGCAGAAAATCGTGTACCCACGCCGCCGCGATCCGTTCGCCGGCCACCTCGATCCGGCCCGCGGCACCCAGCGTCACCGTTCCGCGGATACGCCCTTCCGGTCCGGCCAGCTCGAGCGCCTCGATCCCGAGCGCAGGCCGCCAGCGCAGCACCGCCGGCGTGGTCAGCGCCAGCCGCACGGCGCCGTCCTGACGCAAGGACGCCTCCGCCAGGGTCACGGCCGCGGCATCCGCGCTGCCACGGGCGGCGATTTCGGACGCCCCCGCCCGCACCACGGCGCTCCACGCCTCGATCGCCGCCCCCACCCCGCGCCACTCGCCGTTGACCGCGAGCGGCCGCAGGCGGGGCAGCGTGACCTGCCCGGCCTCCAGCGTGCCGCTATGGGCCAGCCGGTCGATCGGACCCTCCGCGCTGGCCTGCAGGCGGACGGTGTCGAAACCTGGTTGGGCGGGCAACCAACGGGCGAAACTCGCGCGGCGCACCTCGCCCTCCACATTCGCAGCCAGCACCTCACGCCGGCGAAAATCCCAGCCGCCGCGCCACGCCAGCGATCCGCCTTCGGCGCCGCGCAGCGAACCTTCGCGGATCTCCAGACGCGGCCAGTCGAGCCGTCCTCGCGCCGCGGCTTCCGCCAGCTGAAACTCCCCGGCCCGGATGGCGGCCGCGGAGACCGCAAACTCGATACGCGGGGCGCCGGTCCCGTCGGACACCACGTTCGCGTCACCGGCCACCGCGCCCTGCGCGGACAGCCAGGGCAGCTGGGCGAGGTCGGCCTGCAGCGTGAAGCGGGCGCCCCCGTCCCGGATGCGGCCGTTGCGCTCCACCACCACCGGCTCGGTGAGCAACGCCGTGACCCCGGGAACCAGCACCCGCAGGGTTTCGAGTGTGAAGGCGGTGGCGTCACCGCTCCCGCGCAGCGTCACCTCGAGCGGCGGCACCGCCCGGCCAGCCACGGGTTCGCCGACCGCGGAAACGTCGACGGTGAAGTTCGGATTCTTCCACGCCAGGTTCGCCGTCCCGCGGACCGCCCCGTACGCACCGCCGAGCCGCAGTTTTTCGCCGTCGATGGTCCACTGCCCCGCGCGCAACGCGCCTTCCGCCGGCAGCCAGCCGCGCGGCCCAAAGGTCGCACCCACCGCGGCCCTTTGCTGCCACAGCTCGGCATCGCCGGTCACGCCGTGACCGTGGCTCGTGAGCTTCGCGGCCCCGACCCCGTCGGTGGTCCGGATCGCGACGTGGATCTTGTCGCCCGCGGCGAACTCCACGGTCCCTTTCGCGGTCACGCCCCGGAACGAAAGGTCGTCGACGGTCAGCGTGCGGGCCTGCCAGGTCGCGCCGGCAAGCCGGAGTTCGTCCCCCGGCCACCGCACGACTCCCGCCCCGGCGCTGGCCCGGGGCAGCCACAGGTCGAGGCGCTCGGCGATGCGCTGGAGCAGCACGCGCAGCGGCATCCAGCCGCGGGGCTTGTCCGGATCGCGCGGGCCGGACGATGGCGCGATCTCCACCCGCCAGTCGCCGACGGTCACCGGAGCGTCCCGGCCCCATGCGTACCGCCACAGCCACAGCAGCGGCGTGTCGGCCTCCACCCGCCCCGCCGTGACGCGCACCGGTCCGACCGTCACCTCGACCTCGCGCAGGGCAAACCGGCTGTATCCAATCCGTTCATATGCGCCGACCGTGCCGCCCCGCAGGCGCGCGACCGGCGCGAGCGCCGCGCCGAGCCACCACGGTACCGTCGCCGCCAGCAGGAGCGTGCAGGCGGCCAGGCCGAGGAGGATCAGGAGGAGGCGGCGCATGGGACGAACGACCGCCCGCGCCGCGTCAGGCCGCCGTGGCCAGGCCGCTGCGCTGCAGGAGCGCGTTAAGGTCCGGGTCCCGACCCATGAACTGGCGGAACAGTTCCGCCGGGTCGTCCGAATTGCCGCGACTCAGGATCTTCTTCACGAACTCCGCGCCGACGGTCGGGTTGAAAATGCCTTCGCGCTTGAACCGGGTGAACGCATCCGCATCGAGCACCTCGGCCCACTTGTAGGAATAATAGCCGGCGGCGTAGCCCACCGGGTCGGAGAAGACATGCGTGAACCGCTTCACGATCGTGGGCGCCGGCGGCTCCGTCGGCACCAGGCAGTCCGCGATCACGGCCCGCACCGCCGGCTCGACGTCGGGCAGGCCCGCAAACTCCGTGGTGCGCATGTGCAGCAGCAGGTCCATGCGCGCGAGCGCCATCTGGCGCATGGTCGCGGTCGCGGACCGGAAATTTTTCGCCGCCGTCATTTTGGCGAAGATTTCCGCGGGAATGGTCGCCCCCGTCTCGTGATGCCGCGCGAAAAGATCCAGGCTCTCTCGCTCCCAGGTCCAGTTCTCCATGATCTGGGACGGCAGCTCGACGAAATCCCACGCGACGTTCACGCCGTTCAGCGACTTGATCTCCACCTCGCCGAGCAGGTGATGCAGCAGGTGGCCGAACTCGTGGAAGATCGTCTCCACCTCGCGATGCGTGAGCAGCGCCGGGCGGCCGGCGGCCGGTGGCGTCAGGTTGCCGCAGATCAACCCGAGGTGCGGCGCGCGCGTGCCGTCGCGCCGGGGCCCGCCGGTGATCAGGTAGTTCATCCACGCCCCGCCGCGCTTCGACTCGCGCGGATGCCAGTCGGCATAGAAGGAACCCAGGTGCCGCCCGGCCGCGTCGAAGAGATCGTAGAACTTCACCTCCGGGTGCCAGGTCTCGACCCCGTCGCGCGCCACGACGCGCAAGCCGAAGATGCGTTTCACCAGCTCGAACATGCCGTCGATCACGGCATGCATCGGGAAGTACGGCCGGAGCGCCTCCTCGTCGAACGCATAGCGGTCACGCCGCAGGCGCTCGCTCCAGAACGAGAGTTCCCACGGGGCCAGGCGGCGCACTGGCGTGCGGGTTTCGCGCGCCCGGAACTCCTCGAGTTCGCGGCATTCCCGCGCGAACGGTCCCGCGGCGCGGGTGTGCAGGTCGTTGATGAAATCGAGTGCCCGCTGCCCGGTCTTCGCCATCCGGCGTTCCACCGCGAGGTCGGCGAAGTGCGCCAGGCCGAGCAGGGCGGCTTTCTCCGCCCGCAGCGCCAGGATGCGGGAGATGAGGGCGGTGTTGTCATGGGGCGGCTGGGCTCCGACCTGACTGGCCGCCGTCCACATTTCGCGCCGCAACGCCTCATCCTCGAGGTAGGTCATGAACGGCTCCTGGGACGGCATGTGCAACGTGAACCGCCACCCGGAAAGGCCCTTCCGTTCCGCGCTCGCGCGCGCCGCCGCCCGGGCGTGTTCGGGCAGGCCCCGCAGCCGGGCGGCGTCCGCGTCGCCGACCACCAGCTGCCACGCATTCGTCGCATCGAGCACATGCTCGGAATACGTCTGCGTGAGTTGGGCGAGCTCGCTTTGGAGCGCCTCGAGCCGCGTCCGCTTCGCAGGCGGCAGGTCGGCCCCGGCCTGCCGGAAATCCTTCACGGTTTCCTCCAGGAAACGGCGGTGGATACCCGAAAGCGCCGCCGCCGCGGGCGAGTTCGCAAAGGTCCGGAGCCGTTCCCAAAGCGCCGCGTTCAGCGGAATCCCGGCGTAAAACGCGGAGACCCGCGGCAGCATTGCGTTCTGCGCCTCGCGCAACGCGGGTGAATCCGCGACCGATTGCAGGTGCGTGACCTTGCCCCAGGCCACGGTCAGCTCTTCGGTGGCGTGTTCGAGGGCCAGAAAGGTCGACTCATACGTCAGCGACCCGAGATCCCGCGCCGCGATCGCGGCGATCGCCTCCTCCGCCCGGGTGAGCGCGGCATCGATCGCGGGCACCACCAGCTCGGGCTTGAGCGCCGACCATCGGATGTGAAAGTCAGGGTCGAGGAAAGGGTTTGCGGGCATGCCGCGCAAAAACCGGCCCCTGAGGCCCAATGTCAAATCGCAAACGCAACCCCTACCATGCGTAGCTTACCCCGGCCGAACACTGCCGGGGCGCCGCCGGCACCGCCGGGACATCCTGATAGGAACTGTTCCAGAGATTGTCGACGTACAGGGAGAGCTCGATTTCCGGCCGGCCGGGCGGGCGGTAGGACAGTCCCGCGGCACCCGCAACCGCTTCATCGCCACCGATCAGCCGCAGGGAATTGTCCGCCTGCACCCGGGCCGCGTGATCGAGCCGCAGTTCCAGCCCCTGGCCCAACCGGACGGTCAGTGCCGCCGTCAGCCGGTGCCGCGCGTAATTGAGTGCGTAGAAGCTGGCATCGACAGGCGCACCCCGGTAGTCGGAAGACTTCGCCAGCGCCGTATAGCCGACGACCACATCTGCTGCCGCCCACGAACGGCGCGCGACGAGTTCGAGACCGGCGACGTCCAAGTCGACCGCGTTGGCGGTCCGGGCCGTAACGCCCCGGCGAAACGTCCAATCCACCAACGCGTCGTCGCGCCGGCCGAACACACCGGTTTCCACCAGCCAGCCGGCGACCTGGCCTTCGATCCCCACTTCCACGGTGTGCGCGCGGTGCCGGCCAAGGTTGCGGTTGCCGCGGAAGAGACCCGCCGCGGAGTTCGAGTTGAGGGCGGTATAGGAGGCCAGTTGCGTCGTCTTCGCATAGCCCACGTGCACGCGGCGCAGCCCGGCGGAGGCGAATTCCCGCGCCAGTTCCAGCACCGGCGAGAACGCGCCGCCGTCGCGATTGGAACCGTCGTGGGCCAACCCGGCCTTGACGATCGTCCGCGAGCCGTCGGCGGCGGCCCAGGTCCTTTCGGGGACCAGCGCCACGCGGGTGAGCGTGCGCGAGCGGTAGCGGCCAAAGGTCAGCGACGTCGACTCCAGTTCGTCGGCCAGGGCTTCGGCGCGGACGTTGAGCGCCGTGGCCCCCCACACCCGCCGTCCGCCGAGAGCCATCCCCGACACCCAGGTGGTGTGCTGAAACGGATGCACCGGCCCGAGGGGCGCGAAGCGATTGAAGGCGTAGTCGTCCTTGTTCCGCCGGTGATAGACCCCGGCCTCGATAAACTCCCCCGCCCCGAAGTCCGCGCGGTGATTCAGGACAAAGAGGCTCGTCTGCAGGTTCTCGGTTTCGTTCGAGTTGAAGGGCGTGTACAGGTTCGGCCAGCCGAAGCGCTTGCCTTGGTAGCCGGCGAAGAGATCGGTCTGACTGCCGCGGTCGGAGGTCTGCAGGCGCAGGTTGCCCCGCTCGAACTCATGCTCGCCGTACCGCACGGCACCGTCCGACTCCGACCGAGCGAGCGCGACGTCGACGCCGAAGCGCCGGCCGCCGGCGTTGGCCGCACTGAGAAATCCCTGGTGCAACTCGCCGCGGCGAAACCCGAATTCACCGAGTCCGCCGGCGACGAAACCGCCGGTTCGCACGGGCCGCCAGCGCTGGCTCACGGCTCCGGTGGTCGCGTTGGCCGCGCCCAGGATCAAGCGGGAGCCGGTCGCGATTTCCGGAGCGGTCAGCAACGCCGGCGCAACCGGAAGTTCGACCAGATAGTGGCCGGTTTGCGGGTCGGCGATCGTGAGCACGCCGAGCTGATAGCCGGTCGTTTCGAAGATGCCGCCCCGCAGCGTGATGTCGGCCTGGCCCTCGGCCAGGTTGCGCCCGTGCACATCCACACGCGGTTCGTAGCGCAGCGCAGTGACCGGCATCGCAAACGTACCGGCCGGAGCCTGGTTCGCGACGCGCGGCGAATGGATCGTGAGCCCCGGCAGCTGCACCGCACCCTGCGCGGCCAGACCCACGGGAAGCACTCCGAACAGCAGAACAACGGCTTTCATCCGCCGCATCGCTAGCGAACGGAGTTCCAAAAACAAGCCTTTGTTCGCCGCAAATGCAGGACCCTCTTAACAAGAGGTTCCGGAAACGAAAAACCCCGGCGCAAAGGCCGGGGTCAGTGGAAGGGGAAACGCGTGGAGGTTATTCCTCGCCGTCGTTGCCGATCGCCTCGACGGGGCAACCCTCGAGGGCCTCCATGCACTGCGCGACTTCCTCTTCGGAGGTCGGCTGCTTGTGGACGAAGGAATAGCCACCCTCGTCGTTGCGCGTGAAGAACGATGGCGCCGTCTCACGGCAGAGATCACAGTCAATGCACTGCTGATCGACGTAGAATTTTCCCGGGGTGTTGCTGGGCCATTTTTCAGCTTTGTTCGCCATAGGTAATTACCCGCACAAAGATGTGATTCCCAAATGCTGTCAAGCGGCCAAGCACCGCGGAGCCAACCCGCGCGGAGACTACGACAAATCACGCGCAGTTCCCGAGGAGCCGGCTTGTGTTTGCCGGACGCGCCACTACGCTTTTTCCGATGCTTTCGGACCGGCCCTACATGCGGGGAGACTACCCGCGGGAGAAGACTTCGGCGCTCACCTGGCTTCTGTCGGCCATCATCGGCGGGTTCCTTCTGCAGATCGTCTTTGGCTCGAGCTGGCTCAGCGGGGGCGGCGGGCGGATCGAACAGGCGCTCGGGTTGACCGTGAGTTCGCTGCAGCAGGGCCGCGTGTGGACGCTGCTGACGCATGCGGTGCTGCACAGTCCCGGCTTCATTTTCCACGTCATCGGCAATGGGCTCGCCCTCTATTTTCTGGGCCGCGAGCTGATTCCCATCCTTGGCACGCGCCGCTTCCTCGGGGTCTTCGCCGCGGCGACGATCCTCGGCGGCCTCGCCTGGGCCGCGACTCACTGGAGCCTTGGGGCCGGCCAGCATCTTGGATCCACGGCGGCGGTCGAAGCGCTGTTCGTGGTGTTCGCGTGCTTCTATCCGAACCAGCCGATGACGTTTCTGCTCTTTTTCGTCGTGCCGGTGACGATCAAACCGAAGCACGTGGTCTTCGCGCTCGCCGCGTTCGCCGCGACGGTGCTGTTCGTCTACGAAATTCCCGGGTCCCCGCTTCCCTTCGACATGTCGATCTCGAGCTCCGCTCATCTCGCCGGCATCCTCACCGGGCTCGTGTACTTTCGCTTCGTCCATGCTGCGCGGTGGTTCAATCCGGAGGATCGCGCGGAGCCGGTGTCGCACCACTGGTTGAAGCGGAGTCGGAAGCCCGAAGCCCTGCTGGCCGCTGCCGAACCGGAACTGGTTCCGCCTCCGCCCTCGCGGGCCGACCTGCGGGCGGAGGTCGACCGCATCCTCGACAAGATCAACAGCGAGGGCTTCGCCGCCCTGACCGCGGACGAAAAGCGCCGGCTGGCGGACGCCCGCGACCTGCTCAGTCGGCAGTGACCCAAACCCACCCCGTCGCTTGCGGTTCCCCGCAGGTCAGTGAAACTTTCCCTCCTCTCCTGCATCTAATCACGCCATGATTCACGCCTTCCGGAACCTTCGTTCCCACGTCACCACCTTCGCCCTTGTCCTTTCGGTGACCGCGGGTTTCGCGGCCGACGACCGCAAGCAGTTCTCGACCTCGACGACCCTGGCGGCCGAGGCGATGACACTGACGAAGCTGCTGGACGAGCTGCACTACAATCACGACTCCGTGCGCAGCGCGGACTTTGCCAGCGTGATTCCCGACTACATGGAGGAACTCGACGGCCAGCGGCTGTTTTTCCTCCGCACCGACCGGGAAAAATTCGAGGCGGATTTCGGGCGCAATGTCTATTACAACACCGCGTTCCTGGGTAACATCAACGCCGCGTACGACATCTTCTACGTGTATCAGACGCGGGTGCAGACGCGGATCGCCTGGATCTTCGAGCAGTTGAATGGCGAGTTCGATTTCACCGCAGCCGACACTTATCGCGCGGATCGCGCCAAGGCCGAGTGGCCCGCCGATCCGGCGGCGTCCGACGAACTCTGGCAGAAACGGCTCAAGTTCGAGCTCCTCGCCGAGGTGCTGAACAAGAAGACCCTCGATGAAGCGAAGGAGAAGGTGAAAAAGCGCTACGACCGGATGCTGAAGAATCTCTCGGAGATCGAAGGCAAGGATCTGGCGGAAATCTACCTCACCACGATCGCGAAACTGTACGATCCGCACTCGACCTATTTCTCCGCCGAAACCTACGAGGACTTCGGCATTCAGATGCGGCTGAAACTCGTCGGCATCGGCGCCCTGCTCGGCGTCGAGGATGACATCTGCGTGGTGAAGGAAATCGTCCCCGGCGGCCCGGCCGATCTCGGCCGGCAGCTCAAGCCCAACGACAAGATCATTTCCGTCGGTGAAAAAGGCGGCGAGGCCGTCGACATTTTCGGCATGAAGCTGCGCAAGATCGTCGACAAGATCCGTGGCAAGAAAGGCACCGAGGTCAGCCTGATCGTCCAGCCGGCCGATGCCGCCGACAGTTCGGTGCGGCGCGAAATCCTGATCACGCGCGACACGGTCAAGCTGAACTCCGCGCGCGCCCGCGCCGGAGTGTTCGACGTACCCGCCGAAGGAACCGAGGGCAAGACGCGCAAGCTCGGCGTCATCACGCTGCCCGCGTTCTACGCGGAAGGCGATGAAGGCGACACCGACTCCGAGCGCAGTTCCGCGTCGAAGGACGTCGCCCGGCTGATCGAGATCCTGAAGAAGGAGAACATCGAGGGGCTCGTCCTGGACCTCCGCCGGAACGGCGGCGGTTTTCTGGCGGAGGCGATCGAACTGGCCGGGCTGTTCATCCAGAAAGGCCCGATCGTCCAGGTGAAAAACTTCACGGGCGAGATTCACGTCGACCGGGACAAGGATCCCCGGATCGCCTACACCGGCCCGCTCGCCGTGCTCGTCGATCGCTTCAGCGCGTCCGCCTCGGAGATCGTGACCGGTGCGCTGCAGAATTACGGCCGCGCCATCGTGGTCGGCGACAGCTCCACGCACGGCAAGGGCACGGTGCAACAGGTGATCGAGATGAAACAGCTTTCGATCCCGCTCGCACGCTCCCCGCAGAAGACGGGCGCCGCGAAGTTCACGATCCAGAAATACTACCTGCCGAGCGGCGCCTCGACGCAGCTCAAGGGCGTCGTGCCCGACATCGTGCTGCCCTCGATCGAGGATCACCTGCCCATCGGTGAAGCCGATCTGCCGCGGGCGTTGGTGTGGGATCAGATCAAGAGCAGTGAGTTCGAGGGCGAACCGCTGAACCCGAAGGTTCTCACGCCGCTGCGCCAGGCCAGTCTCGACCGTCAGTCCAAGCTCGAGGAATTCGTCTACCTGCGGAAGCAGGTCGACACGTTCAAGACCCGCCAGGAGCAGAAGCTCATCTCCCTTAACCTCGAGGAACGGCAGCGTCAGAAGGCCAGTGACGACCAGCTCCGCAAGGAAATGAAGGCGGAGAAGGATCGCCTCGCGAAGAATGACTTCACGTTCAAGCCGTTCTACCTCGGCCCGCCGCCGGCGCCGCGCATCAAGGCGCCCAAGAAGGACGACGAGGAGGATTTCGACTCGGACGACGAAAACGAAACGTATGCCAAGGTGGACGTCCACCTGCGCGAGGCCCTGCGCGTGGTGAACGACGCCGTCGAACTCGGCGGCAACCGGGACCTCTGGGCGAGCAACCGGGCGCCCCTCACGGCCAGGACTCCGTCGGGCGGCTGACGCGGCGCGGCCATGGCCTGGCCGCGTCAATCCACTCGCGAGGCAAATAGCAGCCGGGGATCGGCTGCCGGGCGTGCTCCGGGCCCTATTTCACCGCGAGGATGAACCGCTCGCGGCCTCTGAGATCGAGGTGCGACTCAACGGACGCATACCCCGCGGACCGCACGAGCGGCAGCAGGCGGGCGTGCTGGGAAATTCCGGTTTCAAGGGCGAGTAGACCGCCCGGAACGAGAAAACGCGGCGCCTGGGCGATGATCCGGGCGAGGTCCGCCGCGCCGTCGTCGGCGGATGCGAGCGCGGAGCGCGGCTCGAACTCACGCACCTCCGGCGCCGTCTGGGTCGTTTCCTCCTCGCTCAGATAGGGCGGGTTTGAAACCACGACATCAAACGTCTCCGCCGGCACCGCGCCGAACCAGTCCGACTCCACCAGCGTCACGCGCGCCTCCAGCCCCGTCAGCGCCGCATTGCTTCGCGCCAGTTCGAGCGCCGCCGCGCTGCGGTCGACCGCGAGAACCGCCGCCGCCGGAAACGCGGTCGCAAGGGCCAGCGCGATCGCCCCGGACCCCGTCCCCAGATCCAGGATACGACCGGGGGGCGTAGCGGCCCGCATCCGCTGCACGTGCTCGACAAGCAGTTCGGTCTCCGGCCGCGGAATCAGCGCCCGGCGGTCCACGGCGAGGCGCAGCCCGCAGAATTCCGTCTCACCGACAATGTACTGCAACGGCTCGCGCAGCGCGCGGCGCCGCACCAGCGGCCGGATCTTCTCGAGCTCCGCCTCCGTCAGCGGACGCTCGAACTCCATGTACAGCTGCATGCGCTTGCGTCCGAGCGCGTGGCCGATGAGCAGCTCCGCGTTGAGCCGCGGTGACTCGACGCCCTTGGCGGCCAAAAAATCGGTCGTCTTCTTGATGATCTCGAGGACGGTGAACATCTCAGTCGTCGTCCGTCGCGACCGCCCGCACCGGCGTGAACGAATGCCCGGTCAGCGCCGCCAGCTTCTCCTCGTAGTCGGCCTTTTGCAGCGCGGCGATGACCGGTTCGATGTTGCCCTCCATCACCTGCGGGAGGCTGTAGAGCGTCAGCCCGATGCGGTGATCGGTGAGCCGGTTCTGGGGGAAATTGTAAGTCCGAATCCGCTCACTGCGGTCGCCCGAACCGATCTGGCTCCTACGAGCGGCCGCGTACTTCGCCTTTTCCTCGTCCTCCCGCCGCTTGAGCAGCCGCGACCGCAGGACGGTCATGGCCTTGGCCTTGTTCTTCAACTGCGAGCGCTCGTCGGCGCACGACACGATCAGGCCCGTGGGCTTGTGCAGGATCTGCACGGCGGAATCGGTGGTGTTCACGCCCTGGCCGCCGGGCCCGCTTGCGCGACTGACGGTGATCTCGAGTTCCTGCGGATCGATCTGCACGTCGACATCCTCCGCCTCCGGCAGCACCGCGACCGTGACGGTCGAGGTATGGATGCGCCCGTTGGCCTCGGTCACCGGCACGCGTTGCACCCGGTGCACGCCGCTTTCGAACTTGAGCTGCTTGTAGACGTCCGTGCCGGAGATGAGGAAGATCACCTCCTTGAAGCCGCCGCGCTCCGACACGCTGCTGCTCATCGGCTGGATCTTCCAGCCCTGGGCGTCCGCATATTTTGAATACAGCCGGAACAGCTCGGCCGCAAACAGGCTGGCCTCGTCGCCGCCCGTGCCGGCCCGGATCTCCATCACGGTGTTGCGCGAATCCGTCGGCTCCGGGGGGATCATCGCCAGCAGGACGGCGCGGTGCAGTTCCGCCCGGCGGCGCTGCAGGTCGGGCAGTTCGGCGGCGGCAAGTTCGCGCAACTCCACGTCGGCGCCGGCATCGCGGCCGAACGCCTGCGCCTCGGCGATTTCCCGCTCGATCTTCTGGTGCGTCTGGTGGTCCGCGATCAGCTGCGCCAGCTTCTGGTGTTCCCGCGTCACATCCGCCGCCCGGCGGGGGTTCGCATAGAACGCAGCGTCCGCCATCTGCGCCGAGAGTTCATCGTAGCGGCGCTGAAACGGAGCGAGATCGGGAAGTTCATCCATGAGTCGAGCGAAGAGACAGCGGACATTTGCGAATTGCGCGAGCCGCCGGTTGCCTTACCTATGGCAGCGATCCAAACGCGAGGCGTCTCTGCCTAGCGGTGTTGATCAGCAATGCCCACGACACTTTTCACTCAAAGCACCATCGCGTGCATCTGGGATTTCGACAAGACGTTAATCCCGGAATACATGCAGTCGCCTCTCTTCCGCCGCTACGGCATCGACGAGGCAGTGTTCTGGGAGGAAACGAACAAGCTCGCGGAGCACTACCGCAAGCGCGGCTACCATCTTTCGCCGGAGATCGCGTACCTGAATCACCTGCTGACGTACGTCCTGGCGGGCCCGCTGCACGGGCTGAACAACAAGATCCTCTACGACTGCGGGGCCGACATCCGGTTCTATCCCGGCCTCCCGGAGTTCTTCGATCTGGTGAAAGGCTACGCCCGCGAGAAACCCGAATACGTGAAGCACGATATTTCGGTTGAGCACTATGTCGTCAGCACGGGCATCGCGCCGATGATCCGGGGCAGCGCGATCGCCCGGCACGTCGAGGGAATCTGGGCCTGCGAGTTCGTGGAGAATCCGCTCCAGCCTGGCTTCCTGCGCCAGAAGGAACTGTCGATCGACGCGACCGCCCAGATCGCACAGATCGGCATGGTCATCGACAATACCACGAAGACCCGCGCCATTTTCGAGATCAACAAGGGCACGAACAAGAATCCCGCAATCGACGTGAACTCCAAGATGGCGGCGGAGGACCGGCGGATTCCGATCCAGAACATGATCTACATCGCCGACGGCCCGAGCGATGTGCCGAGTTTTTCCGTGGTGAAAAAAGGCGGCGGCCGGGCGTACGCGGTGTACAATCCGGAAAAGTCCGCCGAGTTCGAGCAGAACGACCGGCTGCTGCAGTCGGGCCGGATCCACGGCTACGGCCCGGCCGATTACCGGCCCGGGTCGAGCACGGCGCAGTGGCTCCGACTGCACGTGCACCAGATTTGCGAGCGGATCGTCGCCGACCGCGAAGCCGCCGTCGCCAGCAAAGCCTCGAAACCGCCCCGCCACCTCAACGCCACGCCCGAGGAAGAGGCGGCGCGACGTGCCGTCCGCGGGCCCAAGCAGGAGAGTTTCCTGGAGTGAAGGACGTTCGACCCCGGTGGCCGCGCCGCCGGCACCGCACCCACTGCGTCCCGCTCACGGGAGCCGCGCCTGCACCAGCTTGCTGACGGCCCCGAAATCGAGCTGCGCCGCCTCGGGCCGCTGCTTCAGCGCGGCGATCACCTTGCCCATGTCCTTCTTGACCGCCGCGCCGGTCGCGCGAATCGCCTCGGCCACCAACGCCTCGATCTGCGCGGGCTCGAGGCCGCGCGGCAGGTACTTTTCGAGGATGCGAATCTCCGCGTCGTTCGCCGCCACCAGATCCGCCCGGCCGCCCTTCTCGAACTCGGCCCGCGCGTCCGCGAGGTTCTTCACCGCCTTGCGCACCGTCGCCAGCACAAGTGCGTCGTCGATCTCCTTGTTGCCATCCATTGCCGCCCGTTTGATCGCGGCGTCCGCGGTGCGCAGCGCCATGGTGGTCGCGGCGTCGCGCGCCTTCATCGCAGCGACGATGTCCGCGCGGAGTGTGTCGTATATCGAGGCCATGCCGAAGTGACGCCCGCCGTTGCCGGGGTGGCAAGTGCAACCGCGCCGCCATCCCGCGTGACGCCACTTGCCGCTCGTCTCCCGCCCGCCTCCGCACCAGCGTTCTCGGCCATGACTCCCCTGCCCTCGCGCAATGTCCTGGGTGGCCCGCTGAAGCCGTGCTCGCACGCCCCACTCACCGGTTTCTTTCGCAACGGTCACTGCGACACATGTGCCGAAGACCACGGCTGCCACACCGTGTGCGTC
>JAEUHA010000016.1 GCA_016793535.1 Opitutaceae bacterium | reverse complement strand
GCGAACTGCCGCTGCAGCACCGGCGCCTCCGCGCGCAGATAGTGGATCGTGAAGTGGTCGAAGCGCGCCGTGCTGCCCGGGGTCACCAGCAGGCCGCTCCACGTGCCGTTCTTCTTGCCGCGATCGCCGCTCCAGACCGGCACGCCGTTGATGAACACTACCCGCTGTTCGCCGTGGATGCGCACCGCGATCCGGTTCCAGTCATCGGCGCGAAACGCGGCGCCGGCCTTGCCCGCGGCCGTGTCCAGGAGGCCGACTCCGTTCCAGTGCCCGATCCGCCAGCCTCCCTGCGCATCGAGGAGCACGAAGTCGTAGACCACGAGTCCGCTCGAGCCCGTGAGGACAAACCCGGCGGTGGCTTTCGCGCCCTCCAGTCGCACGTCGACCGCGTATTCATGGGCGCGTGTCGCCGACACCGCCAGCTCGAGCACGGTCGCCTGGACGCGTTGGGGACTCCGATTCTCCCAGCGCAGCACACCGCCGTTGATCGCCGCCGCCTGGTCCGCGCGGTCACCGAGATTCGGCCAGTTGCGCGCATTCTGGTCGAACGCCTCCGCGAGCACGGGCGCCAGCCGGATTTCCGATTCACCCGGCCCGGCGCTGTCCGCTCCGAGCAGCCGGCCACCGGCGATGCCGAGCGCCAGTAACGTCACCGCGCGCAGCGATCCAACTCCGGGCCCAAGGAACCGAAGGCAGCCGCCGGGCGTGGGGTGAAGGGGACGGGATGCGGACATACGACAGAAGATCAATTCCCTCCGTATATTCGGATCATGGCAGGCAGTTCTTGATCCCCTCGGCGGCAGATCGTCCGATCTTTGGCCCACGGAGCCCACGGAAACCCAGGGCTCTTCCGTGTGCTCCGTGTGTTCCGTGGGCAACCCAAACGGTCCGCGTCGCGCGCTGCGCTACACGTGCGCCACGCACTCGATTTCCACGCCGAAACCCCGCGGCAACGCGCCGGCCTGGATGGTCGTGCGGGCCGGATAGGGGGCCGTGAAGATGGTCGCGTACACTTCGTTCATCGCGGCGAAGTCGCCGATGTCGCGGAGGTAGACGTTTACCTTGACGACCTTGTCGAAGGACGAACCCGCGGCCGCGAGGATCGCGCCGATGTTGTCGAAGACCCGGCGCGTTTCGGAGCGGATGTCGGACTTCACGTACTGGCCGGTCGCCGGATCAATCGGGCCCTGGCCGGAGACGAAGACGAATCCGTCCTGGATGATCGCCTGGGAATAGGGCGCCGACGGTGACGGCGCGTTCTTGGTGGTGACGGGAGTTCTCATGGGGGGAAGCGTTGAGAGTTGGTAGTTGAGGGTTGAGAGTTGGAAGGGGAAAGAGGTTCCTGCAGCGTAAATCGGTCAGCCGGCCGGACGGCGCATCTTCTCTCAACTCTCAGCTACAAACTCTCAACTCTCACCCGTCGCCGCCACAGCCCGTACACCGGGAAGCCTGCCGCCATGATGCCCAGGCCGAACAGGGGCGAGTAGTCGCCGCGGGAGAGCGCGCTCCACAGGATCGCGCCGAGGCCGGTGATCGTGCCCACGAGGAAGATCGCCGGGACGAATGGGTAACCAGGAACCCGATACGGCCGCGGCGCGGCGGGCATCGTCCGCCGCAGGATGAAGACCGCCGCGATGGCGAACACCAGGGCCAGCCACTCCACGAGGATGAAGTAGGCCGTGAGCCGGTCGAACAGCCGCAGCGGGCTCACTGGATCGGTCAGTGCGAAGATCAGGACGATCGCCACGCCGCCCTGGATGAGAATCGAAACGTACGGCGTGGCCCGCGTCGGATGCGCCCGACCCAGCCAGGCGAAGATCAGGCCATCGCGGCCCAGCGCGTAGGCGACGCGCGCCTTGGCGAGGATCACGCCGTTCATCGCGCCGAAGACGCTCGCCAGGATGCACGCCCCCATGACGACACTCGCCGTCGGGCCGAGCGCGACGCGCATCGCCTCGCGGGCCACGACCGTGCCGGGCATCGCGGCGAGCGGGATCAGTGCCAGGTAGGCGAGGTTGGCCAGCAGGTAGAGGGCGAGAATCGTGGCCATGCTCGTGATGATCATCCGGGCCAGCCGGCGCTCGGGTTCCACGACCTCGCCCGCGACCAGGCTGATGTAGACCCAGCCGTTCAACGTGAACATGACCGACTTCGTCGCCGCCGCGAGGCCCGCGAGGGTGTCCGGTTGCGCCGGCTCCGCGAACCAGCGCCCGAAATCCGCCGCGCCAGAGGTGAGCCCCACCCCGATGAGCGCCAGCAGCGCCCCGACCTTGAGCAGCGCGAACACGTTCTGGATCGACGTGCCCCAGCGCACGCCGGCGATGTTCGCCGCCGACAGCAGGACGATCGCGCCTGAGGCCAGGACGGGAATCGCCCACGCGCTCGTCGCCGGCGCCACGCCGATGAACCCCAGCACGAGTTCGCCGAAGAACACTGCGAGCGCGGCCAGTCCGCTCGGAATGGCGGCAAACAGGTAAACCCAGCCGAAGACGAAAGCCGCGCCATCGCCGTAGGCCGCCCGCAGGTAGACGTACACGCCGCCCGTCTTCGGCAGCATTGTCGCCAGCTCGGCGAGCGTCAGCGCACCGCACAGCGACACGAGCCCGAAGCCCAGCCACAACGCCAGGATGAGGGTCGGATCGCCGAGCACGCCGGCGATCGAGGCCGGCGTACGAAAGATGCCGCCGCCAATCACGGTGCCGACGAACAGACCCACTCCGCTCCAAAACCCGATCGAGCGCCGGACGTCTGGGAGTGGAGCGGTGCTCATTCAGCGGACTGCTCGATCGTTTGCCGCCGAACCCGGGGGATTGCCCACGGAACACACGGAGCACACGGAAACGGGCTCCGGCAGCCGGAAGCTTCCGTGTGTTCCGTGTGTTCCGTGGGCCCATTCATCCGGATAACGACACTCGTGCCTACGGCCGGCCGCCGAGGGGTGCGCGCACGGCGCGGCCGGGGTTCTTGCCGGCCTGGAGAACGCCGTCACGCACGACGAATTCACCCGCGACCAGCACGTGCGGAATGCCCGCCGACGGCAGGTCCGGTTCGGTGTAGGACGCACGGTCGATCACCTTGGCCGGATCGAAAAGGACGAGGTCCGCATCGGCCCCGACGCGCACGCGGCCCTTGTTGCGCAGGGTCGGCACGCGCTCCTCGAGCCGGCGCGCGGGCATGAGCGACAGTTTCGCGATGGCCTGCATCAGCGAGATGACCTTCATCTCGCGCGCATAGCGGCCGAGCACGCGCGCGCTGCTGCCGGCGTGACGCGGATGTCCGCGCAGGCCGTCGCTCGCGATGAAGGTCAACGGATGCGACACCGCGGCGCGAATGACCTCCTCGGTGTTCGAGTGCGCGATCACGAGGCCGCCCACCTGGCGGTAGCGTTCGAACGATTCCGCGGTGAGCCGCTCGCCCGTCGCGCCCCACTGCAGGTCCTTGTAATCGATGCCCATCGTGTCGCGCCAGCCGGGATCGAAGATGGCGGATTTGATGTCGGTCATGCCCGCCGTGTACGAGTAGCATTCAACCGTGAGTTTCGACCCGTGCGCCACGGCCTCGGCTACGAGATCGAGCACCGCCGGCGTGAGACGGCCCGCGGTGCTCTGCACGTGGCAGATGTGGGCGGGCGCACCGGTGACCGCGGACGCGGCCACGATTTCGAGCACGGAGGTGAACACGTTGGCCGGGCCGACGTCGCCCTTCGCCCGCATGTGCAGGTGGCAGGGCGCGTTGAACTTCGCGGCGACGCGAAATACCGCGAGCACCTCGCGTTCGCTCGCCGTGGGCGTGTACTGCAAGCCGAAGCCGACGGCGACCGCGCCGCGCTCGAGTCCCTTTTCGATTAGCCGGGTCAACTCGGCGAGCTGCGCGGCGTTGGCGACCTTCGTGGCCGCCCCCGACTTCGCCCCGGGCAGGAAATCCGGCCGGTCCCCCATCACGACCATGCGGCACTGCATGTGCCCGACACTCACCGCAAAATTGATCGGCGTCTTCCCTTCGCGCGCGGCGTACCAGGCGTCGACATCGGCGGCCCCCACCTCCAGCTCGGCCACCGTCGTCACGCCGTCCTGCGCCTTCAACGCGTAGTCCGCCGGCGCCTGCGCGTGCTGGTGCAGGTCGATGAACCCCGGCGCCACCACGAGTCCGCGCGCGTCGATCGTGGTCGCGCCGTTGAGCGACTGTTCCGAGATCGCGCGGATCACGCCGCGGCTGATGCCGACGTCGCGCACGGCATCGAGGCCCGATTCCGGGTCCATCACGCGGCCGCCGCGGAGCACCACATCGAAGTCCTGCGCCGCCAGCGGCGCGAAAAGCAGCGCGGCCAGCAGCGGGAGCCGAAGGCAGCGGGCCAGGCTCACTGGCACCGTTAACGGTGGGAGGGGCTTTAGGCCCCGACAGGATTTCACCTGCGAAACAGTCGGGGCGCAAAGCCCCTCCCACCTTCGAACCGCCCACGTGAAAATGCTCCCCGGCATGATTCTGCTCATACTTTGATTTCGATGCGCCGGCCTCCACGCGCGGCCGAGGCGTAGATCGCTTCGAGGATGACCATGTCGCGGCGGCCCATTTCACCGGGGACCGGTGACGGACGGTTCTCCCGGATGCTGAGCGCAAAATCATCCATCTGCACCGCCTGCTGGCTGCGCGGCACGGGCGGCGTGAACGGCCCCCGGCTCGTCGTGACCTTGAGCCCGCCGTAGGGAAACGCCGGCGTGAACTCGATCCATCCCTTGTCGCCCTCGGCCCGGAACCGGTCCGCGCCCTGGTTGTAGCTGGTCATGAACTCCGCCTTCGCTCCGTTGGGAAATTCCATCGTCCAGTCGATGCCCTCCTCCACGTCGAGGAAGAACTCCGGCCGCGTCTTCGGGTGCTCGCGCGCCGTGATCGCGACGGTCGAGGCTCCGCTCCACTGGCCCGCGCCGGGCGGGAGCGCCGCCATGCAGGCGGCCTGCACGCAGTAGATGCCGATGTCCATGAGCGGTCCGCCGCCCGCCATTTTCTTCTCCACCCGCCACACGCGCCGCCGGATGGGAAACGCCAGCGCGCCGCTCATCTTCTTCAGGACTCCGAAGTCGCCGTCGCGCGCGAGCCGCTTCAGTTCGAGGTAGTGCGGCTCGAACTGCAGCCGATAGCCCACCGACAGTTTCACGCCGGCCAGGCGGCAGGCCGTCAGCATCGCGTCGCAGTCCGCCACGCTGTTGGCCATCGGCTTCTCGGAGATCACGTGCTTCCGCGCCCAGGCGGCGGCGATGACGTGCTCGGGGTGCAGGCTGTTCGGCGTGACGACATAGACGATGTCGATGTCGGGGTTGTCCGCCAGCCGCGCCATGTTCCCGTAGTTGTAGATGTTCTTTTCGGGAAACCCGAACTCCTGCGCCCACTTGAGCCCTTTCTCGCGCGAGCCCGTGACCACGCCCGTGAGCCGGCAATGCTGCGTGAGCTTGAGCGCGGGCCCGAGTTGGCCCGTGGCATAACCGCCCAGGCCGACCAACGCGACGCCCAGCGGACGCGGCGAACCCTGGGCGCGGCTCCGCGAGGTGAGTGTCAGTCCCGCGGCCCCCAGCGACAAATGGCCCAGGAAGGTGCGACGCGATGACAGGCGGGGTGTTTTCATGCGCGACCGCGACTGTGTTGCGCGCGGCGTGACGCAGCAATCTTCTTTCCCCATCGCGGCGCGAGTTCGTTTCGATTTCTGAACGGAATCGATCGGACCTTTCAGGAGCACGCGGAGGGCGCGGACTCCTGTGCCATCACCCGCCCGTGCCTCCAGACGCCTCGCCCTCCGGCCCACGCCCGGTTTCCGTCCCGGCTTGCGTCACCTTCGGGCGAGTCTTTGCTCGCGTTCCGCCGTCGTGTTGCGGTGCGCTCCGCCCCCCTGCCCCGATGAAACTCCTGTCCGCCTTTCTCCTCGGCTCCGCCGCCGTGCTGTCCGCCGCCCCGCGCGAGCTCGCCTTCCAGAAACTCACGCTCACCGGCGAATACTGGTGTGATGGCGTGAACACCGCCGACATCGATGGCGATGGCCGGATGGACGTGATCGCCGGGCCGTTCTGGTACGCCGGCCCGGACTTCAAGACGCGGCATCCGTTCTACGATCCGGTCCCGCAGGTGCTGGAGAAGAATCCGACCAACTCGATGTTCACGTTTCCGTACGACTTCAACGGCGACGGCCGCGTCGACCTCCTCGTGCTCGGGCGCGTACTGTTTCACGAGGCATTCTGGTACGAGAATCCCGGCGCCGCGGAAGCGAAGAAGCCCGACGCGCGCTGGAAGAAGCATTTCGTCTCGCGCCGCGTCTTCGGCGAATCGCCGCTGTTCGAGGACGTCGATGGCGACGGCCGCCCCGAGATCGTCTCCATCTCCGGCGAGACCGCGAACGACAAGATCAAGCAATGGGGCTGGTACCGGCCCGACTGGGCCCACCCGGCCAAGCCGTGGACCTTCGTGCCCGTGACCGAGAAGGGTGAATTCAATCACTACTATCACGGCGAGGGCATCGGCGACATCAATGGCGACGGCCGGGCGGACCTCGTGCTCAACGAAGGCTGGTGGGAGCAGCCCGCGAAGGGAGCGCCCGCGGGCACGTTGTGGAAGAAGCACCCGTTTGTCTTCAGCACCGATCGCGGCGGGGCGCAGATGTTGATCTACGACGTCAATGGCGACGGCCGGAACGACGTCGTGACCGCCAAGAACGCCCACGGCTGGGGCCTCTCGTGGTTCGAGCACCGGCGCGACGCCGCGGGCGCAATTACCTTTGTCGAGCACCGGATGATGGGCACGCGCGAGGAGGAGAAGCAGTTCGGCGTCGCGTTTTCCCAGCCGCATGCGCTCACGCTCGCCGATCTCGACGGCGACACCCTGCCGGACGTCGTCACCGGCAAGCGCCGCTGGGCCCACGGCCCGACCGGCGACGTGGAGCCGATGGCGACGCCGGTCAATTACGCGTTCGTCCTGCGCCGCGACCGGAGCGCTCCCGGCGGCGCGAAGTTCCTGCCCAAGCTCATCGATGACGCCTCCGGCCTCGGCACGCAGGTCGTGGCGGCCGACGTCAACGGCGACCGCGTGCCCGACGTGCTGACGGCGTCGAAGCTCGGGACGTTCGTGTTTCTGACGCAGCGGAAGTAACGCATGCCGCGGCCGCGTTCAGCACCGGTGCCGGGCAGGTGGTCGTTTCTCGCCGGCGTCATCGCGCTCGTGCTCCTGGCGCCCGCGTCCCGCGCGGGCTACCTGATCGAGAACGTGCCCTACCCGGCCGGCGTCGGCGGGGTTTCCGCCGTGACGTTCACGCCCGCCGGCCAGCTCGTGATCGCCACGCGTCACGGCGAGATCTGGCTCCGCGGTCCGGGACCGGATGCGGCCTGGCGGCGTTTCGCCCGCGGGCTCGACGAGCCGATGGGGCTGATCGCGGACTCCGACCGCGTCATGCTGGTGGCGCACCGGCCGGAGATCCTGCGCGTATCCGACACCGACGGGGACGGTCGCGCGGACACGTTCGACGCGCTCGGCGGCCAGTGGGGCCTGACGCTGAACTACCATGAGTTTTTCTTCGGCCTCGTGCGCGACCGGGCGGGAAACTTCTACGGCTCGCCCTCGCTCGACTCGACCGTCACGGCGAGCGCGGAGCACAAGGCCGCGTATCCGAAGCTGCCGGTGCGCGGACCGCGCAACTACGAGTCGGTGCTCGAGGTGTCGGGCCACCGCTCCGAGGTGCCCTGGCGCGGCTGGGTGGTGCGCATCACGCCGGACGGGAAGTTCGAACCGTTCGCGAGCGGCTTCCGGCAGACGAACGGCATGGCGCTGAGCCCCGAGGGCGACCTGTTCGTCACCGACAACCAGGGCGACTACAAGCCGTCGACCGGATTGCTGCACGTGGCCGCGGGTGATTTTCACGGCCACGCCGGCAGCCTGAAGTGGGAACCTGGATACACGGCGGCGGGCCTCACCACCGAAAAACTCTGGCAGCGGCTGAAGACGCCGGCGGTCGTCTTTCCGCACGGCCCGATGGGCAACTCGCCCGGGCAGCCGGTGTGGGACCAGACCGGCGGAAAGTTCGGGCCGTTCGCCGGCCAGGTGTTCGTGGGCGACTACAGCAAGCTCGTGATCCGCGCGTCGCTGGAAAAGGTCGCCGGCGCGTGGCAGGGGGCGTGTTTCCCGTTCCTCGGCCGCAACGAGACGCCCGGCTACGTGACGGGCGACAAGCTCAAGGCCGGGCACACCCGCGCCGCGTTCAGCCCCGACGGCAGCCTTTATCTCGGCGCCACGGCGGGCTGGGGCGCGGGCGAGGATGGCCTGCAGCGCGTGCGCTGGGACGGACGCTCCGCCGCCGATTTCCGCGACATCACGCTCACGCCGCGGGGATTCCGGGTCACGTTCACGCGTCCGCTCAGCGCCGCCACGCTCGGCCTGCCCGCGAGCTATGAACTGAACCGCTTCCGCTACTACTACCACGTGAAGTACGGTTCGCCCTGGATCGACGAGGCGCGCGTCACGGTGAAGGAAGTGCGCGCCGACGCCGACGGCCGCGGCGCCGAGCTGATCGTCGACGACCTGCAGCCCGGTTTCATCTACGAGTTTTCGGTGCCGACCCTGCGCACGCCCGAGGGCGAGCCACTCGCGAATCCACTCGGGTACTACACGGCCAACCGGCTGTTGGACGGCCGGCGCACCGTGGGCGGGACGACGCGGCTGCCGCGGGCGGACGAGACCTCGCAGACCGCGCGCGACGCCGCGGCGGCCGAGCTGACGTCGAACACCACCTTGCTCGCGCAGGGCGAGCGGACCTACCGGATGTTCTGTGTCGGCTGCCACCAGCCCGACGGCCGCGGCATCGCGGGCGGCGCGGCGAACTTCGTCGACGACAAGACGCGGCTCGCCAAGTCCGACGCCGACCTGCTCGCGATCATCGACAAGGGCAACGAGGCGAAGGCGATGCCGGCATTCGGCGCTATCCTGTCACCGGGGCAACGCCGGGCGGTGTTGGTTTACATCCGGACGGCGTTTGGGGGCAGCCCGGCAGGAGCGGCGGGCACGGGGCGATAGGCGAAGCGGGCGAAGGGTCATAGGTCATGGGTCATGGGTCCCCGGCCGACGTCGAATCTCCGGTTGCAAAGCCGTGCCTTCCCC
>JAEUHA010000692.1 GCA_016793535.1 Opitutaceae bacterium | reverse complement strand
TTTGAATCGCGTTGCGGCCGGACCAGCAGCGTGGGGACACGCTGCTCCACCTAGAGTTCGTTCTTGTCCGGCTCGCCCTCGTTCGTCGCGCCCTCGCCGAGCACCGCGGCCGCTTCGGCGGCGGGCAGCGCTTCGACCTTTTTGAGCTTGCGCTCGAGCTGCCGGCTGCGATGGACGGCGTCGTCGATCGTGCTGCCGGTCTCATCGAGCTTCTTCTTCACGCGTTCGAGCGTATCGCCGAACTTGCCAAACTCGGTCTTCACCGCCCCCAGGACCTTCCACACTTCGCTCGAGCGCTGCTGGATCGCAAGGGTGCGGAAACCCATCTGCAGGCTGTTGAGCAGCGCGGCGAGCGTCATCGGTCCGACGATCAGGACGCGATGGTCGCGCTGCAGTCCGTCGGCCAGCCCGGGTCGGCGGGCGATCTCGGCGTAGAGGCCTTCCGTAGGGAGATAGAGGATACCGAAATCCGTGGTGTGCGGCGGCGCGAGGTACTTGTCCCGGATATCGCGGGCCTGGGCCCGCACGCGCAGCTCCAGGTCCTTGCCGGCCTGTTCGACGGCGACGGCGTCGCCGCGTTCGGCCGCGTCGACCAGCCGCTCGTAGTCCTCCTTGGGGAATTTCGCGTCGATCGGCAGCAGGACCTCCTTGCCGTCGGCATCGTCGCGGCCGGGAAGCCGGATCGCATACTCGACGACTTCGCGCGAGTTCGGCTTGGTCTGGACGTTGCGGGCAAACTGTTCCGGCGCCATGATCTGCTCGAGCAGGTTGCCGAGCTGGACTTCGCCCCAGGTGCCGCGGGTCTTCACGTTGGTGAGCACGCGCTTCAGGTCGCCGACGCCGGTGGCGAGCGTCTGCATTTCACCGAGGCCCTTGTGCACCTGCTCGAGCCGTTCGCTGACGAGCTTGAACGATTCGCCGAGCCGCTTTTCGAGCGTGCCCTGCAGCTTCTCGTCGACGGTGCGGCGCATCTCTTCGAGCTTCGCCGCGTTGTCGGCCTGCAGCAGCGCCAGCTTCGACTCGAGGGCGAGCCGCAGTTCGTCGGCCTTCTTTTCCTGCGCCTCCGTGAGGCGCGTGAGACTGGCGGCGAACGAATCGAGCTGCTGTTTCTGCAGCACCGCCATGTCGGCGACCTGCTTCTGCAACGAGTCGCGGAAGGCGGTGAAGGATTTCCCGACTTCCTGCCGGAGCTGCGAATCACTGGTCTCGCCCGCCTGGCGCAGGGCGTTGAGCCGCGTGGCGAACTCCTCGAGCCGCAAGTGCTGCGCCGTCGAGATCCGCTCGACGCTCTGCACCAGCGCTTCCGTGGCCCGCTGGAGGGTCTGCTGCAGCTCGTCGCGTCCGGCGCGGGCGTGTTCCGCCGCCTCCTGCCGGTTCCGTTCGAGCGCCTCGATCCCGGATTTCTCGCCGCGCTCCTGCAGTTTCTCCAGGACGTCGAGCCGGGCGAGCAGCGCGCCGGGATCGACGTTCACCTGGCGGCGCAGCACGACGCCCAGCAGCGCGATGGCCACGAGCAGCAGCACGATCACGGCGACTAGGAGGATGGAAATCATGGGAGAAGCGGAAAGTCAGCGGGACGCCACCCCACGAGGAAGGCACAGGTCAGGCGTCTGGCAACCTCGTTGGACGGTCGCCGATGGGCCCGCCGGCAACTGCAGGAGCGGCGTCAGGCCGGTACCGGAGGTGAGACCGAGCGCTCCGTCGCGACGTGAAGCCGCACCTCCGCGCCGAGCGACCGAACCTCGGCCGCTCGCGCCCAACCCCGCGGGGCCGGGTCACACCGACGGCTGATGCACGCCGAAGCGGCCGCGCAGCACCGCGCAAATTTCACCGACCGTCGCCTGACGGCGAACGGCGTCGAGCAGGGCAGGCATCACATTTTCCCTTCCCGCCGCCACCACATCGAGCCGGGCCAGGCTTTCCCGGACGGCGGCGGCATCGCGGGCGGCGAGGGTCTCTGCCAGCTGGTGCTGCTGCCGCGCCTCGACGGCCGGATCGACGGCGAACACCGGGGGCGTCGCCGTCTCGGGCGCGACTGCACAATTGACGCCGACAATCTGCCGTTCGCCGGACTCGATCTGGCATTGGTGCCGGTAAGCGGCCTCCTCGATCCGGGACTGGACCCAGCCGTCGGCCACCGCCGGTCCCATCCCACCCCGTCCGTCGATCTCGGCGATCAAGGCGGCGGCCTGCCGCTCGATCTCGTCGGTCAGTTGTTCGATGAGAAAGCTGCCCCCGAGCGGATCGACGGTCTGCGCAAGACCCGATTCGTACGCGAGCACCTGCTGGGTGCGGAGCGCCAGCGCGGCCGCGGCCTCGGTGGGGAGCGCGAGCGCCTCGTCCCGGGCGTTGGTGTGCAACGACTGCGTGCCGCCCAGGACGGCGGCGAGGGCCTGCAGGGTCACGCGCACGATGTTCACGTCGGGCTGCTGCGCGGTCAGCGTGTGGCCCGCCGTCTGGGTGTGAAACCGGAGCATCTGGCAGCGGGCGTGGTCGCACCGGAAGCGATCCCGGATGATCCGCGCGTAGAGCCGGCGCGCGGCCCGGAACTTCGCAACCTCCTCGAGCACGTCGGACGTGACGCAGAAGAAGAAGGAAAGCTTCGGGCCAAAGTCCTCCAGCCGCTGGCCCGCCGCGAGCGCCCGTTCGATGTAGGCGATCGCGTTGCCCAGGGTGAAGGCGACCTCCTGCACGGCGGTGGAGCCCGCCTCCCGGATATGGTAGCCGGAGATCGAGATCGGATTGAAGTCGGGCGCCTCCCGCGCGCACCACGCAATGACGTCGGAAACCAGCCGGAGGCTGGGCGCGGGCGGAAAGATGTAGGTGCCGCGCGCGATGTACTCCTTGAGGATGTCGTTCTGCAGCGTACCTCGTATCCGGGCGATGGGTACGCCCTGCCGCTCGGCGACCACCGCGTACATGGCGAGCAGGATCGGGGCGGTGGCGTTGATGGTCATCGAGGTCGAGACCCGGTCCAGCGGGATGCCCGCGAACAGCCGTTCCATGTCCGCCAGCGTGTCGATCGCCACCCCCACCCGGCCGACCTCGCCCGCGCTCATCGGGTCGGACGAATCCAGCCCGAGCTGGGTCGGCAGGTCGAAGGCCACGGACAGCCCGGTCGTCCCCTGCTCCAGCAGGTAACGATAGCGGCGATTCGCCTCGGTGGCGGTGGAGAACCCGGCGTATTGCCGGAAAGTCCAGAGGCGGCCCCGGTACATCGTGGGCGTGATGCCGCGCGTGAATGGAAACTCGCCGGGAAAGCCCAGGTCGCGGGAGTACGCCGCGGTCGGTTCGGCCGGCACCGCCAGCCGCGGGAGCTCGAGCCCGGAGCCCGTGGCGAATTGTTCCGCCCGCTCCGGGGCCTGCGCCAGGAACGGACGCAGAATCTCGTTCTCCCAGCGGCGGAAATCCTCGTTGGTGTTCATGGCTCGAAGCGGAGCGAGGCCACCAGGCGCTCCGCCGCCTCCCAGGTGGTGCCGCGCGTGACATCCGCGTCGCGCAGGCTCGCGTCCAGCCGGTCGCGCAGGATCGCCAGCGCCAGCCCGCGCACTTCCTCCCGGCGCGCGCGGAGGCGGGAGGTTTCCGACGCGCGTTCCGGCCGCCGGGCGTCGATCGCCTGCAGTAGCTCGGCGATGCCCTCGCCCGACGTCGCGCAGGTGGCCAGCACCCGTTCCGGTGACGCGGCCCAGGTCTCGAGCTGGCGCCGCAGCTCCACCGCCCCCGGCTGGTCGGACTTGTTCACCACCACAAGATCCGCGACTTCCAGGATGCCCTTTTTCAAGGCCTGGATTTCATCGCCCAACCCCGGCGCCTGGACCAGCAGCGTGACATCGGCCCGCGCGACCACGTCCGTTTCTACCTGGCCGGCGCCCACCGTTTCAATGAGCACCCACGCGTAACCCGCCGCCCGCAGCAGGCGCGCCAGGTCGGACACGGCCGGGGCCACTCCGCCGCCATGGCCCCGCGTGGCGATCGACCGCACCAGCACGTCCGCATCGGTCGCATGCTCCATCATCCGCAACCGGTCGCCGAGAAACGCGCCCCCGGTCCGGTCGGAAGACGGATCCACCGCCACCACGCCGACCCGCTCCCGCCGCCGGCGCAGTTCACGCACGAGGGCGGAGATCAAGGTCGACTTGCCGCTGCCCGGAGGCCCGGTGACGCCGACCGTGAGGCCGGGCCAGGTCTGGCGCTGCAGCGCTGCGACCACGTCGGCAGCCTCGGGCCGTTGCTCCTCGATCGCCGTCATGAGCTGGCCGAGGCGCCGCGTCGTCAGCGTGCCCCACTCGATCGACGACGGCACGGGGTCACTCATGACATCTTCCTCCGGCGGGTGCAGGCCTCGTCGAAGGCGGCGAGAATCTGCTCGATCGGCGCGCCCGGCGTGAAGACCGCGGTGATGCCCGCGGTGAGGAGCCCGGGAATGTCGGCCTGCGGGATGACGCCGCCGGCGATCACGGGGACGTCCGCCGCCCCGAGTTTCCGCAGCTCGGCGAGCACCTGCGGGAAGAGCGTGTTGTGCGCGCCGGACAACAACGACAACCCCACGACGTCCACGTCTTCCTGCACGGCCGCGGTGGCGATCTCGGCGGGCGTGCGCCGGATGCCGGTGTAGATCACCTCGTAGCCGTGGTCGGCCAGCGCCTTCGCGATGAACTTCGCGCCGCGCGTGTGTCCGTCGAGGCCCGGTTTGCCGATGAGCACGCGCCCGCGGCTGCGTTGGGTTCCGCCGTTCATGGCGACCCGCATTGCTCCGCACCGGGGGAACCGGCGGCGGGCGCGAAGAGCTTCGACACTTCCTTTTTGACCACCTTCCCCATGGCGTTGCGCGGGAGGTCATCGACCGTGCAGATTCGTCCCGGCACCTTGTAGGACGCCAGGCGCTCCTTCGTCCAGGCCCGCAGGTCGGCCAGGGGCACTTCGGTCCGGTTCCGCCAGCGAATCGCCGCGCAGACGCGCTCGCCCCACTCCATGTCGGCCACGCCGACCACGGCACATTCCGCGATGTCGGGGTGACCGAGCAGGGTCTGCTCGATCTCGAGGGCGGAGATCTTGTAGCCGCCGCTCTTGATGATGTCGACCGAGTTGCGGCCGAGGATGCGGTAGATGCCCTTGCTGCGTACGGCGATGTCGCCGGTCTGAAACCAGCCGTCGTTGAACGCGCGCCGCGTCTCCTCCGGGCGACGCCAGTACTCGGAAAAGACGGCGTCGCCGCGGACTTCGATCTGACCCGGTTCGCCGTCCGCGACCTCCCGGCCGGATTCGTCGAGCAAACGGACCTGCACGCCGGGCAGCGGTGCGCCGACGGCACCGGGAACCCGTTCGCCGTGCAGCGGATTGGAGAGCCCCATGCCGATCTCGGTCATGCCGTAGCGCTCGAGCAGGGTGTGCCCGCTGATCGTGCGCCACCGCTCCAGCACCGGCACCGGCAGCGCGGCCGAACCGCAAACCATGAGGCGCAGGGCGGAGCAGGACGCGGTCATCTGCGCCTGACGGGCGGGCTCGGACTCCTCCCAGAATTGGACGAGACGCTGATAGATGCTCGGCACGGCCATGAACAGTGTCAGGCGGCGGGTGCCGAAAATCGTCCAGACCTGGGCCGGGTCGAACTTCGGCAGCATCTCGCACGTCGCGCCGGCCCACAGCGAACACGCGAGCACGTTGATGATGCCGTGCAGGTGATGCAGCGGCAGCACGTGCAGGATGCGGTCATGTTCCGTCCAGCCCCACGCCTCGATCAGCGCCGTGATCTGGGCCTGGATCGTGCGGTGCGTCGTGACCACGCCCTTGGGTTTGCCCGTGGTTCCGCTCGTGTAGAGGATCATCGCCCGGCGCGACGCGGCGAGGGGCGGCAGCGGCACCGGGGACGTCGCGGTCAGGCGATCGGTGCCAACCCAGCGCCGGCCGAGGTCGGAGGCCAGCGCGCTGACGACGCCGTGATACTCGGGGTGCGAGACCAGAATCGAGGCGTCCGCATCGGTCACGGTGTATTCGAGTTCGGGCCGCGGGTGCGAGACGCAGAGCGGCACCGCGATGCCACCGGCCAGCCAGATGCCCCACTGCGTGATCACGTAATGGCGACCCGATGGGACGAGAAAGGCCACGCGCGCCTCGGCCAGGTCGGCGGCGCCTGCGAGGAGCGTCGCCGCGGCCCGTTCGGCGAGCTGGACCAGGTCCCGATACGTCACCTCGCCTTCGCGATCAACCAGTGCGACCCGATTCCCCTGGGCGCGGGCCCGTTCGATCAGCGCCACGGCGTGGGGCGCTCCTGCGGCGACGCCCGGCGCCGTGACCGGTTCAAGCGGCGTAGCTAGCGGGGAATGCGGCAACGGGGAGGGCGGGCCGGACATGGCTGGCGAAAACTGGATCTTTGATTCCAAAGTCAAACAGTTTCGCGGCCCGGAGGAGTGGCCCGAGTCGTGGCAGCGGCTTCACGCCGCGGCCGAACGTGCGGCGC
>JAEUHA010000581.1 GCA_016793535.1 Opitutaceae bacterium | reverse complement strand
TTCGTGCGCTATCATCTCGCCGACATTCCGACCAAGATCGATCCGGCTGCGTTCCGGCTCCGTGTGCGGGGCAAGGTGAACACGCCGCTCGAGCTTTCCCTCGCGGACCTGAAGCGCCTCGCCCCGCCGTTCGAGGTCGTGGCCGTGAACCAGTGTTCGGGCAACAGCCGCGGCCACTTCACCCCGCGCGTCGGCGGCGGTCAGCTCTCCCACGGCGCCATGGGCAACGCCCGCTGGACCGGCATTCCGCTCAAGGCCATTCTGGAAAAGGCCGGGCTCGCCGCAGCGGCGCGGCAGGTGGCGTTCGACGGACTTGACCGGCCGGTCGCGGCCGGCACGCCGGACTACGTCAAGGCGCTCGACGTCGACCATGCCCTCGACGGCGAAGTCATGCTCGCCTGGGGCATGAACGGCGAGGACCTGCCTGTGCTCAACGGTTACCCGCTGCGGCTCGTCGTGCCGGGCCACTACGGCACCTACTGGGTCAAGCACGTGCATGACATCGAGGTGCTCGACAGCGTCTACACCGGCTTCTGGATGCAGACCGCCTACCGCACGCCGGCGACGCCCGGCAAGACGGTCGAGCCCGGCACGGCCCCGAAACGCACCGATCCGATCGCGCGCTTCACGGTGCGCTCCTTCATCACCAGCGTGACCGACCACGCCCGCCTGCCGGTGGGCCGCGAAACCGTCGTGCGCGGCATCGCATTCGACGGCGGCGCCGGCATCCGCGAGGTGGCCTTCTCGAGCGACGGCGGCCAGTCGTGGCGCGTCGCGGCGCTGGGCGCCGACCTCGGCCGCTATTCGTTCCGCGAATGGCGGATCGCGTTCAAGCCGGACCGCACCGGACCGCACACCCTGATGGCGCGCGCCCTGAATCGCCTGGGCGAGTCGCAGCCGTTCGAGCCGCTGTGGAACCCGGCCGGCTACCTGCGCAACAGCGTTGAGCCCGTCCGGGTGGAGGTGGTCGCATGAAGCCGCTGCGCCTTTTCTCCCTCGTCACGCTCACCGCCGCCGCCGTGCTGGCGCCGCTCGGCGCGATCGAGATCACGCTGCCGGCCGAGACCGACCGGCTCATCGAGTCGCCACTTCCTGGATACGCGCTCGCGACGACCTACTGCTACACGTGCCACTCCACCGACTACGTGCGCGTGCAGCCACCGGGGATGAACCGCGCCGCCTGGCGCGCGTCCGTCGTCAAGATGCAGAAGACCTTCGGCGCCCCGATTCCCGATGACGTGATCGATCCGATCGCCGAGTACCTCGCGCGCACGTACGGAGCGGAGCGGGCCGCCGCGCCCGCGAAGAAGTAACCGCGTCTCATTCCTCCCCTGTAGGCGGGGTGTCCTCACCCCGCACCCAGCGTCTCCAAACGGATGAAGCGGGGTGAAGCCACCCCGCCTGGAGGGGACGAAGGGCACCGATTTCACGGCGCGATTCGTCCACCCGCCGCCTTGCGCGCTTCGAGTTTCGCGATCGCAGCGCGATAGATGCTCAGCAGGCCGTCGCGCGCGGCGTCGCTGGCAAAGGCGCCGCGGGCTTCGATCAACCGGATCGCCGCCTGTGCCTCGGTGATCAGTTGATCGACTGCCTCGGGCTGGCACACCGCGCGTCCGGCGAGCGTGACGTACACCGCGCTGGTGTGCGCGAACAGGGCCTTGCCGAAGAGATTGGCGCCGGCGCCGGTGAAGGCCGAGCGATCGGTGTACGGCAGCGTCGCCGGCAGGCGCAGCGCGAACCAGCCGGGTTCGGTCACGGCGAACGGGAGGTCGACCGTGGCCTCGAAATGGCCATCCACCGGCCGCGACGGGACGCGGGCCACGACGCGACCGTTGAACACGACCTCCAGCGCGACGAAGTCATCCCGGCCGACGCCGCGTCCGCGCAGCCGCACGCGGCCCGCCGCGGGCAGCGCCAGCGTGTCGCCCGGCGCTTGCCCCTCGACGTCGAACTCGAGCAAGGTGCCATTGGTGATGAAGCTGCGGCCCTCGCTCAGCGCCTGCAGGAACGTGCGGCTTGTGACCGGCCCGTTCCGCGGCACGTAGACGCGCGAGAAATCATACATGCCCCAGTCCGTGCCGGTTGAGAACGGCACCCGGAGCCCGGCGTTGAGGTAGGGATAGAACACGGTTTCGACGGAGCCCTCGGAGCCGCCATCGAAGATGTTCTGCGCGTGGAGCAATCCGTCCGTCCAGTTCGCCACGTCTTCCGTCCCCTGCTTGCCGTGGCACCACACGATCGTGCCCCGGGCCGCGCGGGCCTCGAGAATCGCGCGGCGCATCGGAATCGAATCGTCGGGCGGCGCGCCGGGCATGAAGATCGCACCATAGCTGGCGGGCGGCACGAGCCGCGGGAGGTCAAGGAAGAGCACGTGCCCGTAGCGCAGCTCATCCTGCCCGCTGCGCTTTGTCGCGCGCCCGCCCTCGTGCCGGTGCTCCTCGCCGTTGGCGAACTGCACGGTCGCGCCCGACCAGCGGCGCAGGTCGTCGGCCGTGAATTCGTTGCTCACGTAGTGCTGGGTTTCGCCGACGCGCTCGAGGTGGGAAACGTAGACGAGGTCGAGGCCGTCGGACTGCGCCGTCGTCCGCAGGTAGGCTTCCGCTTCCGCCCGCGTGCGGAGCATGGCTCCGGCCATGCCCCGCGCGGAGTTCAGCCGCAGGTGCAAATGCGTGTTGCCGCCCACGCGTTGCCGCGCGCCCGGATCAGGGAGCCGGCGCAGGCGCAGCGTCGCGCGCGGGGCCGGACCCTGCGCCGGAACCACGTGCGTGAGCGTGGTGATCGCCGTCTCGAGGCCGTGGCACGCCTCGATGCGCCACGAGCCGGGCGGCAGGTCCACGGTCGCGCGGGCGGGCAGCGAGAACCAGCCCATCGGCCGCTGCAGATGGGCGGAGAGCGCCAGCGGTTCGCCGCCGGCCGCGGGAGTGATGCGGACGAGCCCCGCCACGGGCTCCGCGTCCGCATCGATGCGGAGTTCGAGCGTCACGGGCACGCGCGGACCGGCCGCCACGGGCACCACGGGACTGGCCTGCGCCAGCAGCGCATGCGCGAGGGTCGAGGGATGGGCGGCCAGCGGCGTCGCGCCGAGGATCGCGGCGGAGGCCACCAGCGCGAGCCGGCGGAGCAGGACGGAGGCGGGGCGTTGCACGGGGAGCAACCGCACGCTGCCGGGTCCGCGGCCGGTCCACAAGCCCCGCTGAAAACGGCGCGAACTTTCGGCACTTTTGCGGCGGAGCTGCGTCTGTTTCCCTCAGGCGCGGCGGCGGTTTGCCTGTCCTGGGTTTTTCGCCGACGCTTCCGATCTCGATGTCACCGCTTCACTCTCGCCGCTCGACCCGGCTCCTCTGCGCCCTGGGCGTGCTGGGCGCCCTCCACGCCGGCTGCAACCGCAGCGGCGCGCGGCGGAGTTTCACCACGATCGGGCCCCCGGCGATGCCGCAGGTGAGCGCCACGCCGACGTACGATTCCCGGACGAAGTCGGAGGCCGAGGTGGTGGCGACCGCGCTCCAACTCGCGCGGGCGCGTGACTTCGCCGGAGCCGCGGCGGAAGTTTCGTCGCCGCGGGATCCCTTCGATCGGGCCCGGATGGCCGGGCAGGTGGCGACGACCCTGGCGGCCGGCGATCTCGCCGCCGCGGAGGCCTTCGCGCGCGCGCTGCCCCTAGGTGGCGCGCAGGTTGCCGCGATCGATGCGGTGGCGCAGGCGCACGCCGGGCGCGATCCGGAGCCGGCGATCGACTGGGCGCTGGCGTGGACCGATGTGCATTCCGGCCGGGTCGCGCGCCACGCGCTGGCGCGTGCACTCGTGGTCCGGGAACCCCGGGCCGCCCTCGAGCGGATCACGCGGCGGCCGGCGGGAGCGGGAAGGGACGACATGCTCGTCGCGGCCGCCGGGGCGTGGGCGCGGCAGGATGCGCCAGCGGCGCTGACGTGGCTGCGGGCGTGGCCGGAGGACGAGTTGAAGCCGCGGCTGACGTCGGGCATCGGTTTTGAGATGGCGCAGACGCAACCGGCGCGGGCCGTCGACGTGGCCGACCTGCTCCCCGCGGGGCGCAATCGCTGGCTGCTCCTGTCCGCGATTGCGCAGACCTGGGTTGCGGTCGATGCGAAGGCGGCGCTCGCCTGGGCGGGACAACTGCCGGCCGGAGAGGCGCGCGAGGCGGCGCTGGCCGGGGCGGAAACCGGCTTCGGAGTTCCGATGGCGCGGCGCGGCGCCGCGGCGCCGGGAACGCGGGGCGGCAGTTCCCGCACGCGGGGCGGGGCCGGCGCCATCGTGACGAGTTCGGCGACCGACTCGCCGGCCTTTGCGGCCTGGCTTTCGACCCAGACGACGGGCATGTCCCAGGATGAGGCGATCCTCGAATACGTGCGGCAGCGCGCGGCGCTGGAGCCGCAGTCGGTCGGCGCGTGGCTGGCCACGATGCCCGGCGGCACCGCGCGCGAACGGGCGATGGAGATCTACGTCGAGAACGTGCTGCCCACCGCGCCGGCCGAGGTGGCGCGTTGGTTGCGGCAGATGCCGCGCTCGGAGCGCAGCGAACGCATGATCGAGCAGACCGCGCGCCGCTGGTTGCAGACCAGTCCGGACGCGGCCTCGGTGTGGCTGCAGGACCTGCCGCTGCCCGGCTACCTCAAGGACCGGCTGCTGCGTGACGCCGGGCGATGAGGGCAGGAGCGGCTACACGCCGCGACTGGACGATCGCCCTCCGCCCGGTCGCGGCGTCAATCCGCTCCGGCCGCGCCGTGATCGGCAGGGGCGAGGTTGCGCTTGGCGTCGGGCCGCTTTCGCGCGTAGCTGTACGCATGCTTTCGGCTCCCGGTTTTCCCCTTGCCCGCGCAGCGGCTGTGCGTCGGCTCGCGCTGGCGGTCGTACTCGCCCTCGCGCCGCTGGGCGGGGCGGAGAAGGCGCCCGCGTGGCGCAGTCTCTTTGACGGCCGGACGCTCACCGGGTGGGCGCAGTCGGGCTTCGAAGGCGAGGGTGCGGTGAAGGTCGAGAGCCCGTTCCGCGGCGGCCCCGGAGCGATCATCCTCGAGAAAGGGACGACGCTGTCGGGCGTGACCTGGACCAAGGGTGCGGACCTGCCGCGGCTGAACTACGAGGTCGAGCTCGAGGCGATGAAGCTCGAGGGCGAGGACTTCTTTTGCGGCCTGACGTTCCCCGTCGGGGCGTCGGCCTGCTCCTTCATCGTGGGCGGTTGGGGCGGGATGGTGGTCGGGCTTTCCAGCGTCGATCATTTCGACGCCTCCGACAACGAGACGTCGACCGGCATGGAATTCAAGGACAACCGCTGGTACCGTATCCGCGTTCGGGTTACAGAGAAGAAGATCGAGGCGTGGATCGATGACAAACCCATGGTCGACCTCGACACCACCGGGCGGAAAATTTCGCTCCGCTGGGGCGAGATCGACAAGTCGCTTCCGCTGGGGGTGGCGGCCTTCATGACGCGCGCGGCGCTCAGGGAGATTCGGATCCGCCGGCTGTAGCGGGAGCGCGGACGTCCCCGTCCGCTGGGGCGCCAGCGCGGCGGTTGGCCAACGTGGGCGCGAGCAGGATACTCACGCCCCATGGGTCGGCCACCTTCGGCTTCTGGCGCTAGAGCCGATAGCCGCGGGCCCGAAAGATCCGGGCGCCGATGCGCCGGAGATTGCCGCCGAGAATGAGTTGGCGCTGCGCAAAGGTGAGATCGGCGTCGAACACCTTGGCCAGTTCCGTGGCGTAGCTGCGCGAGGCGCCGTGTCCGCCCCACACGAGGCGCTCCACGCCGAGTTCGCGCACCGCAAGGTCGACTGCGCCGGAGTTGGCGTCCGTGCCGGCAAACTCGAGCAGGATGTCAGGGTGCGCCCGGATGGTGCGAATGCCGATCTCCCAGTCGCCGCCGCTGTGGCCGCAGATCAACGGCACGCCGGGGAAACGCCGGGAGAGCGCGACGACGTCCGCCGGCGTGCTTTCGCCGGCGAGGTTGCCGCCGCCGATCCGGGGCCGCTCACCGCCGACCTTGAGCCAGGTGTGGATGTAGATCACGGCGCCGAGTTCGACCGCGCGCCGGATGATCGCGTCGTTGTTCGGGTGGTCGCAGCGCAGCGGCGTCTTGCCGCCGAGCGGGACGTACTTGATGCCGACGCACGGACCGTCGGCGATCCAGGCGTTCATCTTGGCCACGCTGCGCTCCGGATCTGAAGGGTCGATGCGGATGAGGCCGGAGAGCCGGTCCTTCTGCTCCTCGAGAATCCGGCGCCCCACGGCATCGAACTCCGCCGGTTCGAGCACGGCATCGCGCTGGCCGCCGATGTCGACCGAGAACGACCGCTCGATGCCGAACCGCTCCTGGTAGAATTGGAGCGCGGCGTGATCGGCGAGAGCCCTGCCGCTGTCGGCGCCGATGAAGCCGTGATAGTGGAGGTCCCAGATGCGCAGTGCGACCAGTTGCTCGCGCGTGGGCAGGCCGAACCGGGCGGGGTCGAGGGCGAAATCGCGGGCAGTCATGGCGGACGCGGGTCGTATCGTCACGCGCGCGCCAGGGCGCGGCGCGCATTCGCGGCCATGATGGCCTCCAGCTGCGGGCGGGTGAGCGGCGATTCGAACAACCGGAACAGCGCCGCCTCGACCGGAAAATACGGCGCGTGGGAGCCGAACATCAGTCGCTCGACCGGCACGCGGCCGGGCAGGCTCCAGTGCGTGCCATCGAGCACGCGGCCCACGGCGCCGACGGCCTCGAGATTGGACACGTCGTGCAGGACGTTCGGCAGGTCCTGGAGCGCCCGGGAGGCCGCGACTCGCATCCACTGCCACGAGCCGAGCAGTTGTACGCGGGCGGCTGGAATCCGCGGCAGCAGGCTGACGAGCGGGGTTGCCGGCGTTGGCGTGAAACGAAACGACGGGTGGTGCACCCGCGCGTCCTCCAGTTCGAGTGCGACCTGCACGAGCAGGCCGCGGGCGGTCGCCTTTTCCAGCAGGCGGGCGAACTCCGGATGTTCAAGCGAGTAGCCTTGGTATCCCGGATGAACCCGGATGGCCTGCATCCGGTGCACTTCGTGGCAGCGGCGCAGGTCTTCTTCCCAATCGGGCCACAGCGGATTCACGCTGCCGATCGGGACAAACAGGCCTTCGCCCTCGCGCCGGCACTCCTCCACCAGCCGCTCATTCACCCCGGCGAGGTCCTTGCTGAACAAGCCCTCGAAACTTCCCGCCCACGCCTGGGTCACGCCGTGCCGGCGCAACTTCGCGGCGAGCGCAGACGTGCGGTCGTACTTCAGGCGCCGGAACGGCCAGGCGAAGAGATGGACGTTGGTGTCGATCAGCGCGACCACCGCTTCCGCGTCCGTGGACGGCGCGGTCGCCGCGGGCGCCGTCGATGGGCCGCCGCCGCGGGTGGCGGCGGTCAGGAGCGTGGACCGGAGAAACTCGCGGCGATCAAGCGGCATGCGGGTGAAACGAGGAGAGTGATTCCAACGGAACGCGGTCAAGGACGACGACGTGGTCGCTTCGTGCGCCGGGGCGGCGGGTCGTGATTCGGGCGGTACGCGGGGGGTGGCCGCACCCCCCGGCGCATAAGGGTATGAAGGGGGGCGGGGGGTGGGGCCCCCCCCGACCCCGCGGGACCTTCCGCCCGGGCGCAGGACTTGGCC
>JAEUHA010000547.1 GCA_016793535.1 Opitutaceae bacterium | reverse complement strand
GACAGGACCCGGTTCTTGCGCACGAAGGGCCGCGCGCCGGTGGACAGGTGGAGGTCGCTCGCGCCGCTGGCGGCGGTCGAACGGAGCAGGGCGCCCATGGCCGCCGCGAGCGCCGGGTCATCGAGTGAACCGATGGACTCGAACGCGAAGGCCGGCCCGCTCGCCGCCGCCGGGGCGGAAGGGGCGGACGGGGCGGCGCCGGCGGCGGTGGCAAAGGGGTCGTCGGCCGGCGCTCCCTGCGGCGCCTTCCGCAGCGCGAGTCCGGCGATCGTCTCGAGCCGTTCGACATCGGTGACGATCCCGGAATCGATGAACTCCTGGGCAAACGCCATGAGGTCGCCGGCCGGCCCCAGTTTGGCGTGCACCTTGAGGCAATGGTTGCGGCTGAAAAGACCTTGGTCGATGCCAAGGCGGGCGAGCCACCGGATTTCGTCGTTCATGCGCGGACCGAGTCGTCGGCCGGCGAGGCTGGGAGTCGCTCCCGGGCAAGCCAAGCGCGAATGCCGCAAAGCGCGGCGGGAGCGGCGCCTAACCGCGAAATGCACAGTCGTTTTACGCCGCCCCGGGCCGGACGCGAAGCCGGATGCCGTCCGGGTCGGCGAGCACCGTGTCGCCCGCGGCGTCGCGGCGGGCAAACACGGCCTCCTCCAGCCCGGTGGTCTCGGTCGAGGCGGGCCGGCTGGGCTGACCCCAGGTGTTGAGTCCGAGATGGTGGTGATAACCGTCCGCGGCGAGGAACCGCGCCCCAGGATACGAGGCCTGGGTGACCTCCACGCCCAGCGTGGAACGGTAAAAGGCCTCGCTGCGTCCGAGGTGCGTCACCCGCAGGTGCAGGTGACCCCACCGGGCGCCGGCCAGCGGAGCAGTTGGCGCGACTTCGGCCCCGGCCGCGAGCAGGTCCGGCACGGCGAGCGGCGCGGTCACCATGGCCAGCTCGCCGCCCGCGAACGGCCAGGCGGACCGGGGCCGGTCGGCGTAGAATTCGAGTCCGATGCCGTCCGGATCCGAAAGGTAGATCGCTTCACTCACGCCATGATCGGAGAACCCGTCGAACTCCACGCCCCGCCCGGCGGCCCACGCGAGCCAGTGGCCGAGCGCCGGCCGGCTGGGCAGGAGCAGGGCGGCATGGAAGAGCCCCGCGGCCTGGCGTGAGGCGGGGGCGGCGCCGGGCCGCTCCTGCAGGATCAGGATCGGTTCCGCGTTCGCCACCGTGGCCAACCCGACCTCTCCGGCCGGCTCCGACACCGGGATGAACCCGAGCTGTTGGGTGTAGAAAGCGCGGCTCTGGCGCAGGTTCGATACCCGGAAGCGGACGGCAGTGAGGGCGAGGGAGGGCGTCATGGCGGAGCGGGGAGCATATCGAGGTTGCAAAGGGGCGCAATTCACCGAGGCTCCCCGGTTTACTAGTCATGTTGAAGAAAATCTTTGCGAAGCTGCGGGATACACTCGCCCCTTCGCGTGCCGCGAAACCCGCCGCGACGGGCGGCAAATCCACTTCCGGTTCGCATTCCAAAACGTCCACCGCGGCCTCGCCCGGTGAGCCCCGGTCCGACCGGAGCCGCGGTGGCGGCCGCAGCCACGCCGCCAAGCCGCACGGATCCGCCCACGGGCAGGCGCATGGCCCGGCGCACGGGCAACCGGCGCGGGACGCCGACCGGAGCGAATCATCCCATGCGCGGCCGCGTCGTGACGAGGGTGGCGGCCGGGGCGAACGCCAGGAGCGCGGCGGCCACGGCGGCCGCGGGCTCCACTCCCGTTCGGGCGGTGGGGGCGGCCGGGGCGGCCCGCGCGGAGAGCGCGAACGGCCGATGATCGACAAGACTTTCGATCACCCGCGCACGGCCGACATCAAGCCGGCGGTGCCGGTGGATATCCCGAAAATGGATACGGCCTTCACGGCCCTCGGGCTGAGCGACGCCCTCGCGTACGGCGTGCAGGAGATGGGCTACGTCGCGCCCACGCCGATCCAGGCGCAGGCGATTCCGGTGGTGCTCAAGGGCGGTGACGTCATCGGCTCCGCGCAGACCGGCACCGGCAAGACCGCGGCCTTCGCGCTGCCGATCATCCAGCGGCTGGGCACGCACGGCAAGCTGCGCTGCCTGATCCTCGAGCCCACGCGCGAGCTCGCGCTGCAGGTCGAGGAGGCCTTCCAGAAATTTGCCAAGTTCACCGACCTGCGGGTCACGATCGTCTATGGCGGCGTGGGCTACGGCAAGCAGACCGACGACCTGCGGCGCGGCATGGACATCCTGGCGGCGACGCCGGGCCGCCTGCTCGACCACCTGGAGCAGGGCAATTGCTCGCTCGCCGACATCGACATTCTCGTGCTCGACGAAGTCGACCGGATGCTCGACATGGGCTTCCTGCCCGACGTGCGCCGGATCGTGCAGAAATGCCCGAAGGAGCGGCAGACCCTGTTCTTCACCGCGACGCTGCCCCCCGAACTCGAGCAGCTCGCCGGCTGGGCGCTGCGCAACCCCGTCAAGGTCGAGATCGGCCGCCAGCGTTCCCCCGCGGAGACGGTCACGCATGCGTTCTACCCGGTCGTAGCCTCGCAGAAGTTCGACCTGCTCCAACTCCTGCTCGAGCGCACCGAGTTCAAGAGCGTCCTGATCTTTTCCCGCACCCGCATGGGCGCCGACCGCATCGCGCACCGCCTCGAGAGCAAGGGCCACACCGTGGGCGTCATGCACTCCGACCGGAACCAGCGCGAGCGCATCGAGGCGCTGCAGGGCTTCAAGAGCGGCAAGTACGAGGTGCTGGTGGCGACGGACATCGCCGCCCGCGGCCTCGACATCGCCGGCGTGTCGCACGTGATCAACTACGACGTGCCCGAGAATCCCGAGGATTATGTGCACCGCATCGGCCGCACCGGCCGCGCGCAGAACACGGGCGACGCCTTCACCCTGGTGACCGAGGAGGACGTGCGTGATGCGCGTTCCATCGAGCGCTACAGGGGGGTCGCCGTGGAGCGGAAGAAGATCGAGGGCTTCCCCTACATCTATTCCGCGCTGTTCGACGACAAGGCGCTGGCCGAGACGGCCGCCGCCGCCGCGAAGCCGGTAAGCCGGCTGCACCGCGGAGTGCGCCGCTGAACGGAAACGAAACGA
>JAEUHA010000532.1 GCA_016793535.1 Opitutaceae bacterium | reverse complement strand
ACGTCCGCGCTCCCACCCACCTACGGCCGCGCCACGTCCTTCCGCCACGCCGCCAGCGCCGCCTCGAGCTCACGCACGCGACCGGGCTCGCGCGCGGCGAGGTTGCGCTTCTCCCCGAGGTCGTCGCCGAGATGAAAGAGCAGCGTCGCCGGGCCAGCCGCCGTCGTCGCGGCATCGCTGCCGGCCTTCTTCTTGCCCTTTGCCTTGCCCGCCTCGGCGGCCGGTTGATTGACCAGCAGTTTCCACGGTCCGCGGCGCACGGCAAAACGGCCCGTGTAGCCCCAGAAGAGCGTGCGTTCGGGCAGCGGCCGGGACTCGGTCAGCAGGGGCACGAGACTCGTGCCGTCGAGCCGGTGTCCTGCCGGGACGGATACCTTCGCCAGCTCGAGCATCGTGGGCATCAGGTCCATGGTCAGCGCCACCTGATCGGTGGTGCCCGCCTTGATCTTCCCCGGCCACCACGCGATGCCGGGGACGCGGTGTCCGCCTTCCCAGACGCTGGCCTTGTGGCCGTTGAGCGGACCATTGTTGCCCTCGCGCGTGCCGCCGTTGTCGGAGCAGAAGAACACGAGCGTGTTTTCCGCCAGCGCCAGCCGGCGCAGCGTCGCAACGATCTCGCCCACGCCCTTGTCCATCTCCTGCACCATCTCGCGGTACGCCCGCGCGATCTCCGCGCCCTGCAGCGGCGGCTGCGCCCGCGGTCCGCGCACCGGCGGATCGTTGGGGCCCTGATAGGGCGAGTGCGGCGCCTCGTGCGCGACGTACAGGCAGAACGGACGCGAGCGGTTCTCCTCGATGAAGCGCACGGCGTGCCGCGTGATCAGGTGCGTCGTGTAGCCGGGCTCCTGCGCTGGTTCGAGGTCGTGCCACCAGTCGGCAAAATTCGCCTGATCGATGTGCGAGTGGAAATCCACGTTGCCGCTGAGGTAACCGCGGAACTCATCGAAGCCGTGGTGCCGGGGATTGAACTTCCGGTCATAGCCGAGGTGCCACTTGCCCATCAGGCCCGTGCGATAGCCCGCCGCCTGGAGCAGGCGGGCAAACGTGATCTCCCCCGGCTGCAATCCGTGTGCGTCGCGTTTGCCGCGCGCGGGATCGGCAAACACCACCTCGTCCACACCACTGCGCTGCTGGTAGCGCCCGGTCATAAGTGCGGCGCGCGTCGGCGAACATACCGCGCCGTTGGAGTGAAAATCCGTGAAACGCAGTCCTTCGCGCGCGAGGGCGTCGAGGTGCGGGGTCTGAAACCGGTCGTTCCCGTACGCGCTCAGGTCGGCGTAGCCCATGTCGTCGGCCATGATGATGACGACGTTGGGCCGCGGGGCGCTGGCGGCCGCCGCGGATAGGGTCGCAAGGAGGAATGACAGTACACTGACGAATCGAACCAGCAGCCTGGGGACAGGCTGCTCCATCTGGTGAATGCTGGGCTCAATGCTCATTTCTTCTTTCCCTTCTTCGTCGCGAGGGGCTGCTGCGCCAGCTTGCCGGCGCGCCAGATGTCGACCTCGCCATCGTTGGGCTGCACTGCGCCCGGCGTACTGCGGCCGTCGGCGGCGTACTTTTCCATCAGCCGGGTCAGGCGTGCGACGACCTCGGGATGTTCGGCCTGCAGGTTGCGCGTCTCGCCGATATCGGCTTCGAGATCGAACAACTGCACGAGCGGCAGCTTGCTCGCATCGTCCTGCCCGGGCCGCGGGCTCGTCCAGCCGCCCGAACCGGGACAGAACGCCAGTTTCCATTTGCCCCGCCGGATCGCGAACGAGCCATTGATCGAATGATGCACCGTGGCTTCGCGCAACGGCGCGCGATCGTTGCCGAGCAGCGCCGGCAGGAAGCTCACGCTGTCCTCGGCCGCGGTGTCCGGCACGGGCACGCGCAGGATGTCTGCGACGGTGCGCATAAGGTCGGTGAGGCACACCGTTTGCGCGCTGGTCCGTCCGGGCGATACCTTGGCCGGCCAGCGTACGAGGAACGGGATGCGGTGTCCGCCCTCGTAGATGTCGGCCTTGTGGCCGCGAAAGATGTGGCTGGGATCGTGCCCCTTCCCTTCGAGCTCGGGATAGCCGGCCTGCGGCGAGCACCCGTTGTCGCTGGTCACGACGACGAGCGTGTTGGCGGCCAGCCCGTGCCGATCGAGGGCCTGCAGCACCTCCCCGATGCTCGCGTCGGTTTCCATCACGAAGTCCCCGTACGCGTTCAGCCCGCTCTTGCCCTGCCACGCCTTGTTCGGCGCCACGGGGGTGTGCGGTGACGCCAGCGGCAGGTAGAGGAAAAACGGCTTCCCCTGCTTCGCGTCCGCCGCCCGCGCGCCGATGTACTCGACCGCCTGCTTCGTGAATGCGGGCAGCACGTGCTCCATCTCGAAGCCCGGCGCGGCCGGTCCCTTGCGCACCCGGCCCTCGGCGCGGCCGAGGAACATCGGGTAGTCGCGATCCTCGGTGGGGAGCGCCTTCACCCGGTCGTTCTCGATGTAGGTGTAGGGCACCATGTCGAGGGACGCGCTGATGCCGAAGTAATAGTCGAAGCCGACGCTGTTCACGCCGTTCGCGATCGGTGCGGCATAGTCGACGTTGAAGACCTGTTCGCGCGACTCGATGTTGAGCGCGTTCACGCCGCCGGCACCCTTCTTCGCCCAGTCCATGCCGAGGTGCCATTTGCCGATCGCGGCCGTGTGGTAACCCTGGGCCTTGAGCAAGGCCGCAACCGTCAGCCGGCCCGGCTCGATCAACCGCGGGCTGAGCCCGCCGAGCACGCCGTTCTTCAGCTTCGAGCGCCAGGCGTAGCGGCCGGTGATCACACCGTAGCGCGTCGGGGTGCAGACGGCCGAGCCGCTGTGGGCATCGCTGAAGATCATGCCCTCGCGCGCGACGCGGTCCATGTGCGGTGTCCGGATCTTGCCGGCCGGGTTCAGGCTGGAGACGTCGCCGTATCCAAGATCATCGCACAGGATGTACACGATGTTCGGACGGTCGGCGGCGGCCGCGGAAGCGGCGAGGACGAGGAGCAGGAACAGATGCTTCATGAGACGGGGCGGAGAATGATTGGGAGATTCGGACGTTGTAGGCGGGGTGCCCTCACCCCGCGGGAATGAGAGCTCGATCGCAAAAGGTGCGCGGGGTGAGGGCACCCCGCCTAGAGGAGAGACGAAGGCGCGCGCTCAAAACGTCCCCTTCACGCCGATCGTCCAGAGTGAGCCGAAGTCGGCGCGCTGCCGGAACTGCGCTTCGGCGGGAGTGTTGGGGCCGGCGATTTCCTGGTCGTCGGTCGGGTCGTTCAGGTTGCGGAGATTGGCGAAGAGCGCGAAGTTCTTCCGGATGGAGTACTCGCCGGTGAGATCGATGTAGGAGCGCTTCAGGCCCCAGGTGTAGGTGTTCGGCTCGATGCTGCGACCCGTGACGAGGCCGCGGCGCTGACGGCCGAGGTAATTCCAGTTGAGCCGCAGGTTGTACTTCTCACGCGAAAGGCTGACGCCCCAGCTCCCGCTGCGGGGAATGTAGCCGGCGAAGTTGGCGGCGGCGGGACCGATGAGCCGCTGCGCACTGCCGTTGGCGAAGACCTGGATGCCGCGCGCCCAACGGGGCAGGAACGTCAGGGCCTGGCGGTAGTTCACGTCGATGCCCTGCGCCCGCACCGTGCTGTCGAGGTTCTGCTGCGTCGCCACCTGGTACCGGTCGTAGAGGACGGGATCGAGGCTGTAGAGCCCGAGGAACTCGGGCGTCGCATCGAAGGTCGTCGCGCCGAAAAAGTTCTCGATCTCGCGCCGGAAGGCGCCGACCGACAGCAGGCCGACGCGCTCGAAGTAGTACTCCAGGGTCACCTTCGTGGTCTGCGCACTCCAGGCCTTGATTGCGGCGTTGTTCACCACGATGCGATTGGCATTGCTCGGCTCGGCCTCGAGGTCGGGCAGCGTCACGCCGCCGGAGTACTGGTTGAAGTTCGGCCGGCCGACAGACGTGTACCACGCGGCGCGGGCGATCAGGTTGTCGCGGACATTGTAGCTCGCGTTGATGCTCGGGAAGAGCCGCAGGTACTCCTTCTCGGCCCGCGCCCCGCGGTCGATCAACGTCAGCCGCGCAATGCCCAGCGGGTCGCTCGCGATCGTGAGCGGACGGCCATTGGCGCCGAGGATGACCTGGCCGGACGCGTTGCGCTGGAAGTTGAGCGTGGGGTCGTTGAGCGGTCCGCGGGCATTGATGTTCGTCTGCTCGGCGCGGACGCCGCCGACGAGCTTGAGGCGGCGGTTGAGGAATTGCGCGTCGCCGCGAATGAAGACCGAGGAGATCGTCTCGCGGGAAATCTTCGAGTTGTTGATCTGCGACCGGTAGAGGGTGTTTTCGTCGAGCGTGAAGGTGTTGGGTCGAGCCCGGTAGAGGTCCAGCACCTCCTCGTTGCTGACCCACTGCACGCGGGGGATGCCGTAGAGGCCGGCCCGCTGGTAGTAATCCTGATCGTAGACCTGACCGGCTCCGTCGTCGCTGGCACCCACGGGCGTCGTGCTCGCACGTCCGTCGGCGCCCACGAAGTTCACCGACGTGTTGGCGGTGCGGTTGTCACTGCGAGACTGACGCACATCGACGCCGGCCTTGAGCGTCAGCGGAAAGCCCACGTCAAAGTCGCGCCGCACGTTGGCGAAGGCGGTATTCTGGATATTGCGCGACGTCTGCGGACTGCCGCCCGCCGTGCTCAGCGCGTAGGTGTTGATGTCGTACGGGTCGACCGGCGCGCCCGTGACGCCGTCCGTCACCGTGATGACGTTGGGCCGGAGGTAGAAGATCTCGTCGAACGACACCGTGACGCCCGTGCGCCGCGCGAGGGTCGAGGCGAACCGGCCCTTGTCGAGGTTGCGAAAGCGATTCTGCGCGTGGGAGGTGCCGAGGCCGGCCTCGCCCTTCCAGATCGGGCCGTCGTGCCGGAACAGGAGCGTCGGCATGAAGGTGCGGCTGTAGCGGTGATTCCCGCTGTTGGAGAGATTCACTTCGCCGGCACCGGCGAAGCCGCGGGTGAACCGGGTCGAGAAGTTGCCGGGCAGCACGCGATTCACGATGAACGTGATCGAGCGCTGGTTGAAGTCGGTGTGGAACGTGCCGTATTGAAAAGAAAAGGACAGCCGGCTCGCGGGTCCGAGCTTGTAGTCGGCGGTGGTGGCAAAGGAGGAGCGGTCGGCGATCTTCGACTCGATGCGCACCCGGAAATCGGAGAGGTAGGGTCGGTCGGGCGTGGTGTCGGGCAGGGTCGTGCCGTTGGTCGCCGCGCCCGCCCCGCGCCAGGTGTTGAGCAGGAGCGGCCCCTCGACATACTGGGTGGACGCTCCGCCGGAGACGGTGAAGCCGAAGCGCTTGTTGACCGGCACGACCCAGGAGAATTCGAAGCCGGGCCGGATCTTGTAGGTCGGCTCCTTCGCCGGCCCCTTCGTCCGACCCCACTCGATCGTGCTGTCGCGCGCCGCGAAGTAGACGCTGCCGTTGAACACCGGACGCGCCCGCTCGAACGCACTGCGCGGCACCAGATTCACCGAGCCGGCCAACGCCGAGCCCGGCGACTCGGGCGTCGGCGAATAAACGGCTTCGATGCGGGAGAGATTGTTGATCGAGACCGCGTTCAGCTCGACGTTGCGCCCGGTGCCGGAAACCTCGGACGAAGCGAGGTTGAAACCGCCGATCGTCACCGGCACGTAGCCCGACGGGACGCCGTTCATCGAGATCTCGCGCGGATCGCCGCCGCGGTAATCCATGGTGATTCCCGGGAGCATTTTCAGGAACTCGCCGATGTTGCCGTCGGGCACCACGCCGAACTCGTCGGCCGAGACGACGTTGACCACGTTGGGCGCGAAGCGCTGCTCGTTGATCGCGATGGCGGCGCCATCCATCTCGCGTGACGACGAGACCACGAGCGACTCGAGCTTCACGACCTCGGTGTCGTTGCGGTAGCGGGCTCCGCCGGCGAGGCTGATATCGCGCTCGATCGTCGCGGCGCCGGTGACATTCACGGTGATCTGCTGCGGCGCCATGCCGGTGTAGAAGACCTCGAGCACCACGGACCCGGGCGGGACGTTGGTGAGCCGATAGCTGCCGGTTTCATCGGTGAATGCGACGACATCGGTCCCTTTGACGACCACGCGCGCGTTGTTGAGGTACTGGCCGGTGGCGGCGTTCTGGACGCGCCCGCTGATCGCGGCCGCTCCGGCCGGGGATTCGGCTGCGCAGGCGAGCACGACAGCAACAAGGGACAGACACACGACGGCGCCGAATCGGAAGGGGTTCATGGGGGGTCGACGACGACGAAGGGGGCGAACCGTCCGCTTGGCAATTCTTCGCGCGGATATCACGGCTTCCGGGACTGCGCGGCCGGCACGCCTGGAATCCGCATCTTCATCCGTCAGCGCGGATCGCCCGAAGCGCAGGCGCCGCACCTCGTCCGACGCGCTCACCCAAGTCCGGGAATCTTCCAGCCGTCGCGATACGGACGCCGAAGCAATTTCGTGGCTTCGGCGTGATTCTTGAAGCGCAGCGCCTGCCGGTCCCACTCGAGCCACTCGCCCGCGAACCGATCCGCCAGCGCGCCGACGAGCACCGACTCCGTCAGCGGACCGCCATGCGCGAAGTCCCCACACGACTTTCGGCCTGCGAGGATGGCATCGACCCAGTCGTGGAAATGATCCTGCCCCTTGAAGTCGCGCGGATATTTCTCGAGCGGGAAATCCTCCTCCGGCAGCACGAACGGCCGGCCGCTGCCGTAGATCTTGAAGATCGAGCCGCGCTCGCCGATCCAGTAGTTGGCCGACAGCGGAAACTTCGTGATGCCCTTGGGCAGCTGGATGCGGCTGCGATCCGGTTCGATGCCGCCGTCGTACCAGGTGACTTTCACGGTCGAGCCGGCGGTCACATCGCTGCCGGGAAAGATCAGCTCGACGACCCGCTTGTCGCCCCAGAGCGGCCCGCGGCTCCCGCCGTCGAGCTGGCGCACCCGGAGCGGCGCCGTGAGCTTCAACGCGTCGAACGTGATGTCGAAGTGATGGCAGCCCATGTCACCCATCTCGCCGCCGCCGAAATCGAACCAAGCCCGCCAGGTCTTCGGGTGGTAGGTCTGATGCAGATACGGCCGCGGCTCACGCACGCCGAGCCAGTGATCCCAGTTGAAGCCCGGCGGCACGGGATCGGCCTGCGCGCGCAGCTCGGTGTTCTTCGGCCACCAGGAGAGCGGCTTGTTCTCCCACAGGATCACCTCCCGGATCTTCCCGATCGCCCCGCCGCGCAGCAGCGCGACCGTCATCCGGCTTTCGATGCTCGAACGGCCCTGATTCCCGAGCTGCGTGACGACCCCGGTCCGCGCGGCCTCCTGCGCGAGCACCCGGCACTCATGCACGGTCAGCGCCATCGGCTTCTCGAGGTAGACATGCTTCTTCGCCCGGATCGCGGTGAGTGCGACGGACGCGTGCATGTGATCCGCGATGCCGACGGTCACCGCATCGATCTCGCCGGCGCGGCGCCCCAGCAGTTCGCGCCAGTCCTGCAGGCGGGCGGCCTCGGGGAAAAGCTTGGCCGCCGCGGTGAGCGACCGCTCATCCACGTCGCACAGCGTCACGATCTTCACCTTCGGATGGGTGGCGACGCTGCGCATCCCAATGCCGCCGCGGCCGCCGACGCCCACGCACGCGACCTGCAACATCGAGTTGGGCGAGGCGCTGCGCAGCAGGGCGGGAAAACCCAGGACGCCGACCGCGGCTCCGGTTTGGGCGAGAAAGCGGCGGCGGCTCAGCGGCCGGGCGCTCGCGGCGACGATACGGGTTAGGTTCATCGGCTGTTCGGGAGAGGCGACCACCCTGTAGGCGACCTCCCGCGGACTCCAACCCATTCTACAGGAGGAATCGGCCTTCCAAGGTGGCGGGGGCGGGCAGCGAGCGGG
>JAEUHA010000453.1 GCA_016793535.1 Opitutaceae bacterium | reverse complement strand
AGGGCGTTACTTGTTACAGCGGCTGTAACAAGTAACGCCCTGACCCCATTCATCGCAGCTCGACGTTGTAGATCGCGAAGGCGAGGACCCTCCCGCCATCGCCCGGGGCTTCGGACTTCCCCGGGGTATCGGTGGAAAATTCCAGGCGGACGAGACCGGACGGCGACCCGATGTCCGCCAGTTCTACCGGGACCAACTCGCCTGCGACCATGCCCTGCCAGAGCGTGCGCCCGGCAACGGTCACCGTCACCGTCCGTGCGCCCGAGGAGCGCAGCCCGAATCGCAGCGTAACCGGTTTTCCATTACGCAGCTCGCCCGCGTGCACCACGACGGTCGCCCGGCCCACGCTCCACGCCCAGTGGTCGCGCCCGTGCCGTTCGGGGGCGAACCAGCCCTCGCCCAACGCCACCGTCACGCCCCGTGTGCGCCCGCGTCCGACCGCCATTTCGCCAGGCGCGGCCTGACGCTCCAGCAGCGTCGTCAGCGTCAGCGCCACGACGAAGTTGGCGGTGAAGAAAAACGTCGCTCGCCACCCGCTCCGGGCCGGCGCGGGACCGGCATCGAACTCCGGCACCGCCAACGCCCACGCCAGGATCGCCAGCGGCCAGAGCTGCAGCAGCAGCCGCACGAGCGAGGTGTTCAGGTGCCATGCGAGGTCCTGCGGCGTCAGGAGGTACACGCCATAGTAGCCGGCCAGCATGAGGCCGATCACGACCCACAGGACCCGTGCGGTCCCGGTGGACCGCCGCCGCTGGCGCCAGGCCGCAAAGGGAAGTGCCATCGCCAGGAAGGGCGCCCAAGCCCACTCGCCGAAGCGCAACAGCTCCCGACCGAATGATCCGAGAATCGTCGCGTGCCGGGCAACGTCGACCACGTGCGCGAGCCGCGGTCCCAGCGGGGCCGACACCAGGTCGTTGGCGGGCGCGAATCCGAACTTGAACACGGCAACCGGCACCAGTCCCACGCCGAGGCCGGTCGCCAAGCCGACAAGGGCGCGCACGCCGTGCCGTCGCCAGGCCCAGCCGCCCGCCACGAGCGCGAAGCCCAGCGCGAACAGCAGGCCTTCGTTCTTCGTCCACGCCGCCAACCCCGCGCAAAGTCCCGCCAGCCACAGGCCGGCGCGCGGTTCCGGCCCGTCGCCGGAGAGCACCAGGAGCCCCATGGCTGCGAGCAGGAAGCCGCCAAGCGGGATGTCCGCATGCTGGTTGGGTGCGAAGGTCACGAAGAAAGGCGTGCTCACGAGGAGCAGCGCCCCGGCAAAGGCGACGGTCCAGCCCCGGCACCGGGCGAGCACGGCCAGCAGGATTCCGAGTGCGGCCAGGGCGAACGCCACGGCGACGAGTGCGGCGGCCGCGGACGTTTCCTGCCCGCCCCAGGCCCAGAGCCGCGCCACCGCCGCCGGCAGCAGCCGCGGGTAGTCGGGATGAGTCCAGCTGATGGCCGGCTCCGCGAGCAGCGCCGGCCACTCGGGGCCCGCGCGCAGCATCAGCCGCGCATGCAGGTTCCAGATCGCCCAGCCGTCCCAGCCACCGTAGGGCTCCGCCTGATACGCGCGCCAGCCGCACACCACCGCCACCAGCACCGCCTGGGCCAGCACGGAGGCCAGGAGCCACTGGCGCCAGGAGGCCGGGGTCACGGCGATCGCCGAGGTTCGGAGGGCGACGGCGCGGCGCCGCCAGCCCATCCACGCCAGCGCCAGCCCCAGGGCCAGTTCGACCGCCCCGCTCAGCAGCGCGGGCCGCGACGACGCCAGTGAGGCGAAGAAGAAGCCGGTGCTCGTCACGCCCAGCCCCACCAGCAGTCCGAGCGACAGGTGCAGCAGCCTGTCCCCGTTCCCCGCTTCGCCCGCCGGCCGAACGGCGGCGACGATCAACCCGCCCAACAGCCAGGCGGAGAGCAACGCCCCGATGGATCCGGGACTCATGGCGCGGTCCGGCGGAGCAGCAGCACGCCACCCCCGCAATCCTCGACCACCGCATAACCGGCCGGCAGCCGGTCCGCGGGCCGGGTCCGCTGCAGATTCGCGAGCACCCAGGCGCTGCGACCGGGGTCCGCGTCGAGGATCCAGGGCGCCACCGCGAACTGCGACAGGAAGTACTGCTCCATCGCCGCCGTATCGCCCCGCATCGCCGCCGGGGGGAGGTCGCCCACGTAGCCGACCGGGCCGCGGACATCGTGCGCACGCAGCGCGGCGACGACGGCCGCGAAGCGGCGTTCGTGACGCAGGACATTGTTCGCCGGCTCGGCCGCCGGCACCCGTGGCTGCGGCAGAGTCCGGCGCGCCGTATGGGCCAGGTTGATACCACAGCACGCCACGAGCACCAGCAGGGTTGTCGTCAGCCAGAGTCTCATCGGACCTATGGACAATGTGGGCGGGGTGCCCCCAACCCGCGGGCCGTTGGCTCCGAATGCAGCACTCCGCGGGGTGAGGGCACCCCGCTGACCCGCGGGTCCTGCGGCGGCACGGTGGCGTTCATCCGGATCGCGCTCACTTCAGTTCCACCCCGTAAACGGCGAAACCCAGCGCCCGCGCATCCGCATGCGCGTTCTCGCGCACGGGCGCAGCCTCGGAGCGGAGCTCGAGCACGAGCCGGCCGCGTTCCGCCGGCGTCGCGGCGAACTCGATCCAGCCGGGCCGCTCGCCCACGTCGCCCCGCCACACGGTGGTCCCGGCGACGCGAAGCTCGACGGCGCGCGGCGTGATGGCCCGGATCTTCACGCGCACCTGCAGGGGCCGCGTGTCGCGCGGCGATGTCTCCACCACCAGCCTGGCCTCGCGACCACTCCAGGCCCAGGCGTGGCGTCCGTCGCGCTCGACGCCGAACCAGCCCGTGTCGAGCCGCGCCACGAAGGCGCCGCCCGCCCACCGCCCGGCCGCGAGTTCACGCGGAGCGTCCGGCACATGCCAGAGGGCGAGGACGCCGCTGAAAACCGTCAGCCCGCCCGCCCCGAGCCAAACCCAGCCGGCCCGCGTCCGGACCGCGAGCACCGCGAACGCCACGCCCATCGGCAGCAGCACCCGCGTTGCCGCCCCGGGATGCCCCTCCCACACCGCGGTGCCGAGCATCACCATCATCGCGACACCGGCCAGGCCCATCCGCCACCAGGCGTCCCCGGGCCGGCGATGGCGCAGCAGGAACGCGGCCTGCGCGGTCAAACCGATGAACGCGAGCAGCGTCGTGGTCGTGAGCCAGCGGAAATCCGGGTGCCGGGCGAAGTCCGCCAGCGTCTCGCTCCCCTTCTCGATCCAGCCGATGATCGGCCAGCTGAAGTTGCCCAGGCCCTGCGCCGCGGGTCCGGCCTGCCAGCGCACATATCCCATCCACGCGGCGAGCGGCAGGGCGACCGCCACGCTCCGGGCGACGTTGGCGCGCCAGGCGCGCGCCGAAGTCCACGGTTCACGCCAGAGGGCCACCACGCCCGCCAGCGCCGTTTCCCGCGCCAGACCGGCAGTCGCGAGCAAGCCGATGGCCCCGCCGCCGCGGCCGCGTTCGCCCAGCGCGAGCGCGGCGGTGATGAGCGTCGCGGCGAGCAGGTCGGTCAGCGCCAGTCGCACCGCGTGGAGCGCGCCGGCCGAGAACATCACTCCCGCCCAGGCCAGAAGGCTGCGGCCGTCCGTCACCGGCAGCACGCGCCAGAGCAGCAGGGCGAGCCCGAGCCAGACCGCCAGGTTGAGGGCGGCGTAGGTCGAGGCGATGCGCGCCGGATCACCGGCGGAGAGGATCCAGGCCAGCGCGCTGCCGAGGATGCGCCGGGCGCGATAGGGCACGTTGCCCAGCGCCGGCTGCAGCTCGGGCGAATCGAGCAGCGGGTGAAACGCGATCTGCACGTAGGCGGCACCGTCGTAGCCGTTGAAGCCTTCGTAGGTGAAGACCGGATACTCGCGGACCTCGCGCACGCCGGACGCGGCGTCGGCCGCGTCGAGCTGGACGAACTTCGTGAATCCGTAGTACGGGTGCCAGAACCGGCCGGCGAGCCCGGCAAAGGCGGCGACGGCGAGGACGCCGGCCACGAGGAGCAGGCGGCGGCGCCAGGAAGGGGCAGGCGGCGTCATGCGCATCTCCTTCGGCGAGGATTTCCCCCTCCTGGGAGCGCGGCCGTCCCC
>JAEUHA010000445.1 GCA_016793535.1 Opitutaceae bacterium | reverse complement strand
GAGTCCCTCGTTCGGCCGGACCTGGAAGGAACACAGCACCTCGGGCAGCGGCCGATCTGGCCACGTGAACAACCGGCTGCCGGCGGGAAGCTCGAAGGTGAGGAGCTTTTCCATGAGGCCGTTCTGCGGCCGGACTTCCTGCAGCGCGATGGGCGTCGAATTGGCCCGGGCGGCCGGCGGCAGGGCGGCGGAGCGCAGTTGCTGCTCGAGGAAACGCGTGACGGCACGCGCGTGCTGCTCAAACAGCCGCTCGTCCGTCCGGCGCCCCCACAGCTCGCCCATCGAAAACACGAAGGTATTGAGCGCCACCAGCAGCAGGGCCACGAGGGCGAGCGCGAGCAGGATCTCCATCAATGTGAAACCGCGACGCGCAACCGAGGACGGAGCCGACCGCGGCGTCACCGCGGCGTGGATACACCCGCCCGTGAACCCGTTCCGGCGGGCCGTGGCCCGCCCGCCCGCCCGGGGCAATCGGTTGGCCGCGGTCGTCATGGCTGCTTCAGCTTGCCCTGCAGTTCGAGGATGCGCCGCTTCACTTCCTCCTTGAGCTTGTCGCGCTCGGCAGTGTCGACGACCCACGTCGGCCGCAGCACGGTGAACCGCTGCGTGCGGCGTTCCGGCTCGGGGCGCGTCGGATCGGCGAGCTCGCACGCGAACGCCACCTGGAACACGTTGGGGATCGTCGTGGCTTCGATCTCGACGCTCCACCGGGCCCGCCGGCCACCCACGGTTTCAAACTCGCCGCCCTGCTCGAGTTTTTCGCGGTTGGGTTCGCGCAGGACCAGATCGCGGGCGAAGGCGAAGTCCTCGTTCACCACCATGCCGCGGGCGGCGACTTCGTAGGTATTGAGCACGTTCAGGTACGAGGAGCCGAGCACCACGGCCGCCATCGCAAACACCACGAGCGCGACGAGCACCTCGAGGAGCGTGAACCCGCGGCGCGCGGGCAGGGCGAAGGGAGTGGCGGCCGGCATGGCGGGGTCAGATCGGCGGCGCATTCGGATCCGTCGGCGTCAGCACCGGCGCGCACGTCCAGGGATCAATCGCCAGCATGCTGGTGGCGCCGCTGCGCACGAACTGGGCGCGAAACGGACGGCACGTGCCGTCGGGGTAAAAGGTCACATACGGGATCGTCTGCGCCTCGATCAACACGCCGCCGACCAGGATCGCGTTGCCGCCGCCTTTCGGGGCCGGGGCGAGAAAGTCGACCGCGAGGTCCGCCGCCACAACCGGCGGTACGGGGAACGTCTTGCGCGGCGTCTCGACGCGGGTGACGCCGTCGGCTGCCAGCGTGGTCGGCGCGATCCCGTCGATCAGCAGGAACTGCTTCTTGTCCTTGTCGAACCTCAGCCGGATCTCGTGTTCCGATTTCAGCGCCGCCTTGCGCGCCTCGCGCACCGCCAGCCAGAACACATCGCTCACGGTGGCGGGCTGGTCGGTCGTTAACCGCGCCGAAAGGCCCACGAGCACGCCGGCGAGCAGGGCGATCAGCGCGATCGACAGCAGGACCTCGAGCAGCGTGAAGCCGCGGCGGGGTTGGCGTAGGAGCACGGGTAACAATGGCAACCGCGGCCGGGGGCGGCCGCGCTCCCGGGGAGAGCAACGCTCACTTCGCCTCGGACGGACCGGAATCCCAGTTGCCGATGTCATCCGCCGTGCCGCTCTGCTTGTCGGGGCCCTTGGACCACAAGTCGTAACTGTCCTTGTTGCGCATGCCCGGGAACGCGTACTGGTACGGCTCGCCCCACGGATCCTGCGGCACCTTGCCGCCTTCGATGTAGGGTCCGTTCCACTTTTCGCTCTTCGTGCCCGGATTGGTGACGAGGGCCTGCACGCCTTCCGCGGTGGTCGGGAAGTTGCCCATGTGGATGCGATAGAGATTGAGCGAGGGCTTGAGGGTTTGCGTGACGAACAGCTTCGCGACGCCCGTCTGCGACGACCCGAAGATCTTGTCGACGTTCGTGATCGCGAGGCCCGCGAGCAGGCCGATGATCGCCAGCACCACCAGGATTTCCAGCAGGGTGAAACCCGCCGCGGGGAGCGCGCGCCGGCGGACGGAGCAATGCCAAAGGGCACGCCCGGAGGAGGAGGAGGGACAGCGCATGATCAGGCAACGTTGAGGACGACCGGCGGGATGTCGAGACGCGGACGGGCGGGCGAAGTTGCGTCCCCGGCTCCGGCGGCCAAATCGACGATCCTTTTACGGGGGCGTCAGCGTTGCGTCGTCGTCGGTGCCGAACTTGCGATCCGGTCCCGCGCTGCGCACTTCCATCTGCGTGCCGCTGAGCTGGTGAAAACGCAGGGGCGTGCCCCAGCGGTCGCAGAGTTCACCGCGGTCGTTCAGCGCACGGTGTCCCCGGGGAATGAGCGCGAGGCCGAGCCGGTTCT
>JAEUHA010000426.1 GCA_016793535.1 Opitutaceae bacterium | reverse complement strand
CCTACAACTTGCTGCGGGAAGGCCTTTGCCGTTTACTCGCGCCTGTCCCGCGCGCACCGTGCCCAGGATGAAAAAGCGGAATCCCGCCACGCCTCTGGCTGAGAACAAGCACCTGCTGAAGTGGGTCGAAAAGATGGCCGCCCTGTGCCAGCCGGCGGCGATCCACTGGGTCGACGGCTCCAAGGAGGAGTACGATCAGTTGTGCGCGCAGATGGTGGCGGGCGGGACGTTCATCAAGTTGAACCAGAAGCTCTGGCCCGGGTGTTACCTGGCGCGCTCGGATGCCAGCGACGTGGCGCGGGTCGAGGACCGGACGTTCATCTGCGCGCTGTCCAAGGACGCGGCGGGGCCGACCAACAACTGGGTCAACCCGTTCGAGATGCGGAAGACGCTGAAGGGACTTTTCCAGGGGTGCATGCGGGGCCGCACGATGTTCGTGCTGCCCTTCAGCATGGGACCGATCGGCTCGCCGATGTCGCAGATCGGCGTCCAGCTCACCGACTCGCCGTACGTCGTCGTCAACATGCGCATCATGGCGCGCATCGGGCGGAAGGTCTTCGAGCTGATCGACCGGGATTTCAAGCGGGTCGTGCCGTGCGTCCACTCGGTCGGCGCCCCGCTTCAGCCCGGGCAGAAGGACGTCGCGTGGCCGTGCAACAAGGACAAGTACATCGTGCACTTTCCGGAGACGCGCGAGATCTGGAGCTACGGTTCGGGTTACGGCGGCAACGCGCTGCTGGGCAAGAAGTGCTTCGCGCTGCGCATCGCGTCGGCGATGGCCCGCGACGAGGGCTGGATGGCCGAGCACATGCTCATCCTTGGCGTCGAGGATCCGCAGGGGCGGAAGAACTACATCGCGGCGGCGTTTCCCAGCGCGTGTGGCAAGACCAACTTCGCGATGCTCATCCCGCCGCCGCACTTCCAGAAGGAAGGGTGGAAGGTGTGGACCGTCGGTGACGACATCGCCTGGATCAAGCCGGACGAGCACGGCCGGCTGCACGCGATCAATCCCGAGGCCGGCTTCTTCGGCGTCGCGCCGGGCACCAGCGAAAGCACGAATCCGAACGCGATGGCGGCGCTGGCGAAGAACACGATCTTCACCAACGTCGCGCTCACCCCGCAGGGCGGCGTGTGGTGGGAAGGCATGACGGACCAGCCGCCGCCGATGCTGACCGACTGGCAGGGCCGGATCTGGACGCCCGAGATCGCGCAGACCACCGGCGCGAAGGCGGCGCATCCCAACGCGCGCTTCACCGCGCCCGCGAAGCAGTGTCCGACCATGGACCCGGATTGGGAAAAGCCCGAGGGCGTGCCGATCAGCGCCTTCGTGTTCGGCGGACGGCGGGCGACGACGATGCCGCTGGTCTATCAGGCGTTCAACTGGTCGAGCGGCGTGTACGTGGGTGCGACGATGGGGTCCGAGATGACCGCGGCCGCCGCGGGCACGATCGGCAAGGTGCGGCGCGACCCGATGGCGATGCTCCCGTTCTGCGGCTACAACATGGGCGACTATTTCCGCCACTGGATCAGCATGCAGCGGAAGCTCAGCGAGACCCCGCGGATCTTCCATGTGAACTGGTTTCGCAAGGACAAGGACGGGAAGTTCATGTGGCCGGGCTATTCCGAAAACATGCGCGTGCTGCGGTGGATCTTCGATCGCGTGCGGGCGGGCGGACGGGCGAAGGAGACGCCGATCGGCTGGGTGCCGCGCTACAAGGACATCGACTGGACCGGGCTCGATTTTCCGGAGGAGAAGTTCGAGGCGCTGCAGGCATTCGACCACGGCGCCTGGCGCGCCGAGGTGCTCGGGCACGAGGAGCTCTTCATCGACCTGCACTCGCACCTGCCGAAGGAGATGGTCTACGAGCGGGAACTGCTGATCTGCCGGATGTAGGCGGAAACCACGCTGGTCCTTCCGCTGGGAGCGCGGCCGTCCCCGGCCGCACGGATCGAAACGCGGCCGGGGACGGCCGCGCTCCCGGGGAGGAAGAGCCTCAAATAAGAGAGGCGCGGTGTTGCCACCGCGCCTCCTTTTGCCCTTCGGCGACAAACGTCCCGCTACCTGTCGGAACGTCCCCTTGACGCCGAAAGTCTCGCGGAGCGTCGCAGTGGGAGTCGGAAACCACCGCGACCTGAGGGCGCCAAGGCCGGCCGAAATGTCCTTCGCGCCGCAGGGGGAAGGGTACGGCGCGGAGGACAGGGTTGGGTCGTCGGCGAAAGAAACGTAAAGGTGAGGGGGCGTCACGATTTGCCCGCTGACATTTTGGACAGCTACGCGGGGAGGGAGGGCTCAAGCGGGCCCGGCTGGGTGACGATAAAGGGAGTCATGAACTGCACCGCGCACGTTCCCGCGTACGCCCTGACGCGTGAGACGATCCTGTTGCACGCGCGCACGCTCCCGGCCGCGGCGCAAGTGCTGGGCGGCTTGTGCGAGCTGCTGGCGGATGCGAACACGGACCTCGACCGCATTGCGGCCGAGATCCGGCTCGAGCCGACCCTGGCGTCGCGCGTGATCAAGATCAGCAACAGCGCCGCGTTCAGCAACGGGCAGCGCATCGGGTCCGTCGACGATGCCGTGAACCGCGTGGGCTTCGGCGAAGTCCTGCGGCTCGTCGGCACCGCCACCGTGGCGGGCGTCGTGGATCGGGCCCTGGGTTGCTACGGCATCCCCGTCGACCGGTTGCGGGAGTCGATGTTGCTGCACGGACTGGCCAGCGAGGCGCTGGCGACCCGGGCGGGGATCGACCCGCGCACGGCTTACTCGGGCGGACTTTTGCGGGCGATCGGCATGATGGTGATGGACCATGCGGCGCGCCTGCGAATGAAGCCGGATGACGCGTACGACTCCGCTCGGTTCAGCCGTTACCAGGACTGGGAAGTGGAACGCTTTGGACTGAGCGGAGTCGAGGCGACGGCCGTGGTGTTCGACGAGTGGCGGTTTCCGCCGGAGCTCGTCGCCGCCGTGCAGGAGCATCTGTTGACGCGGCCGTCGTCGTATCAGGACCCGTTCGCCTGCGTGCTCAACCTCGCCGGCTGCATCGTCGCGGAGCGGGGCCTCGCCCTGCCGGGCGAAGCGGCGTTCTGGGAGTTCAGCCCCGAGAAACTGGCCGCGGCCGGCCTCGACGAGACGCAGTACACGAAGTCGGCGAACCAAGCCGCCGCGTCGTTCGAACGGCAGCGCGAAGCATTGTTCTGATCGGTCGGAGAATTCTCCTCCTGGGAGCGCGGACGCCCTCGTCCGCAGTTTCGATCGATGCGGACGGGGGCATCCGCGCTCCCAGTGGTAGATTCTGGGGGTTCGACTTGCGGGCGGGATTCGGCTGCGGAACCTTTGGCGGGCGTTCGCCTCCCAGCCACCATGCTCCGCCTTCCCTCCCTTTGCCTTGGCTTCGTCCGCGCGAGCCTCCTGCTGCTCGCGGTGGCGGCGTCGGCGGCCGCGGCGGAGCTTCCGGCGTCGGCAGAAGGGGCCCGTTCCGCCACGGCCGACGAATTGCGGATGCTGCATGACGTCTTGCACCGGACGGCCGAACAGTACCGGCGGTGGGCCTTTACGGAGCACCGGGTGATTCGCGACAGCAAGGGGCGCGTGAAATCGGAAACGCTGCTGCGGCACGACCCGTCGAAGCCCTATCCGGAGCAATGGGAGCCGCTCAAGATCGACGGCCGGGAGCCGACCGACCGCGAGCGGGCGCGTTACCGGCGGCGGGGGGAGAAGAGTGCGGAATCCACGTCGCCGTTCGGCGGGGTGGGGCACCCGGATGCCCGCGACCGGCGTTCCCTCGGGGAGTTGATCGAGCTGGGGCGTTCGTCGATCGCGAGCGAGACGGCCACGCACGTGGTTTTCGAAGTGCCGCTGATCAAGCAGGGCAACGAACGGTTTCCGCCGGAGAAATTTCAGGTGCTGACGCGAATCCGCAAGCAGGACGCCGTGTTGGAGAACATCTCGGTGCGCCTGCGCGAGTCGTTTCGTTCCCGGCTGGTGGTGAAGGTGAAATCGGGCGAAGGCAGCCTCGATTTTACCCTAGTCGACCCGAAGCGGCCGCCGGCGCTCGTCTCGATTGAAGGCGATGCGGTGGCCTCGGTTTTCTTCGTCAATATCGGTGGCTCGATGGAGTTGAAGCGCACCGACTTGAAACACGTGAAACTCTTTGACGAACGCTTTGATGTGCAGATCGGGACCCTCAAGGCCATCGACTTCTGAAGCGAAGATTTCGCTCATCCGGAGGGTCGAGCGTGCCGAACTAAGGGGGAGATTCCCTTTGTCATGCCGCTCTCGCGCGAAACCATCATCACGCTCGGAAACAAGATTGCCCCGGCCGCGGTGACCTTCAGTCGGCTGCGCGCCATGCTGATGGATCCTGATACGGATCTGGGCGACATCTCGCAACTGATCCGGCTGGACCAGGCGCTGACGTTTCACGTTGTCCGGATGAGCAACAGCGTGCTGTTCGGCATGCGGGAACGCACGGACTGTCTCGACACCGCGGTCGGCCGGGTGGGGCTGGGCGAGGTCTTTCGCCTCGTCGGCCTCGCGGCGACGCAACAGATCTGCCAGCGGGACCTTCTCGCCTACCGGGTGACGGCCAGTCGTTTGTGGGAAAACGCGGTCGCGACGGCGGCGGCCGCCGAGCTGCTTGCCCAGCGCGCGGGACGCGATCCCGGGCTCGCCTACACGGCGGGGCTGCTGCGGACGCTCGGGCGCGTCGTGATCGACGGCGCCGGCCTGGGCAAAGTCTATCCGGGCGAGGCGGAATGGCCGTCGATCGCGGAATGGGAAAAGGCAACCTTTGGCCTGACCGCATCTGAAGTGACGACGACCCTGCTCGAACACTGGCGTTTTCCCGAGGAGCTGATCGACGCGATCCGCGGCCATTACGAGCCGCTGGGCGCCAACGGGGCGAATCTCAGTGCCTGCGTGCTCAATCTTGCGTGCGGCGTGGCGGCCCGGTTCGGCCTCGACCTGCCGGGCGAGGAAGGCGTGTGGGAATGCACGCCGGCCAAGCTGACGCTCGGTGGCGTCACCGAGGCCGATCTCGAGGACTGCGCCAACCGCGCCCGGGCGCATTACGTGCTGCTGTGCGCGAGTGTGACCTGAGACCGACGCGGGGTGCGTGAGTGCTGGGAGGAGCGGCTTCACGCCGCAACCCAGGTGTTGACGGTACCTTCGGTCGCGGCGTGAAGCCGCTCCGACGCCGGCCCGCCGTACCACCGCGCGCAGACCACCGTCCTTGCCGGCGAGATGCCCTTCGGCTAAAGGCTGCGGCTGCATGGCGCCGCCGCGTGAAAACCCGCAGGAAAGCCGCGCGGTGCCGCGGGCGGGTGGGCGCGGCCCGGACGGCGGGATGGGCGATTCCTGCAACTTTCCCGCCGGTTCCGGGGTTAGGTCAGCGAACGATGACCTTCCCGTGCACAAATCCGAAGCGGGTGTAGCCGCGCCGGTCGACTTCACGACCTTCATGCGCAACTATCAGGACATGGTGTACTCGACGGCAGTGCGCCTCACGGGCAACGAGGCGCAGGCCGAGGATATTGCGCAGGAAGTGTTCCTCAAGGCGTACGAGAATTTCGCTCACCTCGCCGTGAGTCCGACGGCGGGCGGCTGGTTGAAGACGGTCGCGACGAATCTCTCGCTGAACCACCTGACCCGTTATCGCCGGCGCTGGCGGTTCTTCTCCGAGTTCCGCCGCGACGACGAAGGCGGCGACGAGGAGGTGGCGTCCGTCGAATTCGCCGCGCCCGACACGTTCTTCAGCGGCCTCGATGCCGAGGCGCGGCGGGCGGCGGTGGAGGGTGCGCTCGCGGAGCTGCCGCCGCACCAGCGGCTGCCGCTGGTGCTCTTTCATTTCGAGGACCTGCCCTACGATGAGATCGCACGGAAGCTGGGCGTTTCGCTCGCCAAGGTGAAAACCGACATCCTCCGGGCCCGGGCCGCGCTGGCGAAGATCCTGCAGCGCCCGGGCTCCGCCCACCCCGAACTCCAATCCTGAATCCGCACCATGACACCCTCCCCCGATCACGACGACAAACTGGAGCAGTTCGTGCAGCGGGCCGTGCGCGACCTGCCGCCGCGGCGGGCGCCACGCTCGCTGGAGGCGCGCGTGCGGGCCGAGATCGAGCGCCGGGCGGGCCGGCCGTGGTGGGCCCGCAGTTTCGCGCACTGGCCGGCGGCGGCGCGGGCGGGTTTCGTGCTGCTGTCCCTCGCCTTCGTGGGGCTGTTCGTTGTATCCGGAATGTGGATAACACCGGGCCTCGGCGGCTGGCTGCCGGCGGCGGCCGGCTGGATCGAAAGCGGGCTCACCGTCCTCCGCGCGCTCGGCAGCTGCCTCGACATCGTCGAGCGCAACATCCCGCCGCTCTGGCGCTACGGCGGCCTCGCCGTGGTCGCGGCCCTTTACTTCACCCTCTTCGGTCTCGGCGCCGCCGCGTATCGCGTGCTGCAGAACCAACGATGAACCCGTTTCCCCTTCGTCCCTTCGCCGGGTGACTTTCGACGCCATGAAATTTTCGTTCCTCATCCGTCTCGGTTGGCTGGTCCTTGCCGCGGGCGGCGGCTTGACCGGCTTCGCACAGCAGCCGGCGTCCGAGCCACCCGCGCCTCCGGCGCCGTCCGCCCCGGCGACCCCGCCCGCGGACGACGATCGGGCGAAGCTGCGGCGCCTCGATGACACTGCCGCCCCGGCTGAGCCGGCCGTGGCCCCGGCTCCGCGCCGGCGGGCGCGGTCGGCGCAGGGTGATGTTCCCCTCGGCAATCATGAAGTCACCGCGGGCACGCGGCGGCGCGAGATCGTCTCGATCATGGGTTCGAGCGTCGTGGCGGGTGAGGTGGCCTCCGATGCGGTCTCCATCCTCGGCCGCACGGAGATCACGCGCGGGGCGAAGGTGGGCGGCGGAGCGGTGGCCGTCCTGGGCCGGCTCGACTCGCAGGGCGAGATTGCCGGCGACAGCGTGAGCGTGCTCGGCGCGTCGTCGATCGACGGCCGCGTCGGCGGCGATGCCGTTGCCGTCCTGGGCAATATGCACCTGGGCCCGAACGCCGTGATCAAGGGGGACCTGGTCGTCATCGGGGGCCGGCTGAACAAGGATCCCGCGGCCGTCGTGCACGGCGAGCAGGTGCACATTCCCTTCGCGCCGGCGCCCGAAAGCGTGGAGTGGCTAGCGACCTGGGTGAGGGAGTGTCTCCTGTGGGGCCGCCCGCTGGGCTTCGGTGCCAATCTCGGCTGGGCGTGGGTGGTCGCGGGCGTGATCCTGGGCTTCCATCTCTTCGTGGCCCTGCTTTTCCCGCGCGGCATTGCCGCCGCGGCCGCGACCCTGGAGAACCGGCCGGGCGGCTCCGTGCTCGCGGCGATTTTGACCGTGGTCCTTTCGCCGGTGGTGTTCGTGCTGCTGGCGATCACCCTGGTCGGCGCGCTGGTGGTGCCTTTGCTCGGCCTGGGGTTGTTCGTCGCCGCGCTGGTCGGAAAAACCGTGATGCTCGCCTGGCTGGGCCGGCGAATCACCGGCGTCGTTGGCGCGGGGTCGTACGGCCCGCCGGTTCTGGCGGTGCTGATCGGCGGCGTGATCGTCGCGGGACTCTACACGATTCCAGTGGTCGGGTTTCTCACCTTCAAGCTGCTCTCGTGGCTCGGCCTGGGGGTGGTGGTGTACACGGTCGCCCTCAGCCTGAGACGAGAACGCCCGGCGCCCGCTGCGGCCGGTCCCGCGGGGGCGGCGACGATTCCGCCGCCGGCTCCACCGCCGTTCTCTCCTCCGCCCGCGCCGCCGCGGGAGCCGATGGTCAGCGAGGGGTCCGGCGCGGCGCCGGCTGCCTTCGTGGCCGCCCCGCTTCCGCCGTCGACGACCATGGGCTTCAGCGCGGCCGCTCCGGTCGAGTCACCGGTCGGGCCGCCACCCTCGGTGCCGCCGCCACCGCTGCGACCGCCAGCGCAGCCGACGCCCGAGCCGGTTCCACCGCCGGTGACGGTGACTCCGGCGGTCGCGTCAGTCCTGCCGCCCGCGGTGGCGTGGGCGCGGGCGGGCTTCTTCATCCGGATGGCGGCCCTGGCCCTCGACACCGTGTTGATCGGGATGATCTTTGGCCTGTTGCCGCGCGGCGTCCCGTTCCAGCACGGGCCGGGCGTGCTGCTGGTCCTGCTCGCGATCTACGGCGCGGTGATGTGGAAACTGAAAGGCACGACGATCGGCGGCATCGTGTGCGGGCTCAAGGTGGTCCGGGTGGATCAGCGCGAACTCGACTGGGCGACCGCCATCGTGCGGGCGCTCGGTTGCTTCCTGTCGCTGGCCGTGGGCGGGCTCGGCTTTATCTGGGTGGCGTTCGACGACGAGAAACAGTCGTGGCACGACAAGATCGCCGGCACGACGGTCGTGCGGGTGCCCAAGGGCGTGTCGCTGGTTTAGGCGGGATCGCGGAGAGGCGTCGGCGGGGTCGCCGGCTTCGGCTCCGCCGGGCCGGAAATTCAGGCTGACAGCGCCACGCCGATCGCCGATGGGTTGGCGGTCATGTCCAAACCACTTGTCGGCGTCATCATGGGGAGCACCTCCGATTGGGAGACGATGCAGCATGCGGCCGCGCAGCTCGAGGCCCTCGGCGTCCCCTTCGAGAAGCGGGTCGTATCCGCGCACCGGACACCGAAGCTGATGGTGGAGTACGCGGAAAGCGCGGAGCGGCGCGGACTCAAGGTGATCATCGCCGGGGCCGGCGGCGCGGCGCACCTGCCGGGCATGACCGCGTCGATGACCACGCTGCCGGTGCTGGGCGTGCCGGTGGAGTCGAAGGCGCTGAAGGGACTCGATTCGCTGCTCTCGATCGCGCAGATGCCCGGCGGGGTGCCTGTGGCGACCTTTGCCGTGGGCAAGGCCGGCGCGATCAACGCCGCGCTCTTCGCCGCCTCGCTGCTCGCGCAGAGCGACGCCGGCACCCGCCGCGCGTGGCGTAAGTTCCGCACTGAACAGACGGCGAAGGTGCTGAGGGCGCGGTTGCCGTGAACGACGAAGTTGAGAGTTGAGGGTTGAGAGTTGCGAGACCGAGCCCCCGCGGGCGTGCCGCTCTCAACGCTCAAACCGCAACTCTCAACTCCACCATGATTCCCCCCGGCAAAACGATCGGCATCCTCGGTGGCGGACAGCTTGGCCGGATGCTCGGCCAGGCGGCGCAAACCATGGGTTACCGGGTGCAGGTTTTCGAGCCGGTGGGGCCGTGTCCGGCGGGTGCGGTGGCTAACCGGGAGGTCAACGCGAACTACGACGACCTCGAGGCGTTGAAGGCGTTTGCGCGGGAGTGCGCGGTGGTCACGTACGAATTCGAGAACATCCCGTCGGGTCCGCTCGACGCCATCGCCCCGCTCGTGCCGCTGCATCCGCGGGCCGAGGTGCTGCATGTGACGCAAAACCGGCAGCGGGAAAAGGCGTGGCTGCGCATGAACGGGTTTCCGCACGTGCGCTACGCGGAGGCGCTCGACGGGGACCTCGCCGCCGTGATCGGGCAGGTCGGACGGCCGTGTGTGGTGAAGACCGCGGACTTCGGCTACGACGGCAAGGGGCAGATGAAGATCGTGAGTGATGCCGACCTCGAGAAGGCCGCGGCGATTTTCCGCGGCCGCCGGTGTGTGCTGGAACGCTGGGTGGATTTTTCCTGCGAGCTGTCGGTGATCGTCGCCCGCTCGAGCGCGGGTGAGACGAAGGCGTTTCCCGTGGCGGAGAATATTCACACCCGCCATATCCTCGATTTTTCCATCGTCCCGGCCCGGGTGAGTGCGGCGGCGCTGCGCGAGGCGGAGCAGCTCGCGGTCGCGATCGCGGAAAAACTCGGCGTCGTCGGCCTGCTCGCGGTGGAAATGTTCCTCGCCGCGAATGGCGAGGTGCTCGTCAACGAACTCGCCCCGCGGCCGCACAACAGCGGCCACTGGTCGCTGGATGGCTGTGAAACGAGCCAGTTTGAACAGCACGTGCGAGCGGTGTGCGGTCTTCCGCTCGGCCCCGTCGGCGTCCGCGAGCCAACCGTGATGGTGAACATCCTCGGTGATGCCTGGCGGTGGCAGGACGGCCGCGTCGTCGGCGAACCAAACTGGCTGGCGGTGCTGAGCGAGCCGAGAGCCAAGCTGCACCTCTACGGCAAGGCCGAGCCGCGGCCGGGACGGAAAATGGGACACTTCACCGTGCGCGATCGCAACCTCGAGACTGCGCTGACCCGGGCGAAGGAACTGCAGGCGCAGTTGTAGGGCTTGGGAGCGCGGACGTCCTCGTCCG
>JAEUHA010000424.1 GCA_016793535.1 Opitutaceae bacterium | reverse complement strand
CGGACGCAGAGCAGAAAACGACGGTCGCGTGCGGCCCGAGCGCGTGCGCCGGCTCCCGGGCTGGCGGACAACCTTGAAATATCCGGCAACTTGGTGCTCCGTTGTGGGGTATGAAAACTACCCTGCTGGCAGTTGGTCTCGTGGTGGCGCTTGGAGCCGCTGCTGGTTTCGCGGCGAGTGCGGACGACCGTTCGATCGCGCGGCTCGCCACGCAGCCGGGCGACCTCGCCGGCAAAGTGGTCGAGACCATGAACGCCGCGAGCTACACCTACGTGCTGATCGACACGGGCGCGAAGAAAGTCTGGGCGGCGGCGCCGCAGTTCAGCGTCAAAGTCGGTGACACCGTGGTCGTGGCCGGCGGAATGCCGATGACGAATTATCAGAGCCGGGCGCTGAACCGGACCTTCGACCTCGTGTACTTCAGCGGCAATGTGACGGTGAACGGCGCGGCGGTCGCCGGCCCCGGAGGCGCGGACACGCCCAAGGCCTTCGCGGGCAACCTGCCTCCCGGTCATCCGACGACCTCACGCGGGCCCGGTCCGGTCGATCTCACCGGCATCAAGCGCGCGGAGAACGGCCAGACCGTCGAGGAGATCATCAAGGGCAAGGCGAAGTTCGCCGGCAAACGCATCGCGGTGCGCGCGCGGGTCGTGAAGTACAATGCCGGCATCCTCGGCAAGAACTGGCTCCACATCCGCGACGGCTCCGGCGGCGAGGGCACGAATGATCTCACGGTCACCACGAGCGGCACGGCCAAGGTCGGCGATCTGGTGCTCGTGACCGGCGTCCTTTCGGTCGACCGCGATTTCGGCAGCGGTTACAAGTACGGCCTGATCGTCGAGGACGCGAACGTGGCCACGCAGTAGGTGGGTTCGCCCGGGCGCGCGGCCGTCCCCGGCCGCAGCGCAGCGAGGCAGATTCCGCTCAGTGGCTGCCGTCCGGCCGCGGAAACTCCCGCACCGGGCTGTAGCGCGGATACGTTTCCCAGATCTCGCCACCATCGAGGATCCGCGCGTCGCCCGTGCGGCGCAGTTCGTCCTCGAGACGCTTGGCGAGCGTCGCGCGCGTCGCGGCGTGGGCGGGATCCGCGGCCAGGTTCTTCAGGCAGCCGGGATCGTTCACGATATCGAAGAGCTCCTCGGCCGGGCGCTTCGCGACCGCGAGGTCGAGGAACGGACGAATCTTCGGGTCGTCGGCCTTTGCCACCAGGAAGTCCAGCGTCGGCGAGCCATCGATGTCCTTGTAGCCGGAATGAGGTTTGCCCGCCTTCGGATCGTTCTTCTCTTTGGCGCCCTTCTTGCCGCGGTCGGCGAGCACGACCGGATCGCCGGCGGGCCAGCGGTCGGGACGGAAGTTGCGGATGTAAAGGTGTCGCGCCGTGCGGATCGCCCGCTGCGGGTACGTCCAGTTGTTGTAGCGCGCGGACGAATGCCGCTCGCGCCCGGCGAACACGGCGTCGCGCTGCGGTTCGACCAGGCCCTGCTTCCCGCTCGTAAGGAGATTCAGGATACTGCGGCCCGCGAGCGGATACTCGCGCGACGGGTGGCTGACGCCCGTCGCGTCGTAGATCGTGGCGGTGAGGTCGACGAACCCGATCAGGTCGTCCACAATGCGTCCGCCGGGCACCCGCGCGCCCCAGCGGATGGCGAGGGGCAGATGAAAGCCGTACTCGTAGAGATTCGCCTTGGCGCGAGGGAAGGCCATGCCGTTGTCGCTGGTGACGATGATGAGGGTGTTTTCCAGCTCGCCGGCCTCTTCGAGCTGTTTCAGCGCCCGCCCGAGATGGGCGTCGAACCACTCGATCTCGAGGCAGTAGTCGAGCATGTCCGAGCGCACTTCCGGCGTGTCCGGCAGGAACGGCGGTGGAGTTCCGTCGGCGAGCCGCTTGCCGGCCTTCAGCCCGGAGCCTTTGGCGAAACTGCGATGCGGTTCCGTGCCGCCCATCCAGAAACAGAACGGCCGGTCCTTGGGCCGGGCGGCGAGGAAGTCGGCGAAGTTTCCCGCGTAGTCGTTCCGGCTGATGTTGTCGGTCGGCGGGGTGAGCGTGCGCCGGTTGAAGTCGGGGCCGGCAGGGTTCCGCGGACGACCGTCGATCTGGTAGTTGCCCGGGCCCCAGCCCTTGCCGGTCAGACCGACGAAGTAGCCGGCGGCCTCGAGCGCATCCGGGTAAACGACGTACTTTTTCGGGAAGCTGCTCGCGTGCGTGCCGGCCTGCTCGATCTGCCAGATGTGGCGTCCGGTAAGGAAGGCGGCGCGCGTCGGGCTGCAACCGGGCGCAGGCGAGAAGCCGTGCTTGAAGTAAACGCCTTCTCGCGCGACGCGGTCAAAGGCTGGCGTCTTCACGCCCGGGTAGCCGGCGAAGGACGTATGCGCGAACGACTGGTCGTCGGAGATGACGAAGAGGACATTCGGCCGCGTCTGCGCGGCGAGCGCGACAACCGGCAGCACGAGCAGCGCGAAGAGGCAGGGAAGGAGGGAGCGCATAGAGTGATTCATAGGGTTTCCGGTGGGGAGGCAAGGAGGCGCCTGTCCCGGAGGTATTTCAGTTCTCTCGTCAGTGGCATCTGTCCCGACAAGCCCGGTGGGTCCTGACGCTTTAGGCCGGATGAGCAGGGTGGTCAGGATAGAGGAATCAATGGCAGCGAACACATCGAACTTCTCGGCCGAGTCCGGAATCCATCCTGTAATTTCTGTTCATCCAGTCGGCCGATGCCTGCCGCCTACAAGCGCGCCGGATTGACGTTCGCCGCCGGCGCCGTGCCACGGACACGGGTGCCGAAGCGGGCCCGCAGTTCGCGCACGACGGCGGCGTGCGCCGGATCGGCGGCGAGATTGCGGAATTCCTGCGGGTCGCTCGCGTGATCGTAGAGTTCGAGCCCGTCGCGGCCTTCGTTCCACTCCGTGAAGCGCCAGCGTTCCGTGCGTACGCTGCGTCCCATCACGGGCTGGGCGAAACGGCTGTCCGCCGGACGGAGAATTTGCGTGAAGGCCTGGCTGTCCCAGGGCGCCGTCGGGTCGTCGAGCAGCGGACGCAGGCTGCGGCCGTCCCGGCCGGCGGGCGAGGCGAGTCCGGCGCGTTCCGCGAGGGTCGGGTAAAGGTCGACGAACTCGACGACGCGGGTGGACGCCCGGCCATTGCCCCGGGCGACGGGGTCGCGGATCAGGAGCGGCGCGCGCGCGGACTCCTCGAAGAGGCAGCGTTTCTGCCAGATGCCGCCGTGTTCGCCCAGATGATAGCCATGATCGCTCCACACCACGACGATCGTGTTCCGGGCAAGGCCGAGCCGGTCGAGGGCGTCGAGCAGCCGGCCGACCTGCGCGTCGACGAACGAGACGGACGCATAGTAGGCCTGGAGCGCGGTGCGGACGGTGAGCTCATCGAGTCCATAATGAGGCGTGGGATTGTTGTGCGCGAAGGCCGCCGGCGGAATGTCGGCCCGGTCGTCGGGCGGTGCGAACGGCAGCCGGATTTTCTCCAGCGGATACAGGTCGAAGTATTTCTTCGGCGCCACGAACGGGGTGTGCGGCCGGAAAAAACCGACGCCGAGAAAAAACGGTTTCGTCTGCGCCTGCTCCAGGAGCGCGATCGCGGCCGTCGCGATGAGTCCATCGGTTTGCTCTTCGTCCGTCCCCTCCGCGCGCAGCCAACTCAACGCCGCGCTCACCGGACGCTGTGGCGTGGGATTCACGATTTGCGCCGCGTCGGTTACATCGCGGCCCTTGGGGTTCACCGTCACGTGCCATGACGGTTCGTCATCGAGTCCGTCGGTTCCGATGCCCTTCGGCACATCGTAGTGAAACAGCTTGCCAACGCGCGCGCTGAACCAGCCGTTTTCCCGGAAGAGCTGGGGGAGCGTCACGACTTTCGGCACGGCGGACCGGAAATGCCGGTCGAGGTCGTACACGCCGGTGACGTCGGGCCGCAGCCCGGTGAGCACGGACGCGCGGCTGGGGTTGCAGAGTGGAATCTGGTTGTAGGCCCGGTCGAAGCGCACGCCGGTCGCGGCCAGCCGGTCGAGATGCGGCGTGGACGCGATGCGGTCGCCGGCGGAGTGCAGGACGTTGCCGAGATCGTCGATGGCGATGAAGAGCACGTTCGGCCGGGCCGCGCCCGCAGCGTGCAGACTTTGCGCGCAGAGCGTCAGGATGAGAAGGAGAGCAACCGGTTTCATTTCTTTTTCCGACGCCTTGGGAAAAGCGAATGCTCCGGCAGTCGATCCGTCTGCCCACGGAACACACGGAAGACACGGAAACCCAGATTTTCTGCCGTGTATTCCGTGTGTTCCGTGGGCAATCGCTCCGTTCCCGTGGGTGCAGCGGCGTCGTGCCGGACCCGAAGCATCACGTGATCCACTTCTTCCGCTGCGGGAGGTGAATCCAGCGATCGGCCTCGGGTTCGCCCTTCGCCTTGAGGTTGGCGCTGTCCCATTCGATTTCCCGGCCCAGCCGCAGGGCCACGATGCCGGTCATGGCGAATTCCGCCGCGCGGGCCGCAATGCCGAAGTCCTGGAACGTCTTCGGTCCGCCCCGGATGGCGTCGAGGAATTCCTTCATGTGATTCTGGCCCGGTGTCCGCGGATAGATCACCGGGAGCGGCTTCGCCGCCTCGTGGTCAAGCACCCCCCGGCACTTGGGGCTGGCATCGTCCTTCAGGCGCATGACGCCCTTCTGGCCCCACGCATCCGCAAACAGGATACCCTTTTCCCCGATGAAGAGACAGCCGTTGGTCGGCACGCGGCCGTAGGTGGCCAGGAGGTCCGCGGTGTGTTCGCGCGGCGGGCCGGCATCCGGGCCGTCGTGCCACCAGACGCTCACCGGCGCGTATTTCCCGCGCGCGGCGAAGTCCCAGCGGAAGTCGTTCTTCGACGGATACGCGGCCTTGACGGGCTCGGCGCTCTTGACGGACACGCGGATCGGCGGCCCGAGTTCCAGCGCGCGCAGCGGCAGGTTGTGGGCGTGCGCGCCCATGTCGGCCAGATGGCCGTCGCCGTAGTCGAGCCAGCGTCCCCACTGCAGGCAGCCGCCGAGGTAGTAGGCCTTGAACGGGTGCACGGGCGACGGCCCGCACCAGGCGTCCCAGTTCAGGCCCGCGGGCATCGGATCGGCGTCCTGCGCGATGGCCTCGCTGGGCGGGAAGGTGCGGTCCATCCAACAGTGGACTTCGCGGATCTGCCCGAGCAGCCCGGCCTGCATGATCTCCATGCTGCGCCGGAACGCATCGGTCGCGCCGCCCTGGGTGCCGACCTGGGTGACGAGCTTGCTGCCCTTCATCATGGTCGCGATCGCCCGCGCCTCGGCGACACTGTGCGCGAGGGGTTTTTCGCAAAACACCGCGCGGCCCGCCTGCAGCGCGGCTGCGCTCATCGGCATGTGCCAGCGCTGGCCGGCGGCGACGATCACCGCGTCGATGTTCCGCTCGCTTTCGAGCATGCGGCGGTAATCGGAGTACTCCTTCGTCTTCGTCAGCTTGACGCCGTAATTGGGTCCGGCCGCCTTCTTCCCGCGGGTCGCTCCCGACTTCACGCGCGCCATCTGCTTCGGATCGACATCGCACATCGCCGCGATGGTGTCGCCTTCCTCGAGGATGGACGGGATCAGCGTCAGGCTGCGATTGCCGCACCCGATGACCGCGATGTTCAGTTTGCGATGGGCCGGCTGGCTGCCGAACAGAACGCCCGAGGGCACAATCTGCGGGAAGCCGAGCACGCCGGCGGCGGCGGTGCCGAGCTTGAGGAAGGAACGACGGGAC
>JAEUHA010000399.1 GCA_016793535.1 Opitutaceae bacterium | reverse complement strand
CGAATACGCCGGTGCGGGATTACGCCACGGCGCTGCAGGGCGACGCCAAACTCTTCGGCCGTTTCTTCCACGCCTGCCTCGAACGCGGCGTCTATCTCGCGCCGAGCGCCTACGAGGCCGGATTCCTCAGCACCGCCCATGAGGGCAAGGCGATCGCGCAGGCGTGCGACGTGATGACCGCGGCGATCCGCGGGCTGTAGCGCTCGCGACGCCCGCGTAACGGGGCATCGCGCCTCCGGGAAATCGCTGGTCCGCCTCTCCCACTCCCGCGGGCAGCAGGTTCACGCCCCTTCGGCTGCCCCCTCGCGCAGCCCGGACCTCAGAACGTCCCCTTCACGCCGATCGTCCAGAGCGACGCGTAGTCGATCCGCTGGCGGAACTGGGCGTGCTCCGGGGTGCTCGGACCGAGGATCTCCGTGTCCTCGGTGGCGTCGCCGACATTGCGCAGGTTCACAAACAGGGCGACCCGCTTCCAGAGGTAGTACTCGCCCAGCACGTCCACGTAGAGCCGCTTCGAGTTGTAGTTGAAGGTGCCCGGCTCGATCCCGACGCCCGTGACGGGCGCGTTGCGCTGGCGGCCGCGGTAATTCCAGTTCACGCGCGCGTTGTACTTCTCGCGCGTCAGGCTCACGCCCCAGCTCCCGCTGCGGGAAATGAAGCCCGCCAGCGACGCCGTCTCATCCCCCAGCAGCCGCTGCGCGCTCGCATTGGCGAAGACCTGCACGCCGCGCGCCCAGCGCGGGAGGAACGTCAGCGCCTGCTTGTAGCTGAAGTCGAGGCCCTGCGTCCGGACCTTCCCAGGCACGTTGTGCTGCGTCTGCACGTCGAACGGATCGTACGTCGCCGCATCGAGGTCGTAGAGGGCCAGGAACTCCGGCGTCGCATTGAAGACGGTCGCGCCAAAGAAATTCTCGAAGTCGCGCCGGAACGCACCCAGCGAGACCTGCCCGACGCCCTCGAAGTAACGCTCCAGCCGGACGGTGAACGTCTGCGCCTGCCACGCCTTGATCGCGGCGTTGTTCACCACGATCCGGTTGTTGTTGCTCGGTGGCGCATCCGTATCGGGCAGCGTGATACCGCCCGAATACTGGATGAAATTCGGCCGGCCCACCGACTGGTAGTACGCGGCGCGGGCGATGAGGTTTTCCCGGACGTTGAAGCTCGCGTTGAGACTGGGGAAGAGCCGCAGGTACTCCTTCGCGGTTTCAGCGCCGCGGTCGATGAACGTCAGCTGCGAATACGCAAGCGAGTTGGTGTTCGCCACGATTGGCACCGGGGTGCCGGCGGCGTTGCGGACGATGCGACCGGAGGCGTCGCGCTGATAGTTGCGGGTCAGGTCGGTCAACGGACCGGCGGCCGTCACGTTCGTCTGCTCGGCCCGCAACCCGCCCACCAGCTTCAGTCGCCGGTCGATGAACGCCACGTCGCCCCGCAGGTAGACCGCGGAGACGACCTCCTTCGACACCTTCGACGCGGTGACCTGGTTCCGATAGGTGGTGTTTTCGTTCTCGGTGAACTGCGTCGGGTTCGCGACGAAGTGCTCGTAGAACTTGCGGTTGCTGGGCGACTCCAGCTTCGGAAAGCCGTACGGCAGGACGCGCTCCGAATAGATCGGATCGAAGAACGGCAGCGGACTG
>JAEUHA010000321.1 GCA_016793535.1 Opitutaceae bacterium | reverse complement strand
CCTACAGGGATCGCGCCGACTCCCTTACTGCTTGGGAGCGACGGGGGCGGGCGCTGGCGCGGGGGCCGGGGCCGGCGGGACGGGCTCGAACAACTCGTCCACCTTCTGCGGCAGGCCGGTGAAGACGTAGTCGGAGATCTGATACGCGCGTTTCTGCATCGCGGCGTTCACCGGGGCGGACGCCTCGCTCGACGCGATGAAGGCGAACACCGGCCCGGCGGGAACGGTCTCGAACTCGGGGGCGAGCGGCTTGGCGTCGTCTTTTTTCGCGTCGTCCTTCTTTTCGTCCTTCTTCACCAGGTCGGCCACGCTGCCGAGGGCGGCCGGTCCCGTCTTGGCGTCGGCCGCGGGCGCCTTGAGCTTCTTTTCCTCGGGCTTCCGGCCCATCGCGACGGTGATCGTCTTCTGGTCGAAGGTCGTGAGCTTGATCGTGCGCTGGTTCGCCTTGGCGGCGGCGGCGTTGGCATCGTCGAGCGGCGTCGAATCCGAAAAACGGATCGCACCGACGGAGCTCAGCACGGTGGAGACCTTGTCGGCCTTCACGCGCTGGCCCGCGGGCGTCTGTTCGGAGGTCCACGCATCCTCCTTCTTGGCGCGCGTCAGCGTGACGGGGCCGCCTTCGGCGAAGGGAATTTCCACCCGGGCGATGTCGTCCGCCTTCACGTTGATCAGCTCCGAGTTCGCCCAGTTCTTCGCCTCGACATCGAGCCAGGCGGTCAGGTTGGCGAGGTACGCCTTGGGCTCGTCGCCGAAGCGGACGTAGCGGCCGCCGCCGACTTCGGCGTTCTTGCCGAGGGTGACGGAGAACACGGCCTTGTCGGAGGCGTCGAGCAGCTCGATCTTCGTATCCTTGAACTCGAGCCGGCCGATGCGTTCCGCGCTGCTCGTGACGAGGCGCTGGATCTTGGCGTCGGTGAGGCTGCTGACGAAGCCGGACAGCTTGCCGAAGTCGGCCGGCAGGTCGAAGTAGGACGCGACACGCCACGTGCCGTCGGTCTGGCGCACGAGTTCCACGGACTTGCCCGTGTCGCTGAGCTTGAGCTTGGCGGCCTTTTCGATCGCGGCGCGCTCGACGAGCGGCTGACTGATGCGGGCGTCGGTGGAAGGTGGCGGCGCGGGCCGGCGGGCGATGTAGGCTGCCACCGAGAGAGCGGCGAGGACGAGGACGGAAACGAGCAGGGTCTTCAGTTTCATCGCGGACGGGTCGGAAGGTTGGAAAACGAAAGGCGGGAGGAAGGGGCGGGCGGGGGCGCCCGCGCTGCCAGGGAGGAGGATCAGTTCTTGCGATTGCGGTAGAACAGGAATCCGAACACGCCCACGAGGAGCGGGGTGGCGAGGAGGTTGACCAGCAGCAGCCGGTTCTCGAGGCGGTCGATGTCCTCACGCAGGGCGCGGCGGATCTCACGGCGTTCGCCGCGCATCTTGGCCTGCTGTTTCTGGAAGTCCTCGATCGCCTTGGCCATTTCGGGCGTGGCGATGAGCCGGTTGCCCTCGCCCTTCTTGGTCTGCAGCTCGCTCAACTTCGTCTGCACCTGCTGCAGGCGCGCATCGAGTTCGGTCAGCTTGGCCTGGTATTGCTTTTGGGCCTCGGCCTCCATCTTGCGCACCACGTCGAACGGCCGGAGCGACGTGCCCTTGCCGCGGATCGAGATCAGGTCCTGCGAGCCGCCGAGGAACTCGATCGCATTCGCCGCGAACGCGAGGTTGTCGTTGAACGGCTCGGCGGCGGTCTGGCCGAAGAAGTTGAACTTGCGGACGCTGTAGTCGTCGAAAAGCCAGTCGGTGTCGGCGACGACGAACAGAGTCGAGGTGCCCTTCGACTCCTTCAGGAACTCGGTGGGCTTCGGCGCCTCCTTCTTTGCCTCGTCCTTCTTGGCGGCGTCGTCGGCGGGTTTCTCGTCCTTGGGCGCGCCGTCGGGAAAGGCGGTCTTGAACTTGCCCGTGACGAGCGCGGCGATCGTCTTCTTGCCGCTGGGCGTCAGCTGCTTCGCGACGTCGTCGGGCTGGGCGAACTGGAGCATCATGCTCGCGACATCACCGGCCTGGGCGGACGTCTCGACGAGCGGGGTGAACGTGACGTCGGCGCCCTCCTTCTTCGCGATGCTGCCGGATTCGATGAACATGGCGGAATTGATCTGGGCCGTGGGCATCGACTTGGCGTTGAACGCGTCCTTGCCCCGCAGGCTGAGCCAGATCGGGTAACGCGCGATGCCGCCGCCGCCGGTCTGGACCTGCGTGGCGTTCTCGATGTCGCCGACGACCTTCTGGGCGTCGTACTGGATGCCGTAGGCGCCGAGCAGCGCGGGCAGGTCGCTCGAGACGTTCTGCGGTCCGCCGCCCATCATGGCCTGCTGCGGATTGCTCTGCCGCTTGAAGTGCTGCGACGCGGGGTCGACGGCGAGGAAGACCGGCTTGCCGCCGAGCAGGAACTGGTCGATGGCGAACTGCAGCTTGGGCGAAACGCCCTGCGGGTGCGCCACGACGAGCACATCGAGACCGGCGGGGAGTTCGGTGGCGGACGGATCGACGGCGATGATCTGGAACGACTGTTCGAGCTCGGTCGTGATCATCTGCGAAGGCTGCGGCTGCCGGCGCATCATCATCATCATTTGCATCTCCTGCGGGCTGGTGCCCTGCAGCGGGAGGCTGGTCAGCAGGCCGAGCTTGCGCTTGTCGAGCTGCTGCACGCTGAAGATCAGCTTCGAAAGGTCGTACTCGAGGAACTGTTCGCGCTGCGGCGTGAAGGCGGGGATCGTCTTCTGCTGGTCAGCCTGCGTGACAATCAGGCCGAAATAGAACGGATCGCCGCCCTGCTGCGCGACCTGCGGGGTGAGTCCGGAGGCGGTGGCCTTTTCCTCCTCGGGCGTGTCCGGCCGGGGATTGATCACGTTGAAGGCGAGCTTGCCGCGCGAGGCGCGGACGTACTGCCGCAGCATCTCCTGCACGCGGGCGGCGTAGTTCTTGTAGGCGATGGGCAGGCCGCTGGCGTCCTTGGAGAAGTACAGGTCGATGGAGACCGGCTCCTCGATCTTGCCCAGCATGGTCTTGGTGCCGCTCGAGAGAGAATAGATCGACTCGGCGGTGGCGTCGATTCGCACCGGGATCGACGACGCGAGGTAGTTGACGAGCACGAGCCCGATCAGGAGGAGAACAATGGTGAGGGACTTGCTGCCGAATTTCATGGGCGGGAGCGGAAAGGTGGAAGGGGAGGGAGATTAAGCGCGAAGACGCGAAGGGTGGAGCCGGGAGCGTGACGGGGACTGCTGCGTGGCATCCTTGCGGACCTTTGTGTCTGCGCGCTTCAGGTCGTGGCGGGGAGGATCAGCGCTCGAGGGCGACCACGTTCAGGAAGAGCGTGAATCCCATCAGCGAGAGGAAGAAGATCACGTCCTTGGGATCGATGATGCCCTTGGTGAAGGCGTCGAAGTGAGTGATGAAGCTGAAATTCGCCAGGGCATCGGCGAACGCCATCGGCAGCACGCCCTCGAGCGTATCGGTGAAGCTGCTGAACCCGAGGAACAGCAGGATCGCGCACACGCCGAGGCTCAGCACGAAGCTGATGACCTGGTTCTTCGTGAGCGCCGAGGTCAGCGCGCAGACCCCGAGGTAGCCGCCGGCCATCAGGATCGCGCCCACGTACGTGGTGAAGATCACGCCCCAATCCGGATCGCCCAGGTAGCCCACCGTGAGCGCCATTGGGAAACTGAGCACGACCGCGAGCGCGAGGAAGGCCCAGCCGGCGAGAAATTTTCCGAGCACCGCCTCGAGGGTGGTGACGGGCAGGGTGAAGAGGAGCTCGACCGTGCCGGCGCGCTTTTCCTCGGACCAGAGCCGCATGCCGACGGCGGGCACGATGAACATGAAGAGCCAGGGGAAGAACGTGAAGTAACTCTCCATTCCGGCGACGCCGGCGCGGAAAAACCCGCCGTAGCGGGAGAACGCCAGCGACACGGAGATGACGAGGAAGGCGATCAGGAACACGTAGGCGACCGGCGACCGGAAGTAGCCGAGGAACTCGCGTTTGAAGATCGGAACGATTTGGCGCATGGGGATGACGAAAAGGAGTGAGTGGTGAGGAGCGGGCAGCGAGTAGTTGCGGATCTGGTAGCCTGAAGCGTTGGCAATCGAAGGATGCTCGCTACTCGCTACCCACTACTCGCTACGGCAGGATCAGATGTCGCCGCGGGTGAGCTCGCGGAAGATCTCGTCGATGCGCGCGCCGGGCTTGCGGGCCCGGAGCTGCGTGGGCGTCTCGTCGGCGACGACCTTGCCCTGCGAGATGATGATCACCCGATTGCAGATGGCGTCGACTTCCTCGAGGATGTGGGTCGAGAGAATCACGGCCTTCTCCACCGCCATGCTCTTGATGAGCGAGCGGACTTCGTTCTTCTGGTTCGGGTCGAGACCGTCCGTGGGCTCGTCGAGGATGAGCACCGCCGGATCGTGCAGCAGGGCCTGCGCAAACCCGACGCGCTGCTTGAAGCCCTTCGAGAGCGTCTCAATCGTCTGCTTCCGGACCGGGTTGAGGTGCGTGAGCTTGATCGCGCGGTCGACCTGGGCGGCCTTCGCGTCGGGGGAACGGAAGCCGCGGACGTCGGCGATGAACCCGAGGAACTCCTCCACCGTCATCTCCGGATAAGCGGGCGCGCTTTCCGGCAGGTAGCCGAGCTTGCTCTTCACCGCCACGGGATCGACCGTCACATCCACGCCGTCGACCTTGGCGGTCCCGGCATCGGGCCGCAGGAAGCCGGTGATCATTTTCATCGTGGTCGACTTGCCCGCGCCGTTGGGGCCGAGGAAGCCCAGGATGTCGCCGCGTTTGACCGTGAAGGTGACGCCGTCGACTGCGCGTTTGGGACCGTAGGTTTTGACGAGACCTTTGACTTCAATCATGGGCGAAGCAGGGAGGGGATGAGCGGGTGAGACCAGCTGGCCGGAAGAGGTTCCGTCAGTCGTACACACCCGGAGCGTGCGGAAAAAATGAGGCGGACGCGGGTGCGCAAGCGAAAACGGCCACGTCCCGGCGCCGGCCGCCAGACTATTCGACCGCCCGGATCGAAAAGACCGCCGTGGCGGACGTTTCGCCGATCAACTGCACCTGGAAAGGGGGGCGGTTCCAGCGGGAGCGCTGATTGAAGTAGTCCAGATGAGTCTGCCACTTGGTGATCACGAGGTGGCTGACCCCGGATTCCCGCCAGCGTCGCACTGCCTCGGCGGGCGGCAGGCCGAGATCGAAAAGCCATGCGGCCTGCGGACTCCAAGGGGGGATTACGCGAACGCCCACCGGCAGAAACCGCCGCTGAAACCCGGGGGAGTCCGCCAGCACCACCGCCCCAGGGACCGACCCCGAGGGAACGGCTCCCGCCTGCGCGCCCACGACCAGCGCAACCGTGGCATCGTCGAGCCCGAGGCCCGGCGGGGCCGGCCGGGCGACGGCGGGCCAGCTCGACCACCCCCCGCGCCAGGGGTTTTGCGGGAGGGCAAGGACTGCGGGCAGGAGAGCGAGCACGACGACGAGGGTGACGCCTGCCACTCCCCGTTCCCGGCGGGGCGACGACCGGACGAAGGCCGCCATCCCGATTCCGGCGGCCAGTGCCCCCACCGCCAGCGCGGGGCTGGTAACCCGGAGCGAATAGAACAGGCCGCCATTCGTGAAGCGGACCGAGACTGCCCACAGGGTGAGGACGGCGGCGACGCTGATGACGGTGAAGGCCGCCCCGCGGACCCGGCGTCCCGCGGCCACCGCGAGGATCACCCAGCCCGCGACCGCCGTCGGTGCGAACAGCAGCCCGTAGCGGGCCAGGTCGAGCCAGCCGGCGGCCGTCTTGAGCACCCCGCCAAACGCGGCTGCGTCGTAGGTAATCCAGTCGAGGAAGCGGGCGTTGACGGGAAACAAGCCGCCGACCGACAGGCTGAACACGGGATTGCCCGTCAAAACCCAGACCCGCAGAGGCCAGACGAGCCCCACGCTCGCGAAGCCGAGGAAAGCGAGCCACGCGGGGCGGTTTGCCCTCCCGCCGATCAACGCCAGGCCGCCCAGGGCCGTGAAAACCAGGCCGTACTCGCGCGCCGCGCCGCCCAGGACGGCAAAGAGCGCCGTCAACGCCGCCCAGGCCGGACGTCGGGTGTCGCTCCAGCGCCCCCCGCTGTAAAGGATGCCGACCAGCGCCAGCGCGGTAAGCCCGGTTTCCTGGCCGATCAGGATCGACCAGACGAGCAGCGGGCAGGCCGCCGCGGCCAGGCACGCGTAACGGGCCGCCGGGACCCCGCCGATCCGATGTGCGGTGTGCCAGAGCAGTTCGTGCAACGCCGCCACCTGCAGCACGACCCCGGGCAGCGTCCAGGCGGCGCTCGGCGCCCCGGCGCAGGCATAGGCCCAGGCGTGCAGCGTGGCGGCACCCGGCGGGATGCTCTCCGCCCAGAAGTAGGACGCGAAATCTGTGGCCGAACGCGGGGGATAGAAATCCAGCGAGCCGAGCCGCAGCATCTGCTCCGCGAGAAAGCCCCACCGGAACTCCACATCCGGTCCCGCCAGCGGCTCGCTCGCGGCCCGGAAAATCACCGCCGCCCAGAACAGTGCATAGAGCACCGTCCACGGTCCCATGGACGTAAACGGCGCGAACCGCCCGCCCGGCTCCGTCGATCGGCTGTCCTGAAGCTCACGCAGCCCGTCCCCCGGCGGCTGGCCCGGGCGCGGCGGCGCCTGCTCGCCGTTGGGCAGGTCGTGCCGCGGCCCGGGACCACGCCGCTCCAGCCCCAGGCGACGCACCAGAACGGAACCGAGGGAGACCACCAGCAGCCCGGCCGAAAGCGTGGTGGGCGTGATCCGGGTCCCGGTCAACTGAAGCGCGAGGACCGTTAGATACAGGGCGAACGCGGACCCGGCGAAACACGTGGCGAGGGTGCGCGGCAGTCGGAGTGCAGACAGGAGCGCGGCGCCCGGCAGGAGCAAGCCGGCCAGCAGCAGCCCGAAACGGACGGCCGGCCAGAGCGGAGCGAACGCGTCCATGCCGGCCCTACGCGGCGGAGATCGCGGCGCCCGTGGTCTCGCGCTCCTTCTCGGTCCGCAGCCGCAACTGGCCGCAGGCGGCGTCGATATCGTGGCCCTTCTCGCGTCGCAGCGTCACGGATACGCGTGCCGCGCGCAGGACGTCGGCGAACCGTTCCTGGCGCGTGAGGCTCGGCCGCTTCCACGGCAGCCCGGCCACGGTGTTGTACGGAATCAGGTTCACGTGCGCGTGCAGGTCGCGGGCGAGGTCGCGCAGTTTCTCGGCCTGGGTGAGCGCGTCGTTCACGTCCTCGATCAGGATGAACTCGAGGGTGACCATCCGGCCGTGCTTGGCGGTGAACTCGCGGATCGCCGGGACGAGCTTGGCGAGCGGATAGGCCTTGTTGACCGGCATGATCTTTTCGCGGACCTCGTCGGTGACGCCGTGCAGCGAGATCGCGAGCCGGAAGCCGAGCGGCTCCTCGGCCAGCTTGAGGATCTTCGGGACCAGTCCGCTGGTGGAAATCGTGATCCGGCGGGCGCCGAAGCCGAGGCCCCAGTCGGCGTTGAGGATCGTCAGCGCCCGGATCAGCGCATCGTAGTTGGCGAGCGGTTCGCCCATGCCCATGACGACGATGTTGTCGAACGACGCGAGCTCCATGCGGGCGCGGGGCGTGCGCACGTCCTCGCGGTAGCAGACCTGCAGCAGCTGGGCGACGATCTCGCCCGCGTTGAGGTCCCGCTTGAGTCCGGCGAGCCCGCTGGCGCAGAAGACGCAGCCCATCGCGCAGCCCACCTGGGTGGAGATGCAGATCGTCTTGCGCGAGTGCTCCACGCCGACGCCCTCCTGCGGCGCCCGGATGATCACCGTCTCGATCAGCGCACCGTCGCCGAGTTCGAGCAGCAGCTTGTCGGTCACGTCCTCGGACTGCTTGTTGAGCACGAGGGCCGCCGGCATCAGCTCGAACGTATCCGCCAGCCAGGTACGCAGCGGCTTGGGCAGGTTGGTCATCTCGTCCCAGCTGCGGGCCCGCTTCTTGTACAGCCAGTCGAGGATCTGCTTCGCCCGGAAGGCCGGCTCGCCGTGCGCGCGCAGCCGCTCCGTGAGCGTGGCGAGCGTCTCACCGGTGAGCGGCGGGCGGGCGGGCGTGAATTTCATGCGCGTCCGGGGAACGTGCAAGGGAGCGGTGCGTTCGTCAAAGATTCCCGCGGCGGCCGGTCCGTTGCTGGGAGCGCGGCCTTCCCGGCCGCCGGGAACACATTTGCCGCGCATTCCAGTTTGTCATTCCGATCCGTCGCTGAACAGTCGGATCCATACCCCATGAAATCGCCTCTTCCTCTCCCGCTGCTGGTGATCGCCGCCGCGCTGACTTCCCCCGCCATGCCCGCTGAAAAACCCCATCCGTTCCAGGGCCGCGTCGAGCGGCTCGATCCTGCGTTCGACCGGCTCGTCGCGCCGGACGCAACGCTCGAAAAACTCGCCGAAGGCTTCACCTGGTCCGAGGGCCCGGTGTGGCTGAACGGCGAACTCGTGTTCTCGGACGTGCCGGAAAACGTCGCGTACCGGTGGAAGCCGGGGATGACGAAGGCGGAGGTCTTTTTGAAGCCGAGCGGCCTGCTGACACCGACGCCGGGTTTCAGGGAGCCCGGCAGCAATGGCCTGGCGAAGGACGCCCAGGGCCGGCTGTTGCTGTGCCAGCATGGCGAGCGGCGGGTCGCGCGCTACGAGAACGGCCGCTTCACGTCGCTGGCGGACCGGTTCGAGGGGAAGCGCTTCAACAGTCCGAACGACCTCGCCCTGGCGCGCAACGGCGACATCTATTTCACCGATCCGTCGTACGGGTTGGAAGGCGTGAACAACTCGCCGTTGAAGGAGCTGCCGTTCAACGGCGTGTATCGGGTTGGCCAGGACGGCAAGGTGACGCTGCTGACGAAGGACCTCACGTATCCCAACGGGATCGCGTTCTCTCCCGATCAGAAGACGCTGTACGTGGGCGTGAGTGATGCGAAGGCGACCCGGATCGTCGCGTACGATGTGGCGGCCGATGGCACGATCCGACGCGAGCGGACGTTCTTCGATGCGCAGCCGCTGCGCGCCGGGGGCGCAAAGGGCCTGGTGGACGGCTTGAAGGTCGATCGCGACGGCAATGTCTGGTCGAGCGCGCCGGGTGGCATCGTCGTGATTTCGCCCGCGGGGAAACTGCTGGGCCGGCTCAATACCGGCGAGGCGACCGCGAACTGCAACTGGGGCGACGACGGCGGGACGCTGTACATCACGGCCGATATGTTCCTCGTCCGCATCCGGACGAAGACCCGGGGCGACGGCTGGTAGGGTGGAGGGCGGAGGCGTGGCGCAGCGCGCTCGAGCCGCGGTGGGTTCAAGGAAGTACTGTGGGAACGGTTTTCCCGCGCGACGCGTCGGGACGTGAAGCTCTACCGCCTTTCTCGCCGGCGTGCCGGCACGAAAAAACGCCCGCCGGAAAGGCGGGCGTTCGTGGGGGCCGATGCGTGATCAGGCTTTCCGCGCCAGCGCACGGTTGAGGGCGCTGACGATCGCCTTGATGGAGGCGAGTTCGATGTTGGTGTCGATGCCGGCGCCGTAGAGCGTGTGGTTACGCTCGGTCTTGATCTGGATGTAGCTCACGGCCCGGGCCTCCGAACCCTGGCCGAGCGAATGTTCGGAGTAACTGAGGACCTCGAACTTCGGCAGCGGCGTCGTGGCGAGCGCGTGCGTGAACGCGTCGATCGGGCCGTTGCCATCGCCCGTCAGGGTGAACGTCGTGCCGTCGATCGTGAGCGCGGCCTCGCACTTCACGGCGCTGTCGCGCTCGGTGGTCTTGAAATGCTGCAGCGCGACCGGCGCGGTGCGCTCGAGGTATTCGCGCCGGAAGACATCGTGGATGTCCGCCGGCTGCAGCTCGGTGCCCTTGGCGTCGGCGACATCATTGATGATGCGGCCGATTTCCTTGTGCATGAGCTTCGGGAGGGTGTAGCCGAACTCGTTTTCGAGGACGTAGGCGACGCCGCCTTTGCCGGACTGGGCGTTGATCCGGATGATCGCCTTGTAGCTCCGGCCGATGTCGGCCGGGTCGATCGGAATATAGAGCACGTCCCAGGGTTCGTCCGGCTTCTGCACCGCCCAGGACTTCTTGATCGCGTCCTGATGCGAGCCGCTGAACGCGGTGAACGTCAGCTCGCCGGCGTACGGCTGGCGCGGCGGGACCTCCAGCCGGGTCGTGCGCTCGTAGACTTCCCGGATTTCGTTGATGTTCGAAAAATCCAGGCCGGGGTGGATGCCGTGCGTGTAGAGGTTCAGCGCGACGGTGACGACGTCGAGGTTGCCGGTCCGCTCCCCGTTGCCGAACAGCGTGCCTTCGACGCGGTCCGCGCCGGCGAGCAGGGCCAGCTCGGTGGCGGCGATGCCGGTGCCGCGGTCGTTGTGAGTGTGCAGCGAGATGAGCGTGCGGTCGCGGCGGGTGAGGTGGGTGCACATCCACTCGATCTGGTCGGCGTGGACGTTGGGCGTCGCGTACTCGACGGTGGCGGGCAGGTTGAGGATGATCTTGTCCGCGACGGTCGGTTGCCAGACGTCGGTCACGGCCTCGCAGATCTCGAGCGCGAACTCCAGCTCCGTGCTGGTGAAGCTCTCGGGCGAATACTCGAACCGCAGCTTCGTGCCGGCGGCCACGAGCGGCCGGGCGTGCTGTTTCACCCAGGCGGTGCCCTGGGTGGCGATCTTCACGATGTCCGCGCGGGTGGCGTTGAAGACGTATTTCCGCTGCGCCGGCGAGGTCGAGTTGTAGAGATGGAAGATCGCGTTCTTCGCCCCCCGCAGCGCCTCGATGCTGCGGGTGATCAGTTCCTCGCGACACTGGCAGAGGACCTGGATCGCGACGTCGTCCGGGATCCGGTTTTCCTCGATCAGGCGCCGGCAGAAATCGAACTCGATCTGCGAGGCGCTCGGGAAACCCACCTCGATCTCCTTGAAGCCGATCCGGACCAGCAAGTCGAAGTACTCGAGCTTCTCGGCCACACTCATCGGCTGGGCGAGCGCCTGGTTGCCATCGCGGAGATCCACGCTGCACCAGATGGGCGGGCGGGAGAGGGTGCGGTTGGGCCACTGGCGCTGAGGCAGGTGAACCGGCGGAAACGGCCGGTATTTCGTGACGGGAGCTGATTGCATGACCGAAGAATCGACTGACAATAAAGTAAGGATGGGTGGCTGACGGCTTTCCCAACCGGAAAACCGGTCGGGCTATTCACGCCGCGGCGGGGCGGCGACAGCTGCAAACGGGCCTACGCACGACCGGCCGCTAGGCGGCGTCCTCAGAGGTCGTGCGCGATGGTAAGTCGAAGCGAAGCCGGCAGCAAAACGTGCATGAGCGACTGCTTTGGTAGCGACCCGAACCCCCTAAAGTCAAGGGTCCGCTCCATCCAGGGGATTCCTACGTAACCCGCCGGAGCAACGCACGTCTTGCGTGACGTGCATGACCTTGCATCCATTCGCCCATGCCTGACGACGACGTGCCGCCGTTTGATCTGGCTGGCTGCCTCGATCGGGTGCGCCAGCGCGATCAGGCGGCCGCGCGTGAATTGGTCGAACATCTTTACCCGTTGGTCATTCGGATTGTGCGCTCCCACCTGCCCCGGCGGGTGGCCGAGGAGGATCTCGCCCAAGAGATATTTCTGAAGATGTTTACACGCTTGGGACAATATCAGGGTGCCGTACCCTTTCCGCACTGGGTGTCGCGGATTGCGGTGACGACGTGCATCGACCACCTGCGGGCGCAGAAGCGCCGGCCGGAGTTCCGGTGGGCGGATCTTTCCGAGAATGAGGCGGACGTCCTCGATGCGGTGATGACGAACGAGAATGACGTCGCGGC
>JAEUHA010000293.1 GCA_016793535.1 Opitutaceae bacterium | reverse complement strand
GGATCACGTGTTCGCCGGCGCGGCCCTGCCAGGTGACGGCGCCGCGCGTTTCAGGGCGGACCGGCGGCAGGGCGGCCGCGGCGCGGATGCCCGTGGCGGTGCGAATGCCCGCGGGCGTCGGCCGCCGCGGCTGGGCGCGCTTTTCCACCTCGGCCAGGAGGTCGAAGAGCGAGCGGGCTCCGGCCACGCGCAGGACTTGTCCCTCGGGCGTGCACAGCAGGCTCTTTTCCTCCGGCAGCTTGATCGGCGCCTCCCGTACGGGCGCGTCGACCCCGAGCAGCCAACGCCGCATCCAGCGCGTCGCGCCTTCGCGGAGGCGGATGGAGAAACCGTGCTTTTCGTCGGTCTCGACCAGCTCGACCGACTCGGGCGCGTCGAGCCGCGTGTAGATCCGCTTTGACTGGCGGAAAATATCCCACGCGCCCTGGATGTCGAAATAGTCCTGCGTCGCCACGCACATCAGCGTGGGTCGCGGCGCGCGCAGCAGCACGTAGTCCGCGTGGTCGAGCCCGCCCTCGATCTGCCCGTAGATGTTCTGTTCGTAGTCCTGCGGCCCGATCGTCTGGTAGAGCCGCCGGAATCCGGTCAGGTAGCAACTGGGTGCCGCGCACGCGATCCGTTCGTCGAGCGCCATCAGGTAGGATGTCAAGGTGCCGCCGCCCGAGTTGCCCGTCGCGCCGATGCGATCGCGGATGATGTCCGGGCGGCTCTGCAGGTAGTCGATGCCGCGCATGCCGTCCCAGATGAAAAACCGCGCCACTTCGATCCCGGTGAGCCGGCAGCGCAGCCCGAGCAAATGGTGTTCCTGCGTCGGACCGTAGACGGGTTTTTCGCTGCCCGAAAGGTACTGGCGTCGCTCGCCCTGGCCCACGGGGTCGTAGCTGAGCACGGCGAGGCCGTTGCGCGCCATCAGCGCGCACGCCAGCTGGTAGGTGTCGATCGCCTTGCCGTTGGCGCTGTGGCCGCAGGAGAAGAGCACGCCGGGATACGGCCCCGGGGTGGAGGGGAGGTAGAGGTTCGCCGTGACCAGGTAACCGGGCAGGCTCTCGTAAATCACCTTCTCGATGCGATAGCCATCGCCCTGAACCTGGCCGACCACGCGCGCGTTTAGCGGGGTCCGTTCAGGAAATCCGCCGAGCTGCTGCACGAAGAAGGCCCGGAGTTTCGTCTGGTAGGCGCGGATCTGTTCCGGCGTCTTGAGGGCGTCGTACGCGGCCTGCCGCCGGTCCAGTGCCGCGAAGGCCAGTCCGTCGAGGTACTTTTCGAGCATCGCATCCGGCATCACGCCCCCCACGGGTCCGCTTTGGGTCGCCAGGGTCGGCGGCGTCGCGCCGAACACCCGCTGACCATACGCCAGCGTCGCCGTGCCGAGCCCGACGGTTTTCAAAAAGCCGCGGCGGGAAGGGGTGAAGGTTTGCATGGGTCCATCCTGTAAATCCTGCTCATCCTGTCGTCCGTTTACTTGCGCTGCCGCTCAGGCGGCGGTGCGCTGCACCCGCCTAGAAAACTCCCTTTACGCCGAAGACCCAGCTCGCGCCCTGGATCTCGAACTGGTTGAGCAGGCCGCGCTGGTTGCGCACGTAGACGTAGCGGGCCTGGTTGGTGATATTGCGGCCGGTGACGGTGAGTGACGTTCGTTCCGTCAGGCGGAAGTTGAGGCTCGTGCCGAGAAACAGGTACGCGGGCAGGTAGCCGGTGGCGTTTTCGAGCGCCTCGGAACTCCACGCCGCGCGGACCGCGACGTTCAGCCGGCGATAGCGAAACGAGACACCGCCCGACGCGGTCTTCGGCGCGGCGCGGTAGGCCAGCTCGGGATCGCTGCGCGTGAACTGATTGTAGTTCGCGAAAACGCCCAGGCCCTTGAAGACCCCGGGCAGGAAGACGAGCTGCTGGCTGTAGGCAAACTCGATGCCCTTGTTCGTGAAGTCGCCGACATTGGACAGCGCCGTGAACGTGTACCCCGGGTAGTCGTCGCCCAGGCCGATGCTCTCGGCGCGGAGGCCGGTGACCGAGCGGTGCAGATCGCTGATGTCGAACTGGAACACGCCGACCGAGAACGTACCCGCCGGTTCGAAGTACTGCTCGACCCGGATCGAGTAGTTGTTGCCGTGTTCCGGCTTGAGTTCGGGATTCGGCAGGGTGCCGGTGCGGGTGGTGTCGTTGACCGAGAGCACGCCGGACAGGCTGTTCAGGTTGGCGCGCTGGATCGACTGGCTGAACGAGGCGATCGCCATGAGCTTGTCGGTGAAACGGTAGCGGACCGCGCCGCTGAAGAACGTGTCGGCGTAGTCGCCCTGGCGCTTCTTCAGCACGTTCCGCTCGTAGCTCTTGCCTTCATTCTCGGTCTTCTCGTACCGGACGCCGCCCTGCACCATCAGGCGGCCGAACCGGCTGTTCGCGAGGAAGTATCCCGCGTCGATGTACTCGCGCGCGGAACGTTCCGGCTGCAGGTTGCCGGCGGCGGTGAGATTGGCCGGGTTGGGAATGAAATACTCGGGGTGCTGGCGTTGGATGACGCCGATGGCGTGGCGGTCGGGGAAGGGAATCTGCCGGTCAAAGATGTTGCCGCCGGTGAAGGGATTGAAGGGTGCGACGGTGACGGGCAGGTCGGCCTGCAGGCGGTCGCCGGTCGGACCGACGTAGGTCCAGGAGTAGCTGCCGGTGATGCTGTAGAAATTCGCCGCCGTGCTCTTCAGTCCGGCCTTGAAGAAAGTCGGATAGGTCCAGTCCAGGGCGTACTTCGCGTTGATCTGGGCGAGCAGGTTTTTCGTGGTCGGCTCGTTCGGCGCCCGCACGATGTTGTTGGTCAGGCTGGTGGCCCGCCAGTTGTTCAGCACGTAGAGGTCGGGACCGGCGGTCTGCTGGAAGTCGAACGCGGTCTCGTCGCGGCCGGAGCGTCGCGCGGTCCAGCCGACGCCGAACAACTGCAGGTTGGCCGATCCGACCTCGTCATCCATCGGCCCCTGCGCGCGCAGATTGCGGCGGTATTCGCCCAGGCGGCTGTAGGCGAGGGTGGCATCGAGCGTGAGCCGCTTGCCCTCGTAGAAGAGCTGCGGCGAGAACGAGTGGGTGTTCCGGATCCGGTGCGTGAGGCCGCCGGCGAGGTTGAAGCGGTTGACGTTGTTGGCCGTGGGCACGCCGATGAACACGAGGTCGCTTGAACCCGCGCCGAGGGTCGCCCGCGTGGCCGTGATCGCGAAGTTCTTGTTGTAGTTGCGGGCGTCCTCCCAACTCGCCTGGCCGCGCAACGCGACCGTGAGCTGCGGAGTGAGCTTGTACTCGAGGTTCAGCCCGCCGCCGCGGCGCTTCTGGATGATGGCGCCCTTGCCCCATTGGAGACCGGTGATCACGGTCGGCTGCGGGGTCGTCGCCGGGGGCAACGGGTTGTACGTGAAATTCAGGAAGCCGGATCCGCTGGTGGAATTGGTCTCGGCCAGGTTCATGACCACGCCCAGCTTGCCGTCGAGAAAGACGTCGGAGTAGTCGAGCACCAGGGACGGATTGAGCGGCCGGCTCTCGCCGTCGTTGGGGCCGTTGACCTTGCCCAGCGTGAGCGGGTTGTGGGTGTTGTAGATCGCGTAGGTCTCCCACGAAAAGAACCGGCCCTTGCGCTGAAACGCACTCTTGCTGCGCATGTTGATCGAGCCCGCCGGCGCATCGGCGTCCATGTCGGCGCTGTTCGTCTTGTTGATCTCGATCGTGTCGGTGGCGTACGCGGAATAGGAGCTCAGCGCCGGCGCCCGCGTCGCGCCACTGGTCCGCACGCCGTCGACCAGCAGCGCGCCGTACTTGGAATCCATGCCGCCCATGCTGACCGTCGACGGCACGTCGCCCGAGTAGATCACCTGCATGCCGGCCACATATTGGAGCACGTCGCCGACGTTGCCCTCGACGATCGCGCCGAACGTGTCGGTCGCCACGACGTTCTTCACCGTCATGGCCGAGCGCTGTTCCATGATCGCCTTGGCCGTGCCCTCGCGGGCGGCGGCGACGGTGAAACGGTCGAGGGCGACGACGTTCCGGCCGGTGTCGGTCGGCAGGCTGCTCTTGAGGTCAAAATTGCGCACGACGACCTCGCCGCCGCCCACCGTCACGGCGGTGGTGGCGGACTCGTAGCCCGTGTAGCTGACGACGACGGTCGCGGTTCCCGCCGGGACGTTGACGAGGCGGTAGCGCCCATCGCTCTGGGTCACGGCGCGAAGCTCGGTGCCCTGGAGGCGCACCTCGGCGTTGCCCAGGTATTCGCCGCTGGCGGGATTGAACACCCGGCCCTCGATGATGCCGGCGTTCGCTCCGCTGGCGGGAGGAGCGGAGGGCGCGGCGGCTTCAGCGGATGACCGGGGCGATAGACTCAACAGGATCCAGGCAATCAACCAGGCAGCGGACGGGAGCTTCATGGGGCGAAGAAACGGGACCGGCACAGGGGGAACTGACCCGACGGACGCGCAGCGTCTTCGCGGCGAACGTCGGGTGCGAGGAGTCAGGAGCACACGGAGGCGAAAGGAAACTGGATTCTCGCAGAGCAGGTTTCCGGCCTGATCGGCGCGCCGGAACCGCGGGCGAGTAGTCCTTCCGTGCGGTGGCGAGGGCGC
>JAEUHA010000274.1 GCA_016793535.1 Opitutaceae bacterium | reverse complement strand
AAAGCGGACGAGGATGTCCGCGCTCCCAGCGAACCGACTCAGGTTTCGCCGGGCGGCCCGCCAAGCTTCCGCGTCAGCAATTGCGCGCTCAGCCCCGGCAGCCGCTCGGAAAACTCATCGGTCCCCGCCGCCTGCCGGAGTGCGCGTTGCACCATGCCCATCTTGGCGTCGAGGTTGTCGATCATCGAAACGAACACCGCCTCGGGCGTGGCGGCGTAGACGGCCGCGCCCCACTCGGGTTCTCCCTGGTGTGACAGGATGATGTGCTCGAGCCGCTCGAGCCGGTCGGCGTCGAGGCGGGCCTTGATGCCGTGCTTCCGGGCGAGCTGGTAGCCGAGCACGACGTGGCCCTGGAGGATGCCGCGCCGGCTCCGGCGGGTGGCGAGGGTGCCTTCGTATTCGATCGCCTTGCCGGTATCGTGTAACAGGATACCGGCGAGCGCGAGGTCGGCGTCGACCTCCTGGTACAGCGGGAGCAATGCCCGGCAGGCGCGCGCCATGTGCACCGTATGCTCGAGCAGGCCGTGCCGGTAGGCGTGATGCATGGCGACGGCCGCGGGCGACCAACGGAACGTCTCTCCAATCTCGTCGAACACACCCCGCACCGTCATGCGCAGTTCGTCGTGCCCGATGGCACCGATGAAGCCCTCGAATTCCTGCCAGAGCGCGACGCCGTCCTCGGGAGGCGTTTCGACCAGGTTGTCCAGCAGGCCGGGCGCACTGAGTTCCGACTCCGGCAGCGCGGCCGCCTTGGTCAGGCGGGGCGAGAGGCGGCCCTGGTAGAAGTCGATCTTGCCCTCGAGCCGGACGACGGCGCCCTCACCGGCGGCCTTGAGGACTTCGAACACCGGGCTGTCGTTGAAGACCGTGCAGGTGAACGATCCGGTCCGGTCGCCGAATTCGAGGCTGTAGAAGGCGTTGCCGTTCGAAGCGGTCTTGGCCGCGAGCTTTTTCACCACCAACACGCTGGAGAACGGCCGGCCGGTGGAGCCGGCGTCGAAGGCCTTGAGGTCGCGGACGATGTAGACCGGAGTTTCTTCGGGCATGAGGGGAGGGGGCTACGCGGAGACAGCGTCGTGATGGTGCCGGACCAGCCGGGTGTACTCGCGGAAGAACGGATGGGAGACGTCGCGCAGCAAGGCGTAAAACACCGTTTCCGCGGGGAGCACATGCGCACCGGCGCGCGTGAGCGCCTGCAGGCAGGCCGCGGCATCGTCGCTGCGCCGCGCCCCGACGGCGTCGGCCAGCACGGTGGCCTGCATCCCGCTGGCGATCGCGTCGAGCGCGGTCTGGTAAACGCAGATGGGTGTTTCGATGCCGCAGATCAGCAGGTGACGCACCGCGCGATCGTCCAGGGCGCGTCGGATGACCGGGTCGGCGAGGGCGCTGAACGTTTCCTTGCCCCATACCGGTGCGCCGGGAGCCGCGGCGAGGAGCTCGGGCGCAGTCCCGCCCAGTTTCGCGGGGACCTGCTCCGAAAAGGCAATGGGCAAACCCAGCCCGCGGGCGGCCGCGAGTGCGAATTCGCAGCGGCGGCGAATGCGTTCGCCATGCTCCACCGCGGCCACGAACCGTGGCTGCATGTCCACGCAGAGCAACAGGACGTCGTCGGGCACCGGGTGGGTCGAATCAGGCATGATTGGGAAATGGGAACGAACCCGGGAGCGCCGGCGAACGATGGAAAAGTGCTAGCTTCCGCGTTGCACGGGAGTAAACAAGAAAGCCATGGAAATGCACCTTCAGCCGCTCGCGACGACCTGCTTCGTTTCGGGTGAACCGTTCGTGGACGGCGCGCGCGTCGCGAGCCATCTCGTGCGCATCGGTGCGGCGATGGAGATTTTCCGTCATGACGTGCTCGAGTCGCACCTCGAGCGGTATGCGCCGGGCGGCGTCGTTGCCTGCAAGTGGGTGCACGTCTTCAAGCCGCGGCGGGCGGGTGAGAATGCCGACCGTGCGCTCAAGCTGACGGCGGAGAACCTCTTCGTGGCACTGGCGGACCCGACCACGGAGCCGACCCCGGAGAACACGCGGCTCGTGCAGTTCCTGGCCCTGATGCTCGAACGGAAGAAACTCCTGAAGCCGCGCGGGCGTTCGGCGGACGGATTGCGGAATCGTTACGAGCATGCGCGGACCAAGGCGATGTTCGAGGTGCCGGCGGGTGAGCTGACGCCCGAGTTCTTCGTGGCGGTCCAGCAGCAGTTGAGCGTGCTCGTGGGTTCACCCAAGCCGAAAGCTCCCGAGGCCGCAGCCGATGCCGGGAAGCCCCCTTCGCCCGAGCCGGAGCCGGAGGCCGCTCCGGCGATCAACGCGTAGCCGGAGCCGGGCTCCTATCGGCGGACCGGCACGCCGTGGGAATCCAGGTACGCCTTGACCTGCGGAATGGTGAGCGTGCCGAAGTGAAAGAGGCTGGCCGCGAGCACGGCACTGGCGCGCCCGGCATCCAACGCGGCGGCGAAATGCGGCAACGTACCCGCGCCGCCGCTCGCGATGACGGGAACGGTCACCGCATCGCTGACGGCCCGGGTGAGCGCGCAATCGTAGCCCGCCTGGGTGCCGTCGGCGTCCATGCTGGTCAGCAGGATTTCCCCGGCTCCAAGCTCAACCGCGCGGCGCGCCCACGCCACGGCGTCGAGCTCGGTGGGGTTTCGTCCGCCATGCGTGTAGACGCGCCAGGACTTGCCGTCGGGTTCGCGTTTGGCGTCGATCGCGACCACGATGCACTGCGCGCCGAACCGATCGGACGCGGCGCGGATCAGCTCGGGATTCTTGATCGCAGCGGTGTTGAGGGAGACTTTATCCGCCCCTGATTTCAGCATCGCCTCGATGTCGGCCACCGTCCGGAGTCCGCCCCCGACGGTCAGCGGCATGAAGCATTGCTCGGCCGTGGCGGCGACGACGTCGTGCATGATCCCGCGGTTGTCGCTCGACGCGGTGATATCGAGGAACACCAGCTCGTCGGCGCCCTGAGCGTCGTAGGCCTTGGCGCATTGCACAGGGTCACCGGCGTCGCGCAGTTCTTGAAACTTCACGCCCTTGACGACGCGGCCGGCGTTGACGTCGAGACAGGGGATGATGCGGCGGGAGAGCACGAGAAAAGTAGCGAGTAGCGAGTAGCGGGTAGCGAGTAGAAAGTGGGCGCAAAAAAAGGCGCGGAAAACCGCGCCTCTTGATCATATCCATGCAATGGGTCTGGATGCTCGCTACTCGCTACCCACTACTCGCTACATCCCTCACGCGTCCAGGTGCGCGACGTCGGGCTCGAAGTTGACGGCGAGACGGTAGATGTGCCCAGGACGCATGATCAGCGGATGATCGCGCACGAGGTACTGCAGGTAGTGCACCTTGCCGTAGTTCGTGCGATAGGTCGGATCCGCGCTCACGACTTCCGTTTCGCGCCAGGTGGCTTGGAAATCATCCTTGGCCACGCTGCAACGATGACCCTGCGGCCCGAGCGTCAGCGCGCCGGCGACGTGGTACTTCGAGTGCGGCGCCGCGATCGCGAGGCAGTAGCGGAACTTGTCGAGCGTGACCTGCTGGCGCACGCTGTAGGCGAACTCGACGCCAATCTTGTTGCCGGCGAACGTCCACTGGACCTTCACGCTGCCGAGTCCCTTGACGAACTCCTCCTTGAGGTTGATGAGCTCGGGCTGGTCGTAGCGGAAATAGAAGCTGTTGCGGAGGCCGAGCCCCGTGACGCAATTCTTGCCGTAAAATGCCGGCAGGGTCACCTGGTCGCCGAACGTGAGTTCGGGCAGCATGATCGGCGCATACACGTTGTTGGGCCAGTCGAAGATGCCCGGGCAGTGCGGGAATGCCAGCGAGTCGCTGGTGAGCGTGGACCCGGAACTGACCAGCGGGACCTGGAGGTGCAGACCGGACTCGCCGTCGCGGTAAAGGAAAAGGCCCTGCTCCTTGCGGTTCGACTTGTCGAAAATGACGAAGCGACCGGACGTCCGGGTCGGCTCCGTCTTCGGCGCGCCCGCGGGCATCTGTACCGCCTTGGCGAGACGCGACCACTGGCAGAGATAACGCGCGGCGTCGAAATTCGCCATCCGGGTCGTGTGATGCGAGTAGGCGGTCCGCTCGTCGTCGCGGAGATCGAGGAAGCCGTGTTCCTGGTCGAGATACGTCTCGTAGAAGAACATGAACAGCCGGCGGAGAATGTCGTAGTACTTGACCTTCTGGTCATCCGCGATCCAACCGTCGCGCAGCCCCTGCAGGATGAGGCTGATCAGGTGCATCTGACCGTAGGCGCCGGCGGCGCGGCCGAAGGCCCAGCCGAGTCCGTCGTGGCGGACAAGGTCAGGCGTCATCTTGATGTACTTCTCGGCGTAGGTGCGCAGGGTCGGGAGCTTCCGGTCGCGCACTCCACTGTTCGCGTGCAACT
>JAEUHA010000269.1 GCA_016793535.1 Opitutaceae bacterium | reverse complement strand
CGCACCCCCTGCAGGCTCCACCGTCCGGCCTCCACGGCAAACGCCTCGTCGGACCTCACCCGTCCTGCCACCCATTCAGCCAGTGGCCACCGCGCCGCGATCCGCAGCATCGGCGCCCGGTTGAAACGGAAGCCGAGGATTTCCAGTCCCGCGTGATGACACGCCCCCTCCCATCCCAGCGCCTGCACCCGGATCCGGGCAAATCGGACCTTCTGTTGCCAGCGCATCGCCGCCTGCCGCCGCAGCAGCGCGTCCACCTCCGCCTCCGGCAGGCGACCCAGTTCATCCGGCAGCCGGGTATGGGGCCGGTTGGCGAGCAACTCGACCGCCTCGTCGGCCGCGAACTCCTCCAGGCCGCGATGCAGGACCGGCAGCAACGCCACGACGGCGATCGCGGTGCCATCCGCCCGACGGGTCACGTGCCCGGCCGGCGGCGGAAAGAGCACCACATGCAGGATCACACGGTCGTAAGCCGGATCGCGGGCGTGCGCATGGGCGTCCCAATCCCGCGCGTGCAGGTGCACCTCGACATCGCCCTCGAGCTCGCCACCCGGAGGCTCGCCGAAGCGCAGCCGGGCGCCGCGAAAATCCGGCCCGCCGAGGAGATTCCACTTTCCCGGATACGCGATGCGCAGCTTCCGACCATCGACGGTGGTGACCTGCGTCGCGTCGAAATCACCCCGCAGCCAGATTTTCTGCAGCAGTTTTTCCGCGAACGCAAAGGGCCCGTAGAGTCCCTGGACCTCCGCCACGAGGGGTGGGTTGGCATCGTGTTCCGCCCGCATGCCATCGAGCGGAACAGGGAGGAAGAAAGCTCGACAAGCGCCATCAATCGCGACCCCTATTTTGGGACTTCGCCGGAGAGGTGGCAGAGTGGTCTATTGCGGCGGTCTTGAAAACCGCTGTGGGCGAAAGCTCACCGGGGGTTCGAATCCCTCCCTCTCCGCCAGCCTCCGCCGAGCGTACGGCTGGCAGGCCGAATCTGGAGGCTGACAGGCGTCAGCCAATAAAGCGACGATCCGCCGGCGGAGGCGGCCCGCCCTAGGCCCGGCGAAGGTGGGATTCCGCGGACTAGAGATCTCCCGGTAACGGACCGGTCCATTGCGTCGGGTAGACCATGATCCCCGCGATCGCCACCCGCCGCTCCCCATCGTAGTCGGCCCCGAAAAGAAAGACCCACGGTTCGCTCAGGTTTTTTCGCGTCGCCACCAGCACGTTGCGGCCGTCGCTCCGGTCTTCGACCTCCCACGCTACGGCCGCGGCCTCCGCCGGGGTCGCCGCGGCGTCGATCTCCCGCCACTCGGCCGCGGCCACGGACGCCATCTCCCACCCCGGACGCCGCGTCACGCTGTTGAGCAGGATCGCGCGGAGGCGCGCATTGAGTTTCGCTTCCGGCAGCGCGAGCACGCTGACCCCGCCGTCAAATCGCACCTCGGGGAACTCGAGCCGTCCGCCCTCCGGCCAATATACTTCCAAACCGATCCCGGGAACGGCTCCGGGCGGCGGTACGGGAATCCGGACCTCCGGACCAGGCCCGGGCGAGATCGCCGGCACATCGTGAGCCCGCCAAACCGTGGGGCCGCTAACGTGACGGGCCACGAAGGTCTCACCGCCGGGAAACGGCTGCGGGTTCGTTTGCCGCCAGCCATCCCAATGGTGTTTCTTCATCGGATCCCACAAGATCACCTCGGGCCGGCAAACCGGGCTGATCTCGAGATCGACACGCCGCAGCGTCGGCCACAGCGGCAGCGAACCCCGCAAGGGCGCGGCCATGATGCCGCCCGGTCGAACGGTGCCCGTCAGCGCGTCAGGCGCGCACGTGAGTCCAAACGCCGGATCGATCTGCGGCCGCTCCGCCGTCCAGCGGTCGAACTCAACCCGACCAATGCGGATCCGATGCAATCCCCACGCCCGGTGCTCCCCATCCGGCGGATGAAAAGGCACCGCGAAGCTGACACCGTCCGCGGTCGCCTTGACGGTGAACCGGGCCACCAACGAATCGTCGCGCTGGGTGGTGATGAAATCATTCGACCCAATGCGCCAGATCGACGGCACGAGGTGAATCGTCCGCGTCTTCTTCACGTCGCGCTCGCGTTGCGCCGTGTAACGACACTCGACCGCGACGTCCTCGCCCACCTCCGCAATCCCGCGCAAGGTCAGGCGCATTTCGGCTTCGGGCAGAAGCGTGGACAGCGGGTGGAGGTCGGAAGGGGCGGCATTCATGACGGTACGCAGGAGCAGCGAAACCAAAACCAGGGGAAGCAACCGGCGCATGACCCAGCTTGCCGCAAGGGCAGGCGTCTTGTCCATTCGTCGCTCGGCCCAGTGACCGGGCAGTCCGATTCTGCGATGCTGAACGGAGCTGCCGCTTCTCGACCCCATGCTTCGCCCTCGTCTTCCGATCCTCGCCGTCATGTCGCTGCAATCCCTCTTCGGTTCATCGCCCCGCTCCACCGACTGGCCGGCGTCCCTTACCTCCGTCCGCGTCGAAATCCGAATCGAGCATTCCGCCGAGCGTGGGGACGACACGCGCGACTCGTCGCACGCCTCCATCCTCGCCGTCCTGTACCATGCCAAAGGCCGCGCGATCGAACGCCGGGATGTTGCGCTGGAAGTGAACGGCGTGCCGCTCGAGTTTCGCGTCAGAACCGGCAACTACTACGACCGCCACCCGTACTACCGCCTGCACCCTGACTCGCCCCTGCAGATCACACCCGCCACGGCCTACCGCTTCGTGCTGACCACGCCCGATGGGACGAAACACCCCGTCGGCGAAGTGATCACACCCGAGCGCCTCGATCTCGATCAGTTCACCTATCCGCGGCAGCCTCCCGCCGGGCCGGTCGCGCTGGCGTGGCGGGACCTGGCCGAACCGGCCCAGCTCACCGTCTATCGCTCCAATCGCTGGCGGGAGGCCGCAAACATCTTCGTCCACGAGGCCGGCAGTCCGACCGACCCGACGGCCCTGCGCCGGCAGATCGGCGGCGGGCTGTTTCGCCGGAAGTCCGACTCCTGGACGATCCCCGCCGCCTTCCTGCAGCCGATCGACGGCCACGAACTCTCGGCCCTCGCCGTCGACATCCGCGTCACCCACCGCGGCCAGATCGAGCAGACCTTCGCCCAGGGCAGCACGCTCCAGGCGGAGCGGTGGCTCACGCTGCGCATGGTGGTGCCCGAAAAGTAAGCGAGCACCGCGCGGGAAACAGTGTGGCCGCACCCCGGAGGGCGCTGCTTCGCCCGCGCCAGGACTGCGACGAAGCGCGGCCCTCCGCGTCAGGCTACCGCGTTCCTTTTAAGGGTCCGCGCCAAACGGCGGCCCCGGCGCCCCTCCGGGTGACGAAGTTTGATTGCCCGGCGGCACGCCTTTCGCCAAGAGGAACCGCCCGCCCCGGCCCCGCGGGTCCGCCGACCCTGGTCAAACCAGATTCGCGTTTCGCCCTGTCCCCACCGGCCACCTCACCTCCACCATGCCCCACCGCCCCACCCTGCTCCTTGCGTTCGCCAGCGCGCTCGCCGTCCCCGTCGCCGTCCACGCCCAGGCCGTCGCACCCGCCGGCAACGCCCCGGCCGCCACCCCCGCGGTCGCGCGCGCCGCCGACTCGCTGATCCAGCTCAACCCGTTCGAGGTGAAGGCCGACACCGACAACAGCTACGGCGCGCTGAACTCCAACTCGCTCACCCAGTTCAACACCTCGCTGCACACCACGCCGGTCTCCGCGGACATCTTCACCGCCGAGTTCATGCGCGACATCGGCGCCACCTCCATCGAGGAGATGCTCGCCGGCTACGGCGCCGGCGCCGGCACGGTGATGTCGAATCCCGACTCCGACGCGCTGAACCAGCAGCCGGGCGACCGCGTGGGCAACCAGACGATCGGCATCCGCGGCACCGGCGGCGGCGCGATCCGGCGCGACGGCTTCGCCGCCACCGGCGCCGCGAACAACTTCGGCAGCACCGCCGTCGGCGTCACCAGCACCTTCGACGTCGAACGCGCCGACGTCGTCCGCGGTCCGCAGGGCCTGCTCTACGGCGCCGGCGGCGCCGGCGGCACCGTCAACACCGTTTCGAAGCGCGCCAACTTCGGCCGCCGCAACGGCTCCGTCACGTATCGGATCGATCAATACGGCTCCAAGCAGGCCCAGCTCGACGTGAACGTCGGCACGGACAACCTCGCCTTCCGCTTCGCCCTGCTCGACGACGACCAGCGCTACCGCCGCCTCTTCATCGGCTATCAGACCCGCGGTTACTACGGCCAGGTGGCGCTCAAGCTCGACCCGCTGCGCACCGTAATCCGCGCCCAGGGCCAGCAGACCGTGAACGAACGCATCCTCAACACCAACCAGGAGAACATCGCGTTCACCAACGCCGCCACCGATCCGCGCCACAATTACGGCCTCGCCTACCTGCTGCGCAACGGCCTCGCCGGCGCGACCAATCCCGCCACCGGCCAGCCCTGGCCGCGCGGCGCGATCGCGGACGGCAAGCTCACCTGGGACAACCTGAACGCCTGGGCCGGCTGGACCGCCTCCGAGTACGTCACCAACAAGACGTTCTCCGTCGCCGCCGAAACCGTGTGGACCCGCTGGCTCTCCACCCAGGCCGCCGTCCTCTACAACGACTACCAGAGCGACCGCGCCAACGGCGGCATCGCCAACCTCAGCGCCCCGCTGCTCAACGGCAACCCGCTCAACACCTGGGCCAACGGCGCCACGCTCGCCGACGTCGAGCAGCCCACGCGCCGCTGGGCCGTCCGCGGCGCCGCGATGCTCACCCACTCGCTCCTCCGCGACCGCCTGCAGAGCCAGACGTTGATCGGCTACGACATCGAGTGGGCCGACTCGGGACCGACGGATTTCGGCTATTATCTCGCCGACGCCAATTTCAACGTCGTCTACGATCCGCGCGTCCCGACCAACCTCGGCCGCACGCCGATGCCGCGCCTCTGGTGGTCGGTCTCCGACGGCCCGCAGAAAAAGCCGCTGCCCCGCGGCGGCTGGCTCACCCCGCGTCTCTCCGTCGGCGGCCAGAATTACGTGCGCATGCCCAACAACCCGCGCGACCCCGCGTGGGTCCGCCCGAACAATCCGCTCGGTCTCGCGCAGCTCGCGGGACTGGCGGGAGTCAGCGGCCAGAACAATGACGGCCACCACTGGGAGAACCGGACCGCCGGCATCTACGCGTCGAACTACAGCACCTGGTTCCGGGACCGTTTCGCGACGCTCGTCGGCGTGCGCTCCAACGAGAACTTCAAGCGCACCCCCAACATCACCGCGAACGTCGCCGAGCCGTGGGCCGAGAGTTCCGCCGGGAACCGGAGCTACAATTTCGGCGTGAACTTCCGCCTCACCGAGGCGTTGCGGCCCTACTACAGTTTCTCGAGCACCTACAATATCCCGCTCGTGAACGCCAACGATCCGCTCGGCAACGCCCCGCGCACGTCGAGCGGCTCCGGGCACGAACTCGGGTTGAAGTTCACCTCCCGCGACCAGCGGTTCTCCGGTTCCGTGCAGGCGTTCAACACCGACTCCAAGGACGAGATGATCAACGCCGGCGGCGG
>JAEUHA010000112.1 GCA_016793535.1 Opitutaceae bacterium | reverse complement strand
CCGCTGTGGCGGGGCTGGTGCTCCCCGGGGAGCGCGCCCGCCCCGGCCGCATGGGTGGGCTGGGCGGCCGGGGCCGGCCGCGCTCCCGGGTTAACGACTGCGCCCCGCCTCGATGTACCCCGCGAGGCGCGCCTTCAGTTTCTCCGCGACGTCCGGGTGCTGCGCCAGCACGTCCTTCGTTTCGCCGGGATCCTTCGCCAGGTCGAAGAGCTGGAATTGCGGGACGGGCGTGTTGGCGAGCTGCTGTTCGACCACGGTGTTGCGGGCGGTTTTCGAGTCGTGGCGGACCAGTTTCCAATTTCCCACGCGGAACCCGTAATTACCCGCTTGGCCATTGTCCTGCTGGATGAAATGTTCGCGCCCTTTGGCGCCGGGCGTTCCGAGCAGCGCGCCGGAAACATCGAAGCTGTCGAGGGCCGCATCCGCCGGGAGCGGCGTGCCGGTGAGCGCGGCGAAGCTCGCGGCGAGGTCGATGGTGCTGACGACCTCGTCGGAGACACCGGGCCGGATGCGGCCCTTCCAGCGGGTGATGAACGGCGTGCGCGTGCCACCCTCGTAAACGCTGTATTTGCCGCCGCGATACGGGCCGGCGGCCCGGTGCTCGCCGCGCTGCTCGAGCGCGAAATCCTTGTAGCCATCGTCCATCACCGGGCCGTTGTCGGAACACAGGACCACGAGCGTCTTCTCCGCGAGCCCCAGGCGATCGAGCGCCTTCATCAGTTCACCGACGCACCAGTCGAACTGCACGATCGAGTCGGCCCGGAAACCGAGGCCCGTTTTCCCCTGGAAACGCTCGTGCGGCATGCGCGGCACATGGAGGTCGTGCGAAGCGAAGAAGAGAAAGAACGGCTGGCCGCGGTTGGCCTCGAGCCAGGCGACGGACTTCTCGACCCACTTGTCGCCGAGGTCCTCGTCGCGGAACCGCGCCGCCTGTCCGCCGGTGTAGAATCCGATCCGGCTGATGCCATTGTGGATCGTGCCGTTGTGGCCGTGGGACCAGTCCATCTTCAGCGTCGACCGATGGGTGATGCCGGTGGGATGATCCTCGGCCGGCTTGCGATCGCCGACCCAGAGCGGATCGCGCGGGTCGAGATTCAGGACGCGGCCGTTCTCGAGGTAAACCTGCGGCACGCGGTCGTTGGTGGTCGGCAGCAGGAAGCTGTAGTCGAAACCGATCTCCCGCGGACCCGGCTTGATCTCGCCATTCCAATTGGGCCCGCTTTCGTCGCCGAGACCGAGGTGCCACTTGCCGATCACCGCGGTCCGGTAGCCCGCGGTCTTGGCCAGATCGGCGATCGTCACGGAATCGGGCGGAACGACGAGCCGGCCGTTGGGCGGCGCGATCCCGGTGCCCTTGCGGCGGAATGCGTAGCTGCCAGTGAGAAACGAATACCGCGTGGGCGTGCACGTCGAGGCCGTGCAATAGCCGCTGGTGAACCGCACGCCCTCCGCGGCCAGCCGGTCGATGTGCGGAGTCTTGAACGCGGTCGCGCCGTACGCGGAGAGATCACCGTAGCCGAGATCGTCGGCCATGATGACGATCACGTTGGGTTTGTCGGCGGCGTTGATCGCGGGGGCAAGGACGAGAACGGAAGCAAGAATCAATAGGCGGTGGAACATGGGGCGGAAAAACGCAGGCGTTGCACGGGGAAGGCGGCGGAGCTTCGTGGACGCCGCAAGCCTTTTGAAGGAAAAACGGGACGCCGAGGCACGAGGCATATCTCGGGTTCTCGCCAACCACGAGGCAAGATTCCTAGGCCGTGTCTTCAACGTCCTTTCCCCTCTCCATCTGAGACCGGGATCAACACTGGACCGTCGGGTGGTTCCAACCCATGAACCCGTTTTCCTGTCATCCTGATCCCGCGGTTGCGGGAGCAGGATCCAGCAGCGCAAGCGCCGACGGACATCGCGCTGGATTCTTCACTTCGTTCAGAACGACAAACCCCTTGCAGTCCCACCCTTGGCATAACCGCCAGCACGCGGACCTCCGCCTGATCGAGCATCCGAATCCATGGCGCTGCCCGGAGGCACGAAGAAGTTAGATTCCTGTTTGCGTATATTCCTATATCGGTATGTTGCCTTCACCGCCATGGAGCTGATCAAGATCTACGAATGCCTCTGCGACCGCACCCGGCTGCGGCTGATCAATCTCCTCCAGCAGGGCCCACTCTGCGTGTGCCATTTCCAGGAAGTGCTGCGCGAGCCACAGGTGAAGATTTCCAAGCACCTTTCCTACCTCCGTGAGCGCGGCCTGGTCGTCTGCGAGCGGCAGGGCAACTGGATGATCTACGCGCTGCCGTCCAAACCCGACCGCGAACTGGGCGCGAATCTCGCCTGCCTGCAGGACTGCGCGCAGGAGAATCCCGTTTTTCGAGCCGATCGGGCCCGGCTGAAGAAACTCGCGCCGAAATTCGCGGAGACCAGCCCGTGCGGTTGCCGCCCCGGCGAGCGCTGCTGAACCGACTTCTCCATGTCCACGATCAAACCGAGCGTCCTCATTCTCTGCACCGGCAACTCCTGTCGCAGTCACCTCGCCGAGGGCATCCTGCGGGCGGCCGCCGGGGATATTCTCACGGTGCACAGCGCCGGCTCGAAGCCGGCCGGCTACGTGCATCCCCTCGCCGTCCGGGTGATGCAGGAGATCGGCATCGATCTCGCCGCACACACCTCGAAGCACATGAACGAATTCCTTTCGGCGCCGGTCGAGACGGTGATCACCGTGTGCGGCAACGCCGACCAGGCCTGCCCCGTGTTCCCTGGCCAGGTGAACCGTCATCACTGGCCGTTCGACGACCCGGCGCACGCCACCGGCACTGAAGCGGAGATCCTCGCCGTGTTTCGCCGCGTGCGCGACGAAATCCGCCGTACGTTCGAAGCGTACGCCGACGGCCGGCGCGACGCCCTTAAATCCCGAGTCACCCCCAACTGATCCCAAGCGCACTCCCCGTCCCATGACCACCATTGCCATCTACGATCCCGCCCTCTGCTGCTCGACCGGCGTGTGCGGCCCCGAGGTTGATCCGAAGCTCGTGACGTTCGCCGCCGCCGTGAAGTGGCTGCAGGAAAACGGTGTCGCGGTTACGCGCCACAATCTCGCGCAGGACCCGGCCGCCTTTGTGACCAACGCCACCGTCAAGACCGCGCTCACCGAGAAGGGCGCGGACGCGCTGCCGCTCATCCTGGTGAACGACCGGGTGGTGGCCAGCGGCACGTATCCATCCGGCGCCGACCTCGCCGCCGCCGCGGGACTGGCGCCCGGATTTGCCGCGTCGACCACCACGACAGAAGCGGAGTCGTCCGGCTGTTGCGGCGGGGACGACGATGCTACGCCCGGCGAAGGCTGTTGCGGCGGCGAAGGAGAAGAGAAGTCCGCTGGCGGCTGCTGTGGCGGCGCCGATAGCGCCACCGCCCAAGGCAGTAAACGCTGTTGCAGCTGAGGCGTTGATCCGGGCCCGTATCCGTTCGTTCAATTCACCATGAACCCCGGTGTCCCTTCGCCCGAGAACCCAACCGCGGCGCCGGGATGCTTGGCCGATCTGGTGGCCCGGGCCACCCGACACCTGTTTTTCACCGGCAAGGGCGGGGTCGGCAAAACCTCCCTGGCGTGCGCCACCGCGGTCGCCCTGGCCGATGCCGGCCAGCGCGTGCTGCTCGTGAGCACGGATCCGGCCTCGAATCTCGACGAAGTCCTCGGCGTCGCGCTGCGCAGCCAGCCCACGGCGATCCCGGCCGTCCCGGGTCTGTACGCCTTGAACATCGATCCGACGGCGGCCGCGCAGGCCTATCGCGACCGCATCGTCGGCCCCTACCGCGGCCAGCTGCCGCCCGCCGTCGTCCGCAGCATGGAAGAGCAGCTCTCCGGCGCCTGCACCACGGAGATCGCTGCGTTCGACGAATTCGCGCAACTGCTCGGGGAGCCCGCATCGACCGCGGACTTCGCGCATGTGATTTTCGACACCGCGCCGACCGGCCACACGCTGCGTTTGCTGACGCTGCCGACGGCTTGGACCGGATTCCTGGATCACAACACGTCCGGCGCCTCGTGTCTCGGACCGCTGGCCGGACTGCAGAAGCAGCGCGCCGTGTACACGGCTGCCGTGAACGCCCTCGCTGACGCCGACCAGACGACCTTGATCCTTGTCAGCCGCCCGCAGAAGGCGGCGCTCGACGAAGCTCAGCGCACCAGTCGCGAGCTTGCGGCCATTGGGGTCAGGAACCAACAGCTGATCCTGAACGGCGTGTTTCATGCCGCCCTCCCGGCGGACGAAGCGGCCGCGGCGATGGAGCGGCGCGGCGCGCGGGCGATGGCCGCGAAGCACGAGTTTCTGGCCAGCCTGCCGTGCACGGAGGTACCGTTGCGGCCTCATGGGCTGCTCGGCATCGCTGCCCTGCGCCACCTCTTCCGAGGCGTTGATGCCCTCGCGTCAGCCGCGGCCGAACAAGGGCGCGACTTGCCCGCGATGGAATCGCTCTCGGACTTGGTTGACGCGCTGGCCCCGGCCGGTCGGGGCGTCATCATGACCATGGGCAAGGGTGGCGTCGGCAAGACGACGATCGCCGCGGCCATCGCGACCGAGCTCGCGCGCCGCGGTCTGCGCGTCCACCTGAGCACGACCGATCCGGCGGCGCACGTAGCTGCGGCGGCCGGACAGGTGGTCGGCATGGACGTCAGTCGGATCGATCCCGCCGCCGAAACGAAAGCGTACGTTGATCAAGTGCTGGCGACGGCGGGCCAGGGCCTCGAGCCCAGCGCCCGCGCACTGCTGGAAGAAGACCTGCGCTCGCCCTGCACCGAGGAGATCGCGGTGTTCCGCGCGTTCGCCCGCATTGTGGCGCAGGGGACGGACCGGTTCGTCGTCCTCGATACGGCGCCCACCGGCCACACGCTGCTGCTGCTGGACGCGACGGAGGCCTACCACCGGGAAATCGCGCGCAAGGCCAGCAACCTGCCGGTGGACGTGCAGCAACTGTTGCCACGGCTGCGCGATGGCAGCTTCACCCATGTGATCGTGGTGACGTTGCCCGAGGCGACGCCCGTCCACGAGGCGGCGGTCCTGCAATCGGACCTGCGGCGGGCGCAGATCGAGCCGTTCGCCTGGGTCATCAACCAGAGTATTGCCCGCCTGGATACCCACGACCCCGTGCTGCAGTCGCGAGGTCGGGACGAAGCGCCGTACATCCGCGAAGTGTGCGGCCCGCTGTCCCGGCGTACGGCCCTGGTGCCCTGGGTGCCGGACGAGCCCGTCGGGCCGGAAGGACTGCGCCAACTTTTCCGCCCCGCCGTCTCTCCCTGAACCACCCGCCCAGCGATGTCCGATGCCGTTGCGAGAAACATGTCGTTTCTCGACGGTTACCTCTACGGCGTATTCGCGTGGATTTTCATCACCGTGCTGCCACCCCATTTCGGCCTCGAAGGCCGAGGGGCTCGACGTGCTGCGCATCGCGCTCCCGCTCACGCTCTACTTCATGGTGATGTTCTTCGTGACCTTCTTCATGGCGAAGAACTCGGCGCCGACTACCCGCGCGCCACGACCCTGGCCTTCACCTCCTTGGGCAACAACGTCGCGCGGGCCATCGCGGTGGCCAGCGCCGTCGTCGGGCTCAACTCCCCCGTTGCGTTCGCCACGGTCGCCGGACCGTTGATCGAAGTGCCTGTGCTGATCGGGCCCGGGCATGTCGCGCGGCGCCTGCGTCGGCATTTCGCCGCCGCGCCCGCTTGAGCGAAGGCCGGCGAGGACGAATCATTGGCGCGCGGCTCGCGCTTCGCTCCGCGTTGTGCGTATACTCGTGCGATGCACAAAATCTTCGAGGAGCTGGACTACCAGCCCACGTCGCTCGGCGACCTCTCCCTGCGACGAAAATGGGTGGCGATTCTCGGCCACCGCGAAGTCTATGAGGTGAAGCTCGGCGAGGCGTTTCTCATGTCGAGCATGTTCCACGTGGTCGAGGACGCGCTGTCCGACCTCGGGCTGCGCGAGCTCAACGGCGCCCCGTGCGACGTCCTGGTCGGAGGCCTGGGCTTGGGCTACACGGCGCTCACCGCGCTGAGCCACGCGAACGTGCGGTCCCTCGTCATCGTCGAATTCCTCCAGCCGGTGATCGGCTGGCATGAACGCGGGCTGGTGCCGCTCGGTGCGCAGCTGACCGCCGATCCTCGGTGCCGCTTCCTCCAGGGCGATTTCTTCGCGCTGGCGATGGCGCCCACCGGCTTCGTCCCCGGCCACCGGTTCCACGCGGTGCTGCTGGATATCGATCACTCGCCGTGCAATCTCCTCGATGAGCGCAACGCCGCATTCTATTCCGCCGCGGGGCTGTCCGGACTCGCCGCCCAACTTCACCCCGGCGGCGTTTTCGCGATGTGGTCCGACGATGCGCCGGACCAGGATTTCATGGAGCTGCTAATGGCGACCTTCCCCACCGTGCGCGCGGAAGTGGTCCGGTTTCCCAACCCGATCCTCGGCTGCGATTCGGCCAGCACCGTTTACATCGCCACCAAGGCGGCCGACTGATCGCTCGGGTATCAGGTGTGGGAGCGGCTTCGCGCCGCGATCTGGCAGTCAGCCTCGCGTCGGATCGCGGCGTGAAGCCGCTCCTGCAACCCGGGCTACGCGAACTCGCGGTACACCGGGTCGAACATCCGCGCCTGGATGTCGGCCACCAGGTCGACGGGGCGCGCGACGCGGGCGAGGCCGGTCGCATGCGCCTCGGCGGCGACGGCGGCGGCGATGCGCAGGGAGACCTCACGGATCTTGGTGAGCGCGGGATAAACGCGTCCCACCGCGAGGTCGGCGGGTTCCACGAGCCCGGCGAGCGTGCGCGCCGCGGCGAGGAACATGGTGTCGGTGACCTCGCGGGACTCGCTGGCGAGGGCCCCGAGACCGACGCCGGGGAAGATGTAGATGTTGTTCCCCTGTCCGGGCACGTGATGGCGGCCCTTGAAGTCCACCGCGGGAAACGGGCTGCCGCTGGCGAAGATCGCGCGGCCGTCGGACCAGGCGTAGGCCTGCTCCGCGGTGCACTCGGCCTTCGAGGTGGGATTCGACAGGGCAAAGATGATCGGCCGCGGGTTGAGCGCGGTCATCTGGCCGACGATCTCCGGCGTGAAGGTTGCGGGCATGCCCGATACGCCGATCAGGGCCGTGGGTCGCAGCGTCCGGACCGCCTCGCCCAGCGTGGCGATGAACGGATGGTCGTGCGCGTACGGCTGCTTGTGGTGCGCGAGGTCGGCGCCGCGGGATTTCACGACCAGCCCCTTGGAGTCGACGAACCAGCAGCGCTGCCGCGCCTCGGCTTCCGTCAGGCCTTCCGCGCGCGCGGCCGCCACGTAGAGATCCGCGATGCCGGTGCCTGCCTCACCGGCGCCGAGGAAGAGGAGACGCTGCTCGCGCAGCGAGCCGCCGGTCAACCGCAGGGCGGCGATCACCCCGGCGAGCGCGACCGCGGCCGTGCCCTGGATGTCGTCGTTGAAACTCGGCAGCCGCGAACGGTAGCGGTTCAGCAGGCGGAAGGCGTTCGTGTTGCCGAAGTCCTCCCACTGCAGCAGCGCCTGCGGGAAGACCGTGGCGACCGCGGTCACGAACTCCTCGATGAACTCATCGTACACGGCGCCGCGGGCGCGCTTCTGCTTCAGGCCGATGTAGACGGGCCCGTCGAGCAGGTCCGGGTTGTCGGTGCCGACATCGAGCGTGATCGGCAGCGTATAGGACGGATGCACGCCGGCGCAGGCCGTGTAGAGCGAGAGCTTGCCCACCGGGATGCCCATGCCGAGCGCGCCGAGATCGCCGAGCCCGAGGATGCGTTCGCCATCGGTCACGACGATGAGCCGCACCCCCTCGCGCGGCCAGAGGCGCAGGACCTCGGCGATGCGACCCCGCTCGCGCAAGGTGAGAAACAACCCGCGCGGCCGGCGGTAGATCGCGCCGTACTCGAGACACGCCTGGCCGACGGTCGGCGTGTAGATCAACGGCACCATCTCCTCCACGTGATCGACGACGAGCCGGTAGAAGAGTACCTCGTTCCGATTCTGGAGATTCGTCAGGTAAATGTATTTCTCCAGGGCGTCGGGCTTGCGGCGTACCGACGCGAGGCTCCGCTGCATCTGTTCCTCGAGGGTAAAGACCCGCGGCGGCAGGAGCCCGCGCAGCCCGAGGGCGTCGCGTTCCCGTTCGGTGAATGCCGTGCCCTTGTTGAGCAGCGGGTCCGTGAGCAAGGCGGCCCCGCGCGGCTGCAGCGGAGCGCCCCAGGCGGACAAGTCGGCCGGCGGCGGAGGGAAGGTCATATTACCAGTATAACCGTTCCCATCCCGCGCCGCCTCCGCACATCTTGGCGATCAGTGCGTCGGAGTTGCGGCAGGCGACGTGGCATTCCCCCGTGGAGGATTCAAAGGGGTCAGGGCGTTACTTGTTACAGCGACTGTAACAAGTAACGCCCTGACCCCTTACGGCCGGGAACGGCCGCACTCCAACGGGAAAACCCAAGCCGACTTCCTCAGAGCCGCTTTACCTTGAAACTGCGGAAACCCACCGGGTCGTTGTGTCCGGCGAAGCCGATGTGGCCGGTCTTGCGATCAAGTCCGCCCGGAATCGTCTTCCCCTCGATCTTCGTGCGGTCGATCTTGTCGGTCTCCACATCGAGAATCTTCGTGCCGTTCAGCGTGACCATGATCCGGTTGCCGCGGACCTCGATCTCCTGGTAGTTCCACGTGCCCACCGGGCGCAGGAAACCGTGCTTGGCGCCGACGAGGTGATAGAGCGAACCGTGATACTGGGACGGCTTGAGCGGGGCCTTGGGGTGCGCGGCGTTGTAGCCGTCGCTGTCGATGACCTGCAGCTCGAAGCCATCGCGTGCGGGATGCCCGTTGGCCGGGGTGCGGATGGCGATGCCGTTGTTGCCGCCGGCCGGGAGGATGAATTCGGTGCGGATGATCATGTCGCCGTATTCCTCCTTCGACAACAGGTGGCCGCCCTTGCCGGGCTTGCAGTAGATCGCGCCGTTGCGCACCTCGTAATTGTCGGTCGCGCCGATCCAGTTGCTGAGGTCCTTGCCGTTGACCAGCTCGACGAAGCCCTGGGCGTCGCGCGCCGCGAGCGTGCGCGAGGCCTCCTCGGGGCTGATCTCGCGGATGTACACGTTGCGCCACCGGATCTCGCTGCCGTGCGTCTGCAGCTGGATCGGACCCTTCGCGTAGACGGGATCGAGCATGTAACCGGCCGGCGGCGGCGGGGCGGCCTTCTTGCCGTCCTTGGGCGACGCCTTCCCGTATGCGAGGTATCCGCTTTTCTGATTCGCGAAGAAATTCTCCAGCACCGCGTGGTCCACCACGACCTCGCCGTTCAGCACCACGGTCACACGCTCGCCGATCATCGTCACCTTGACCGTGTTCCACTCGCCGAAGGGCCGGTCCATTTTCTTCAACGGATCCTTGCCCGGCGAGCCCTTGCGGTTGTTCCAGAGGCCGCCCGAACCCTTGTCCTGCCCGAGTCCGCGCGGGTCACCCTCCGTGGAATCCCAGATCTGCACCTGGGGAATGCCGCGCAGGTAGATGCCGCTGTCGCCCTTGGGCAGCGCCTTGTACTCGAGCATCAGCTCGAAGTCGCCGTAGTCCTTGTCGGTGGTCAGGTAGTAGCCCTTGCCGTCGTTGACCAGTTCACCGTTCTGGACCGACCAGTGCGCCTTGATGTGTTCACTGATGGACTTCCCCTTCTTGTCGACCAGGCCACCCTCGATCGACTGCTTCTTGTAGGTGGCCCGCTGCTCGGGCGTCATGTCCCAGAGCTCCTTGGGATCGCGGGTCGACCAGCCGTACCAGCCGGAGAGATCCTTGCCATTGAACAGGGCCGTGAAGCCGGGGGGCGGGGTGTTCATCGCGGCCGAAGCCGTTGTGGCCGGGGCGAACGCACCCGCGACCGTCACCAGGGTGAGACTCAACGCAGTGGAGAGGCGCATAGTTTTGGGGTGCCCATTTGGGCCTTTTTCGGCCGTGGTTGTCGACAGCGATTACGGGAAAAGGCATGGCCCTTTGGAGCGGTTCCACCCCCTTGCGTTATGCGCCGCAGCTGCTACCCCAGACGACGCTTCCCTATGCATCCTCTCGCCCCGTCCCTCTCCGGCCGCCGCGGTCCCTCGCGCCGCTCGTTCCTGAGCCTCTTCACCGCCCTGTTCATCCTGCCGGTCGCGCTGTCCGCCGCCGCCTCCGGCTGGAAGATCACCCAGGGCAAGAACGACGACCTGCCCGGTCAGAACGTGACGGTGACCCACGACGGCAAGATCGTCGCCCGACTGATCTACGGCGAGGGCCAGGTCCTTCCCTACCTCGCGCTCTACGACCAGGCCGGCCGGCGGCTGACCAACGCGGGGATCGACCGGGACGGCAAGACGGTCGGCATCGAGCCGCATCACCGCGGCCTGTTCATCGGCTGGCAGCAGATCAAGTCCGACCTGGGCGTCGCGAGCCTGTGGGGCCTCGGCGGCAGCGGCAAGGCCAGCAAGGAGGCGCCGTCGTCAATGCGGCTCGTCGAAATCGAGCGCATCGCCACCGACAAGGATTCGGCCACGATCGTGGCCCGCGTCGAGTGGCGCGCACCGACGAAGGATGCCGCGGGCAGCAACCTGCTCATCACCGAGACGCGCACGCTGCGCATCTCCCGGCCCGCGGCGGACGTCTCGGCGCAGGTCGACGCGTCGTTCCGGTTGCACGCCGCGCGCGCGCTCTTCCTCGGCGGCAACGTGCAGCACGCGGGCATTCATCTGCGCGTCGACCAGGCGGTCGTGGCGCGCGCCGACGACACCTCGTACCTCTGGGCGCCCGCGTCCGCGCCCACGGCAGGCAAGGGCTACTCCAAGACCGCGAAGGGCCAGGCCGGCTCGGTCGTCGGCAAGGACCTCAAGTGGGGCGAGTTCCTGTTCCCGCTCCACGACCGCTGGTACAGCGCGCTGCAGATGAACGCGCCGCAGAATCCGGTCGAGGAGTTTTCCACGCGCGAGTACGGCCGTTTCGGTTTCTTCTTCAACCGCGACCTCAAGAAGGACGAAGCGCTCGAGTTGAAGTACCGGTTCCTCGTGCGCGAAGCCGCCGCCCCCGCCGCGGCGCCGAAACGTTCGGCCGACCAGATCGCCCAGGCGCGCAAGGACGCCGACGCGGCCTACGCCCGCTTCCTGCGCGAGGTTCGTTGAGTCGCCGCATGCGCTCCCGGTTCCGCGTCATGAGGGGCGCCGCGCTGCTCGCGGGGCTCGTGCTGCTTACCGCCGGACGCGTGCGCGCGGCGGACCCCTCCCCGGGCGCCGGCCCGCAGGACCGGGTGTTTCGCGCGGGCGCCGCGACAAGCAACGTCACGCCGCGGCTCGGCACGTTCATCAACACCGACCGGCCGGCGACGCACATCAACGACGAGCTGCTCGCGCGCTGCCTCGTGCTCGACGACGGCCGCACGCGGCTCGCGTTCGCGATCGTCGACGGCTGCATCATTCACCAGGAGGCGTTCGATCAGGCCAAGCAGCGGGTGCACGAGCTCACGCGGCTGCCGGTCGACCACATCCTGATTTCGTCGACGCACACCCATTCGGCGCCGGACGCGATCGGGCGTCCGCAGGGTTCGCGCGACCCGGAGGAGCAGAAGTCGATGGTTACCCGGATCGTCGATTCCCAGAAGCCCGACAAGGATCCCGTGTACTACGCGTTCCTGGCGGAGCGCATCGCGGACGGCATCGTGCGCGCGCTCAACAATCTCGAGCCGGCCCGCATCGGCTGGGGCCGGGGGCACCTGCCCGAGCATCTGTTCAACCGCCGGTGGTTCATGAAGCCGGGCACGCCGCTGCCGAATCCGTTCGGCGGCCAGGACCGGGTGAAAATGAATCCGACGCCGGGTCATCCCGGCCTGCTCGAACCCGCGGGACCCACGGACCCGGAGGTGAATTTCATCTCGGTCCAGTCGCCCGACGGCGAACCCATCGCCCTGCTCGCGAACTACTCGCTGCACTATGTGGGCGGCGTGCCCGCGCATCACATCTCGGCCGATTATTTCGGCGTCTTCGCCACGCGCATCGGCGACCTGCTCGGCGCGCGGCGCACGTCCCGCCCCTTCGTGGGCCTGCTGTCGAACGGCACCAGCGGCGACGTCAACAACACCGACTTCCGCCAGCCCCGCGGCCGCCAGGCGCCCTACGAACAGATCCACCGTGTCGCCAACTCGCTCGCGGCGGAAGTCTACCAGGCGCACCAGCGGGTCCAGTTCCGGGACTGGGTATCGCTGGATGTGATACACCGCCGGCTCGAGCTCGGCGTCCGCCTGCCCGACGCCGCCGACCTCGTCCGCGCCCGGGAGATCGTCAAGCGCGCCAAGACCTACCCGCGCATGCAGTCGCCCGAGGAAGTCTACGCCCGCGAAGCCATTCTCCTGAGCGGCTTCGCGCCCACGGTGCCCGTGTATCTGCAGGCCCTGCGCATCGGCGAGCTCGTGATCGGCGCGATCCCGTGCGAGACGTTCACCGAGACCGGACTCGACCTGAAGGCCCGCAGCCCGTTTCCCGCCACGTTCACGATCGAGCTCGCGAACGGCTACCACGGCTACATGCCGACCGCCCGGCAGCACGAGCTGGGCGGCTACGAATCCTGGCGCGCGCGCTCGAGCTACCTCGAGAAGGACGCCGCCGGGAAGATTGCCGACACCCTGATCGAGATGTACGGGCAACTCCGCGCGCGCGCCGGGCGCTGACGAAGCTCCGTCCGCCCGAGGGGCCCGAACCAGCGGGTCATCCGCCGAGGTGAGGCGACGCCGTTGCGGCGAGGAATTAAAGGGGTCTGCCTGTTACATGTTAGCGCGGCGCTAACATGTAACAGGCAGACCCCTTTCGAGCTCTCCCTTGGTCAGCCGGCCGGAAGAAAAATACGGCGCCGGTGTCCGAAATCCACGCCCTCATGCGTCGACATCATGAACCCCCTCACTCCATGCCCGGCGAACCTGCGTCCACCTCCACACCGTTCATGCTCCTCTTCCGCAATGCGGGACCGGAGACGCACGCCCATCTCACCG
>JAEUHA010000224.1 GCA_016793535.1 Opitutaceae bacterium | reverse complement strand
TGCCACATTGACCGGTCCGATCGGACGCCATAGGTGTCTGCTTTCTCATGGAATTTCTCGCTGATCCCCAAGTCTGGATCTCACTCCTCACGCTCACGGCCCTCGAAATCGTACTCGGCATCGACAACGTGATCTTCATCTCGATCCTCGCCGGCAAGCTGCCGCCCGAGGAACAGGGCAAGGCGCGCAAGCTCGGCCTCATGCTCGCCCTGGTGACGCGCATCCTGCTGCTCATGAGCCTGACGTGGATCATGGGGCTCACTCAGCCGCTGTTCACGCTGCCGCTCCTGAACAAGGAGATCTCCGGCCGCGATCTCGTCCTGCTCCTCGGCGGCCTGTTCCTGATCTGGAAGAGCGTGAAGGAAGTGCACGAGAAGCTCGAGGCCGAGGACGGTCATGTCACCAAGAACCTGAAGCGCGTCTCGTTCGCCGCGGTGATCGTGCAGATCCTGCTCCTCGACATCGTGTTCTCCCTCGACTCGGTCATCACCGCGGTCGGCATGGCGAACCAGCTCTGGGTGATGGTCACGGCGGTCATCGTCGCGATCGGCGTGATGCTGGCGGCGGCGGAGTCGATCAGCAATTTCGTCAACCGGCACCCGACGTTGAAGATGCTCGCCCTGAGCTTCCTGATCCTGATCGGCGTGATGCTCGTGGCCGAGGGACTCGATCAACACATCCCCAAAGGCTACATCTACTTCTCCATGGCCTTCGCGTTCGGCGTCGAGATGCTGAATCTTCGGATGCGCGCGCGGCAGGCGGCGAAGTTGAAGCCGGTCGAGCTGCACCAGCCGTACCGGTGAGGTGGCGCGCGGAGCCGCTGCAAATGTGGGCGGGGTGCCCTCACCCCGCGTGAGAATTCGGCGCCGGAAGCGCGCGGGGTGAGGGCACCCCGCCTACAATCAGGATCGAAAGATTAGTCCCGGTCCGACTGGCCCCGCTCCCGCTCCGCCTCACTTCTTCTTGTTGATCGCCGCGCTGAACCAGTCGCCGTTCAACGACGCGGGCGGCTTCGGGGCGGACGGCGCGCCGCCGGGGCGTGGGCCGTTGAAACCGGGGCGCTGACCCGGACCGGTGCGGGACGAGGCGGCTCCGCCTCCCGCGGACGGCGTGCGCGGACCGATCTGCGGGTTGCTGCGCAGCGACAGGGCGATGCGCTGGCGGGCGAGGTCGATCTCGGTGACGGTGACCATGACCTTCTGCTGCGGTTTCACCACGGCGGACGGGTCCTTCACGAAGGTGTCGGCGAGCTGGCTCACGTGCACGAGTCCGTCCTGGTGCACGCCGATGTCCACAAAGGCCCCGAACGCCGTGACGTTCGTCACGATGCCCGGCAGCTTCATCCCGGGCTTGAGATCCTCGGGCTTGTTGACGCCGGCGGTGAAGCTGAACGCTTCGAACTTCTGGCGCGGGTCGCGGCCGGGCTTGGCGAGCTCCGCCATGATGTCGGTGAGGGTCGGCAGGCCGACCTCGGCCGTGACGTACGTCTCCAGCTTGATCTGCGCGCGCAATTTTCCGTCGCGCACGAGATCGGCGACGGTCGCGCCGAGATCGGCGGCCATCTTTTCCACCAGCGCGTAGCGCTCCGGATGCACTGCACTGCCATCAAGCGGGTGGGCGCCGTCACGGATGCGGAGAAACCCCGCGGCCTGCTCGAACGCCTTCGGCCCGAGCCGCGGCACTTCCTTCAGGTCGGCCCGCGACTTGAACGGGCCCTTTTCATTGCGCCGCGTGACGATCGCGGCGGCGGTGGCGGCGTTCAGGCCCGAGACGTAACTGAGCAGCTGCTTCGAAGCGGTGTTGAGTTCGACCCCAACGCCGTTCACCGCGCTGACGACCGTGTCGTCGAGCGAGCGCTTGAGCGCGGCCTGTTCGACGTCGTGCTGGTACTGGCCGACCCCGATCGATTTCGGATCGAGCTTCACCAGCTCCGCCAGCGGATCCATCAGGCGGCGGCCGATCGACACGGCGCCGCGCACGGTGAGATCGTGGTCCGGAAACTCCTCGCGGGCGACTTCGCTCGCGGAATAAATCGACGCCCCGGATTCGTTGACCAGCACGATTGGAATCGTCGCCGGCAGGCCGAGCCCGCGGACGAACGCCTCGGTCTCGCGCCCCGCGGTGCCGTTGCCGATGGCGATCGCCTCGACGTGGAAGAACTTCACGAACCCCAGCAGCTTCTCCTTCGCCTCCGCCTCGTGGCGGTCGGGGAAGATCACGTCGTTGTGCAGCAGCTTGCCCTGGCGGTCGAGCAGCACGGTCTTGCAGCCGGTGCGGAAACCGGGGTCGATCGCCATGACGGCGCGCTGGCCGAGCGGTGCGGCGAGCAGCAGCTCGCGCAGGTTGTCGGTGAACACCTTGATCGCGGCCTCGTCGGCCCGCTTCTTCGACTCGAGCCGCATCTCGGTTTCCATCGCCGGCGCGAGCAGCCGTTTGCAGGCATCCTGCACGGCGAGCACGACCTGATGGGCGCAGGAGTTGAGCGTTGAGGGTTGAGAGTTGAGAGCCGTCTTGACGAACAGCGCCTGCACCGCGGCGAACGCGGCCGTCTCGTCGGGCAGCTGCACGCGCATCATCAGGAACAGTTCCTTCTCGCCGCGGCGCATCGCGAGCACGCGGTGGGAGGGGGCCTTGGCGAGCGGCTCGCTCCACTCGAAGTAGTCCTTGAACTTCGCGGCTTCGGCGTCGTTTTCCTTTCCGGGGAGCACCTTGCTCGAGATGACGGCGTCGCGCTGGTAGAGCGCGCGCAGCTTGGCGCGGGCGTCCTTGTCGTCGCTGATCCGTTCCGCGAGGATGTCACGCGCCCCGGCCAGCGCCTCGTCGGGCGTGGCGATCGTCGACGTCTGGTTCTTGCCGTCGTCGGCCACGTAGTTGCGGCCCACATACGCCTGCGCCGCGGCGGCGACGTCGGTCGCGGGATCCTGCGCGATCAGCAGGTCGGCCAGCGGCTCGAGCCCCTTCTCCTTGGCGATCGTGGCGCGGGTGCGCTTCTTCGGGCGGAACGGCAGGTAGATGTCCTCCAGCACCGTGAGCGTGTCCGCGGCCTGGATCGCCTTCTCGAGCTGCGGCGTGAGCAGGTTGCGCTCCTTGAGCGACGCGAGGATCGAGGCCCGGCGTTCGTCGAGCGTACGGAGCTGCTCGAGCCGGTCGCGGATCGAGGTGACCTGCACTTCGTCGAGTTCGCCCGTGGCTTCCTTGCGGTAGCGGGCGATGAACGGGACCGTGGCGCCCTCCGCGAGCAACTGGGCGGTGGCCGCGACCTGCACGACCTTGACGTTCAGTTCCTGCGCGAGACGCAGGACGTGATCGGGATTGGGCGACGCGGACGAAGTGGCCGGGGAGGCGACGGCGGACATGCGAGGAAAAGCCGCCGAGAAGAGCGGGCGGGACGGGGCGCGCAATCCCGAAAGTGACACGAACCGCGATTGCGCGAGCGAGCGGGAGCACTACGGTGCGCGGATGACTTCCCTTGCCCGCTGGCTGGCCCTGTTTGCGCTCTCGCTCGCGTCGGTGCGTGCCGCCGAATGGTTGCCGATCGAGCGCGAGGTGGCTGAGCTGACGAAGGCGTCGAACGTGACCGTCGTGCATTTCTGGGCGCCGTGGTGTCCGAACTGTCACGCCGAGCTGAAATCCGGGGGCTGGAAACAATTCATCGAGGCCAACCCCAAGGCGAAGGTCATCTTCATCACCGTGCGCGACGAGCGGAACGGCGCCGTGGAGCTGGCCAAGTTCGGCCTCGGGCCGCAGAAGAATTTCCTGCATCTCCAGCATCCCAATCCGTCGCGCCGGCCCGGGGAGGAAATGACGTCGTTCATGGGTCAGCGCGTCGGCTGGGTGCCGGCGACCTGGATCTTCCGGAACGACCGGCTGCGGTATGCGCTCAATTACGGGCAGATTCGCTTCCCGATCCTCCAGCAACTGGTCGAGGACGCCTCCCGGGCCTGGGACTGAAGGGGTGCCCACGGAACACACGGAGGGCACGGAAAAGACGGGTTTTGTTTCCGTGTCCTCCGTGTGTTCCGTGGGCCACCCTAGTCTTGTATCTCCACGCGGAATCTGAGCCACTTCGCCCGCGTTTTCGCCGTTCAAATGTCCGCCATCAATCGCTTCCTGCTCGAGCATAACCTCCGCATCGCGTCGAACCCGTGCGTCAGCCCGGATTTCTGCCTGGACTGGCAGTCGCTCAGCGACCAGCTGCGCTCGGGCAAGCTGCTGAAGGTGTATCCGAAGAGCCGGTTCGAAACCGCGGCGGGCGCCTGGACCCTCCTCGAGGGGGCGCATGGCGACTGCGCCTGGCGGCTGCAGGGGCGGACCGATGCGTTGCACGATGGCATCGAGCTTTCCGACGGCACGCAGGCGTTTCCGGCGACGTTTGAAAACCTGGTCCGGCTGAAGAACCTCGTGCAGGCGCATCACCCGGCGAGCACGATTTTCCCGACCGCCGCGGAGTCGCTCGGGCGCAGCACGCTCGGGATCGGCGCCCGGTTCACCACGCTGCACTGGCCGGCGGTCGACTGGGCGATGAGCGCGCTGAGTCTCGGCGTGACGGCGAACCAGAACTCGATTCCGCGCGAGCTGGTGTACGACGTGAATGTGATGCTCGCGGGCAAGCTCGACCGCGTGCCGTTTCCCTTCATCGGCACGACGGTCCCCGAAGGCCACCAGGGTCAAAGCGTCGAAGGCATGAGTCACGGCTGTGTGCTGGCGAAGCTGAAGACCGGGTTTCACCGCCGCGGGATCGCGTGGAGTTTCAATGCCGATCACCAGCCGATCGGCGGCAAGTTCGACGGCCGCGAGGACGCGCTGGTGGCCGGCTGCGTGCTCGCGAGCTACATCACGTTCGATCTCTCGCCGGAGCTCGCGCAGACCACGGTCCCGGCCGATGCCGCGGGCTGGGTGAAGGCGAACGTGCCGGCGGAGCTCATCGCGGCGGTGCGCACCCGCGTCGCGGGTGTGGGCCTCACGCTCGACGAGGCGGAATTCACGCGGCTGCTGGCGTACGTCTGGCCGTCGCTGCAGAAGATGAAGCGGCGCGACGAAAAGTACGCCGCGGCGCGGGCCCGGCGTTTTACGACGGCCGTCGGCCGCGCCTACCTGAGGGAGCTGTCGATCGACGAACTGCCCGGACTCACCACCGCCGCGACCACGGCCGTGATGCTCGCGCTCTGCGAGGCGCTGGGCATGAAGATCCATTTCGTGGCGCCGGCGTTCGGCTTCCAGAAGAACATGCCGTTCCCCGACAACGCCGCGCTGCAGGGCTTGATCGAGGCCCAGTGGGCGGTGTGCCGGCAGTTCGGCGCAAGCATCGGGTTTCACTCGGGCTCGGGCAAGTCGGCGGAAAACTACCAGGTCATGGGCCGCGTCACCGGCGGCCGGCTCGAGATCAAGACGAGCGGACGCTACACCTACGAGATGGGCCGCGCGCTCTTTGCCTCGAAGCACGCGGGCGACCAGGCGCTCTGGCTCGACTGGTACAAGTTCACGCTCGAGCTGGCGCTGGCCGGTGCCTACAGCGCCGACGCGACGGAGCAGAAGATGGCCCGAATCTTCGTGACGGATGCGCTGGCGAAGGCGGGCCATGGGACGGATGTCTTTGCCAATCCCACCGTGACGCGCGCCGCGCTCCAATCGCTCCCGCCGAGTCCCGAGCACATGTTCTGGTTCGAGTACAATTTCCTCTACGTGCTCGCCGCCGGCGGCCGCGCGGACAAGGCCGCGCTTGGCGACCACACGCCCGCCGGTTACCAGCAACGCGCGCGCTTCTACAGCGTGAGCGACGAAGGCCGGCTGCGTTTCGCGAAGAACATCGCGAGCTATATCGTGTTTCTCGCCGAGAACACCGGCCTGGCGAAGCCCGAGACCTGCGCCGGCGCGCGCAAGCTGCTCGAACGTTATGCCAGCCTCGACGAGATGCTGAACGACATCTCACGGTGAAAAGTAGCAAGGCGTGCGTAGCGAGTCGCGAGCATCGCCCCGCAAGAGCCGTTTTCGGATAGCCTCTCCTCGCTACTCGCTCCTCACTACCCGCTACTCGCTACTTCCTCCTCCCCTCCATGGCCAAGCCCTTCATCCACGAAGATTTTCTCCTGAGCACCAAGCAGGCGCGCGAGCTGTACCACCGCTTTGCGAAGGACGAACCGATCTACGACTACCACTGCCACCTGCCGCCCGACCTGATCGCGAAGAATCATCAGTTCGCGGATCTCACGGAGTTGTGGCTCGGCGGCGATCACTACAAGTGGCGCGCGTTGCGGACGAATGGCGTGAAGGAGGAGTTCGTCACCGGCGGCGCGTCACCGCGGGAGAAGTTCCAGGCCTGGGCCGAGACCGTGCCGCACACGCTGCGCAATCCGCTCTATCACTGGAGCGCGCTCGAGTTGAAGCGCTACTTCGACATCGACGAGCTGCTCACCGGAGCCAGCGCGGAGAGAATCTGGAAACGCGCGAACACGAAGCTGGCGAAACTGCGCGTGCACGACCTGATCAACCGCTCGAATGTTGCCGTCGTCTGCACGACCGACGACCCGGCCGATGCGCTCGCCCATCACGAGGCGATCCGCGCGAACCCGGGCAAGCTCAAGGCCCGCGTCTACCCCGCGTTCCGGCCCGACAAGGCGCTCGGCGTGACCAATCCCGCGGCGTTCAACGCCTGGGTCGACCGGCTCGCCACGGCCGCGCGCTGGACGAACGGCATCAAGTCGCTCGACGACCTGCTCGGGGCGCTGAAGAAGCGGCACGATGACTTTCATGCGCTCGGCGCGCGGGTGTCCGATCACGGGCTGGAGAGCGCGCTCGCCGAGCCGTGCACCCACTCGCAGGCGAAGATGGTGTTCGACGCGGTGCGCCGCGGGCGGGCTGCCACCGCCGAGGAGGCGGCGCGCTACGGCTCGTACCTCATGCTGGAGTTCGGCCGCTGGGATGCTGCGCGCGGCTGGACGAAGCAGCTCCACCTCGGGGCGCTGCGGAACAACAACAACCGGCTGCTCACCAAGCTCGGCCCCGACACCGGCTTCGACTCGATCGGCGATTTCCCGCAGGCGGTCGCGCTCTCGCGTTACCTCAACGCCCTCGATTCGACCGACCAGCTGCCGCGCACGATCCTCTACAACAACAACCCGAACGACAATTACGTCCTCGGGACGATGATCGGCAATTTCCAGGACGGCTCGATCCCCGGCAAGGTCCAGTTTGGCAGCGGCTGGTGGTTCCTCGACCAGAAGGAAGGCATGGAGTGGCAGATGAACGCGCTCTCCAACCTCGGCCTGCTCTCGCGTTTTGTGGGCATGATCACGGACTCGCGCAGCTTCGTCAGCTATCCGCGCCACGAATACTTCCGGCGCACGCTGTGCAATCTGCTCGGCGCCGACATGGCCCGCGGCGAGATCCCGTCCGACTTCAAGCTCGTCGGCGGCATGGTGCGCAACATCTGCTTCGCCAACGCGCGCGACTACTTCGGGCTGGAACTGGCGCCGGAGTTTGCGCAGCGGAAGTAGGCCGCTCCGCGATGCCGTGTAGGCGGGGTGCCCTCACCCCGCTTGGTCTTCGATTCTCCGCCGTTTCCCGCGGGGTGGGGGCACCCCGCCTACATGGCCTGTCGTTCTGACGTTGATATGATGCCGAGCGGACGTTGCCTTGGTGCTTCTCGCGGAATGCCGCCCAAGCCTATTGACCGCGGATTTCGCTGATGGCGCGGACACTTCCTTTATCCGCGTAATCGGCGTAATCCGCGGTTAAGGGTAGAAGCGCGGGGTGATCGGCTTAACCAGCGATCACCCGCACGCCCGCCTCGGGTTCAAAGTCCGAAGGCCTTGTCCATCTGGGCGGACACCGAAGTCAGGTGCGCCAGATCGCCGCCCGCCACTTCGGCGGCGAGCCAGCCGTGAAAATTGATTTCATGAAGTGCTTTGCGCACGTCGGCATAGTCGATGTCGCCTTCACCGATGGGCGTGAATTTGTTCTGCGCCCGGGAGAATCCTTTGACGTCGAGCTTCAGGACCCGTCGGCCGCCCAGGGTGCGGATCCAATCTCCCATGCTGCCGTATTTCCAGTGGTTGCCGATGTCGAATTGCATGCCCACCCAGGGCGAATTGAACGCGTCGACATAGCGCACGAATTTGTCCGCGTTTTGGTTGGCGCCGCCGTCGTGATCATAAAGGAACTGGTTCCAGACGTTCTCGATCACGATCGAGACTCCGTGTTCCGCCGCCACCGGAACGGCCTTCCGGATGTTTTCCACCGAACGCTCCCAAATCTCGCGCTCGGGGCCATCCTCACCTTTGCCGACGACGAGCAGGACGCTGTGACCGCCCACCGCCCTGGTATCCCGGATCGCCGCCTTGAGATCCTCGAGGGCCTTCGCGCGCGTGGCCGCATCCGCGCTCGTGTGCCGGATGTTCCAGTGGGAGCTGCAGACTGTGCCGTCGACGGGAAGCCCGGACTCGGCGATGGCGCGCTTGGTTTCCGCGACGTCCATTCCTGGCGCTTGCGGTTCGACGCCGGCAAAGCCCGCAGCTTTCGCGATCTTGAATTTCTCTGTCAGCGTTCCCGGCGTTCGAATCATGCCGGCTTTGAGTGTCTTCAAGAGGCGGCCGCGCATCGGATGGGCGCCGTCGTCCGCCGCGGCGGCCCGCAAGCCGGGTGCGACCATGGTCGCCGCCGCTAGCAATGAAGTGCGGCGGAGAAACTCGCGCCGGTTGGAGTCAGGTGGGAAAAGCATGGGGTGAGTCGGATAGGTCCGTGGGTAATGGTGATAGCCTGAGCGGCGAGCGAACGTGCGAGGGAAACTCCGGATTCGATTCGAAGATTTGGCAAGTGGTCCGTGCAGCCGATTAGTGTGCGGTCGATGCGACGGGGTCTGCCTGTTGCACGCAGGGTGGCCGTATTTTGACGGGGTAGCCTGTAATAGGCAGACCCGTTGTCCGCCCTAGCTACGACTACGGCAGCTCGTAAACCTCAACGAGGGCGACGCCCGTTGTGCCGCCGACCCCGGTGGCAAGCACACTGTAGTTTCCAGGCTGGAGCGTGGCGACGAGCGCGGCATCACGTGAGCCGCTGGTGAGCGCGAAGGCGCCCACGCTGTTGCCCGCGGTGGCGATATCGAGAGCCCAGTCGTTGTTGGCGCCGATCTGCTCCGCGCCGCGGAAAAGCACGAGCTGCGGGTCGACGACTGTGCCGAGAACGCCGAACGGAGCGATGCCAGGCCCGACGACGCGGATGAGCACACGCAAGTTTGTCGATCCGCCGATGACGAAACCCGCGGTGAGGCCGGCACGGAGGTGCTTGCGCACGGAAACGTTGAGCAGGCGCGGCGTGGCGGGGCCGAAGGAGCCGGCGGGCGTTGCGTCGTAAACCTCGGCGATGACGGCGCCGGTCGCGCCGCCGACGCCAGTGACAAGCACGGAATTGTTGCGCGTGGCGATGTTCGTCGCGATCGCGGCGTCGCGCGCCGCGGGGCCGGAAAAAGGGAACGCGCCGACGGCCGCGAACGCCGCGACGAGATCAGCGCCGCCGCCCCAGTTGTCGTTTCCACCGGCCAGATTAGCGCCGGCAAACAGCCCCATCGTCGGGTCGCTGATTGTACCCGGCACGCCCAGGGCGCCGAGCGAAGGACCTGCGGCGCGTAGAACGAGGGGCTTCGCGCCGGACGTGCCATTGCCGCCGACGACGTAGCCGAGGGTGAACTCGTCCGTCGGCGAATCGAGGCTCGTGAGTACCGAGAGATTGATCAGGCGGCCCGCGGCGGAAGGAGGGAAGACAACAACACGCGCCGCCCGACTATCGATCGTGGCGGCGCCACTTGCGAGCCGGACCCAGTAGGTCGCCGATTCCTGCGCAGGGAACGTGATCTGGTTTGGTAACCCCTGATCGCTCGCCAACGGCGTTCGCGTGTCCCCTGATTCACCCCGAAACCACTGGAAGGACACTGGCTCGAGACCGACGCCTCGAGAGATGAGCGTGACAAAGCGACCTGCGACCACGCGGGTTTCCGCCTCAGGTTGCTCAGTAAAATAGACAGGAATCAAAAGCGCGCGGACGTCGAAGCTGGCGGACAGTGTCAGCCCGCTTGCCGCGGCACTGCGGCCCGCGGAATCCACGATCGAAGTGATGCGCACGGTATGGACACCCGAAATCCAATGGGGTGCGACGGGGATCGTGAAGACTCCGCTGGACGCATTGCTCGTGAAAGTTTGGGTGCCGCCGTAGGGACCGTAAACCGTGGCGACGACTCGTTCCACCGGATAGCCTGCCTCCGTAGTGACGTAGGAAAACCGTAGGATGTCACCAACGGACGCGGTTCCTCCACCGTCGCGCGCCAGCGACGCCACCCGCGGCAAGGTCGCCGCTGCGCTCGCGCCCTCAACGAAAAACTCGACCGCGTTGACCGAGACATTCGATGGCTCAAGATCTGCCGGGAAGCTGGATTGGTCGAAGAACTCGCTTACCGCGCCAAACCCGGCGTAGGTGGTCTGTCGTCCGGCGGCGTCGGTCAGGGTGACGAGGTTGAGGCGGTACCGCCCGTTCATGACGGCGGCGGCGACGGGCAGCGTGATCTCCCCGTTCAGCGCCGTGGTGTCCTGCGCTCGGGAAAGCGTTACGGTCGTGGCCGCCGTAGCGTGGCGAAAACTCATGGCCACGCGCGTCAGTGGCGATTGACCTGCGGTAATCGTGTAGCCCACGCGCACCGTGTCACCCGGTGTGACCGTGCCGGCGCTGCGAAGTGTCAACGTAGTGAGTTCGGGCCGGCGTTGCTGCGCGGTCGCTCCCGTGACGACGAAAGTCAGGCCCGAGAATCCAAGGTCGTGGCTCCGCCCCTCGGCGTAAAAGGCGCCGTCGCTCGGCAGTGCACGCACGGTGTCATCCGCGCGGTAGGTCACGGTGCGCGACCATTGATCGACGACCCGCACCGACTCGATCTGATAGCGGCCATCAAGCCATGTTGAATCGACGGTTGCAGAGGCGATGCCCGAGCCCGGATTCTCTACGGTCAAAAGCTGCACGCCGCGGATCCCACCGGGAGCGTTCAATACGATGGTCAACGAACGTGTTGCAGCCGTGCCCGGTGTTATCGCATAGCGAAACTCCACCTTGCCACCCGGTGCGATGGTCGCGGGCGATTCGCGCGTGAGTGTGGTCAATTGCGGATGCGCGAGCGCGGCATGGGCAGTGGATGGGCATAGCGCTAACGCGAGGAGAAGCGAAAGAAAGGCCGTGCGCATGGGGAAAAATTGAAAGGAAACTGGATTTCGAGGGGGGATCCGGGAGGGGATCCCGGGGCGGATGGCAGGCTGAAACAGAATCGGCCCCCTGTAGGTCTCCGGCTTCAATCCCCCGAGCGGTAGAAACCGAGTGAAGGGGTCATGTCGAGAATTGAGATATAGGGCCCGTGACAGACTCCGTCATCTCGATTCTCGACATAACCCCATGCGCGACGTGCACCGAGCTGCTGGCGCGCGGAAACGTGGAGGGGCGCCAAGCGAAGGGCCTGCAGCGCGAAGAACGTGGGACTTCACGCCGAACGTGCCATTGCCGCCG
>JAEUHA010000207.1 GCA_016793535.1 Opitutaceae bacterium | reverse complement strand
TGTTGCATTACAGAAAAACACGTTCTTGCTCGCCCTGTCCTCCCGCCCAGCCGCCGCCCCCGCCCATCGTTCGCCGCCTTCCTTCAAGGATTCCCCCGCCGTCGGTCCGTCCGTGCTTTGCCGATATTCGAGTTTCCTGGTCATTTTCCTCCGGATCCTGCTTCGGGGCAGCGGGCGTTCGTTCCTGGCCGGGCTCGCGCTGAGCGCCGCCGCGCAAGCGGAGGTGTCCCTCAAGGCGAACGACACGATCCTGTTTTACGGCAACGCCATGGTCGAGCGGCTGCTCGAGCAGGGAGACCTCGAGGCATGGCTGCAACTGGGGCATCCGGGGAAGAACCTGAAGCTGCGCAGCCTGGCGTGGACCGGTGACGAGGTGGGGTTCCAGCTGCGGCCGGACGGTTATGCGGAACACCTGAAAGGCCTGCTCGGAAAGTGGCCGGCCCGGGTGGTCGTCATCGGTTTCGGCATGAACGAGTCGTTCGCCGGTCAGGCGGGCCTGGCGGATTTTCGCCAGCATCTCGGGCTGTACCTGCGCGAGATCGCGCGCCGGCATCCGGACGCGAAACTGGTGATGCTCTCGCCTCTCGCGATCGAGCCGCGTTCCGCGCCTGACGCCGAGGCCCGCAACCGCGATATCGCCGCGTACGTGACCGTGCTGGCCGAGCACGCGGCCGCCCGCCAGGCGCTCTGGGTGGATCTGTTCTCCGCCAGCCGTGAGGCCTACCGCGCCAGCCAGGTTCCCCTCACGACCTACGGGCTCCACCTCAACGAGGAAGGCTGCCGCCGGATCGGGCGGGTCATCGCGCAGGCGTTCCTGGGCGAGGCTGCGCTGGCGAAGGTGAGCGCCGCCCGGGTTCCCGAGGTCGCGAAGGCCGCCGCGCAGAAGGCGCACCGCAACGAGGTGCTGACGCGGATCAAGAATGCCGTCCTCTATTTTGGCCAGCGCCGCCGGCCGCAGGAATACGCGGCCGAGCTGCCCCGCTACCATCAGCTCATCGAGCAGGCCGATGCCGTGACCCACGGGCTCGTCAACCGGCCGGACTCGAAGTTCGCCGACTATCCCGCGCCGTCGCTGCCGTCGATGCTCGATCGGTCCAAGGGCAGCTCCCGCACCGGCAAGGATGCGGGTGACTCGCGGCGCGGTGCGGTCGAGGCGGTCATCCGCAAGCCGAAGGAACAGCAGCAGGAGTTCACCGTGGCCGAGGGCTACACGATGAACCTGTTTGCGTCCGAGTCGGAATTCCCCGAGGTCCGGAACCCGCTCCAGATCGCGTTCGACGCGCGCGGCCGGCTCTGGGTGGCGACGATGGCCTCGTTCCCGTTTACCGAGCCCGGGCTGCCGTATCCGGACAAGATCCTCATCCTCGAGGACACCGATCGCGACGGGAAGGCGGACAAGTGCACGGTCTTCGCCGAGGGCTTCGACGCGCTCGACGGCATCGCCTTCCACGAGCGGGGCGTGATCGTGTCCGCGCAGCCGCGGCTCTGGATCCTCGAGGACACCGACGGCGACGACCGCGCCGACCGGAAGACGGAGCTGCTGCGCGGCATCGACATGTCCGATACCCACCACGGCGGCATGGTGTCGGTCGACCCGCGCGGCCATGTCATCTTCTGCGACGGCGTCTTCAACCGCTCGCAGTTCGAGACTCCGTTCGGGGTCGTGCGCGGGGCCGATGCGAACACCTACCGGCTGAATCCCGCGACGGGCCGGATCGAGACGGAATGGCAGCACATCACGCCGAATTCGTGGAAGGTCGCCTTCGACCGGTACGGCTCGATGTTCCAGCGCTACGGCGGCGGCAACGTGAAGGACGGCCTCGTCCACACCTGGACCCCGTTCGGCGTGTACCACCGCAATGAATACGGCAACATCTTCAACTACGCCAAGGGCTCGAATGTCACGGTCGTCTCGAGCCCGAACTTCCCCGACGAATACCAGCAGTCACTCGCGGCCGGACTCCTGCTCGGGACCTACAGTGTGACGCTGACGAAGACGACGACCGATACCGGGCCGCACGTCGATTCCGGTCGTTTCGACGTCATCCAGACGAAGAACCCGGTGTTCCGCCCGGTGGACATCGAGTTCGGTTTCGACGGCGCGATGTACGTCGCCGATTTCTGCACCGTGCTCATCGGCCAGGGGCCGAATCCGAGCCGGGATCTGGGGTGGGACACCGAGCACGGCCGGATTTGGCGGATCGTGTACAACGGCAAGCCGCTGGTGAAGGACTGGCCGAAGATTGAAGGGGCGACAGTCGAGCAACTGCTCGAGCTGCTCAAGCACCCGCAGGACGTGATCCGGGCCCACGCGCGTCTCCGGTTGCGCGCGCTCGGCGCGAAAGCGGTTCCGGCCGTGGATCGGTGGGTGGCGGCGCAGGATCCGGGTCAGCCCCAGTACGAACAGCTGGTCCTGGAGTCGACCTGGGTGCTGCAGGCCGCGGGCGAGGCCCGGCCGCGCCTGCTCGAGCGACTGCTTGCGTCCAAGAACCACCACTACCGCGCCGCCGCCGTGCAGCAGGTGCGGCTGCAGTTCGCCCAGCTGCCGACGGCCAAGGCGATGCTCACGACCGCGGCACAGGACGGGCACGCGCGGGTGCAGATGGCGGCGATCAACGCCGTCTCCCATCTTCGCCCCGTGCGGCCCGACGTCGAATCCGTCCTGAGCGGCCTGCACGCGCACGCCGGTCCGGTCGCGGACATGCGCGCCACCCTCGCGGCGGGCACGGCGCCGGCGCGCCGTCGTTCGATTCCCGTGCTGGAAATCGCGCCGGAAACCAAGGTCGTGCACTGGCTCACCGATGAATCGCCACCGGCGGAGCCACGTCCGCCCGCGGCCAAGTCCGCGGCGCTCCAGCCGGTGAACAAGACCTACACGACCTACATCGACGCGAAGGCGGCGCAGTCGGCGCTGCTCAGCGTGCGGCATGGCTTCATGGACGTGACGGTCAACGGCGTGCAGATCTTCTCCGTCGACCATCAATACAGCCTGGAGCATCAGCTCGTGCTCGACCTCCAGCCCGGCATCAATGCCGTCGAGATCTCCTACCGTCGGCTGCGCACCGCGCCGCCGGTGTTCATCTACGATTCGCTGGGCCAGCCGCTGGCGGACGCGCGCGTGCCCCAAAGCACCGAGGAGTTGAATCGCTTCGCCGCGGCCTGGACGCAGGCGCACGCGGCGGATCAGGACGCGCTCCGGGTCCAGGCCGTGCCGCACCAGATGCAGTTTTCGCCGGTGGAGCTGCGGGTGAAAGCCGGCCAGTCGGTCCGGATCATCTTCGAGAATCCCGACTTGATGCTGCACAATCTCCTGATCCTTGCCCCCGGCACGATCGAGGAAGTCGGCGAGCTGGCCGACCAGATGGCGACCGCCCCGGACGGACTGGCGAAACAGTACATCCCGGCCTCGCGCAGCGTGCTGCACGCGACGCCCCTCGTGGAGCCCAAGGCGCGTTTCGAACTGCGCTTCACGGCGCCGGCCCAGCCTGGGCGCTACCCGTACGTCTGCACCTTCCCCGGCCACTGGCGCATGATGCGCGGCGTCCTGATTGTCGAGTAACCGCCTGCTCCGCTCCTGGCCGTCGATCTCCGGTTTACCTTCACGTTCTACCCTGCGTCTTCCCCACAGCGATACTGCCCCTCAACCTACCATGCCAACGTCATACCGTTCGTCGCCTGTCGCCGGCCTTCGCCGCGCACTCAGGTCGGATTGCGGCTCCGCCGCCAATCCTGTTGTCCCCGCGTCCGTCCGTTCGGTCCTTTTCACCCTCGCCGCGCTCACCGCCGCGAGCGGCTTCGGAGCCCAGGCTCCGGCGCCAACAGGCGACGCTGAGAAGGAGACGGCCATCAAGCTTTCGGTGTTCGAAGTCGTGGGGGATGCCGACGTCGGCTACCGCGCGACCCAGACGCTGTCCGGCTCGCGTACCGCGCAGCTCCTGCGTGACATGCCGAGCTCCATCTCGGTGCTGAATCGCGCGCTGATGGAGGACCTGATCGTCACCGACATCGCCGAGCTTTCGATGTTCAACATCTCGGGCGAAGTGGGCACCAACAACGAGTCGCCGATCAGCTCGGGCAACGGCGGCACGGTCTCGCGCGGCACCAACAGCACCAACCTGCGCGACGGCGTCGTGTTCTTCGTCAGCCTCGACAGCCACAACAT
>JAEUHA010000101.1 GCA_016793535.1 Opitutaceae bacterium | reverse complement strand
GACAAGTCGCTCCAGCCGAAACTCATCGCGGCGCTCAGCCGCCTCGACTTTGGCGCCCAGCCGGTCGCGCTGCGGCTGCCGCTCCTGCGCGCGTGGCAGCTCGTGTTCACGCGCATGGGCCGGCCGTCGGATGAAGTCTGCGCGACGGTGGCGGCCCGGCTCGACCCGCATTTCCCGCACGCCGACCGGTTGGTCAACCGCGAGCTGGTGTCGCTGCTGATCTACCTGGGATCGCCCACGGTGGTGGCGAAGACCGTCCCGCTGCTGAGCGTCTCCGAGCCGGTCGGGCCCACCGGCGAGGAACTCGGCGGCGCGGCGCTCATCGCGCGCAACGACCAGTACGGCGCAACCGTCGCGAACGTCTCGAGCAGCCGGTCCGACCGGCAGCAGATCGCGTTCGCCTACGCGCTGCGCAACGCGACCGTCGGCTGGACGCCGAAGCTGCGCACGGAGTTCTTCTCCTGGTTCCCGCGCACGCGGAACTGGAAGGGCGGTTCGAGTTTCACCGGCTTCATCCAGAACATCCGCACCGAGTCGCTCGCGAACGTGCCTGACCGCACGGAGCGCGCGGCGCTCGACGCGCTGTCCAAGCCGGCCCCTGCCGGCTTCGCGACGCCGGCCCTCATGCCAAAGGGCCCGGGCCAGGCGTACACCGTGGCCGGCGCGCTGGCGGCCCTGCCGGCGAAACTGAGCGGGCGGGACTTCGAGCGCGGCAAGGCGATGTTCACCGCCACCGCGTGCCTCGTGTGCCACCGCTTCGGCTCCGAAGGCGGTGGCGTCGGCCCCGACCTCAGCGGTGCCGGCAGCCGCTACAGCATCCGCGACCTGCTCGACAACATCATCAACCCGTCCGCGGTCATCAGCGACCAGTTCGGCACCGAGCAGATCGAGCGCACCGATGGCGACCCGATCGTCGGCCGCGTCGTCGGCGAGGCGAACGGCGAGTTGCAGATCATGGCAAATCCATTCGCCCCGGACGAGAAGGTGACGATCAAGGCGGCCGCCGTGAAGTCGCGGAAGCCGTACAACGTTTCCATGATGCCGCCGGGCCTGATCAACTCGCTCAATCCGGACGAACTGCAGGACCTGCTCGCCTACATTCTCAGCGGCGGCAACGCGAACGACGCGATGTTCCGGAAGTAGGAAGGGAAAGGGGTCTGCCTGTTACATGTTAGCGCGGCGCTAACATGTAACAGGCAGACCTCATGCTTGCCGGCCTCCCTCTGGGTGCGCGGACGCCCTCGTCCGCATTCTCGATCGTTGCGCCCGGGGACGGCCGCGCTCCCAGGGGCGTCACTTCTTCACCCAGGGCGGAATCACGCCCTGTTCGAGTCCGAAGACCCAAGGGCCCAGCAACCACACCAGGCCGACGATGATCGGCACGAGGAGCAGGTTCAGCAGCATGCCGGCCTTGGCCATCTGCGGCAGCGTGATCAGACCGCTGCCGAAGACGATCGCGTTCGGCGGCGTGCCAACCGGCAGCATGTAGGAGCAGTTGGCCGCCAGTGCGGTCGGGATCATGAAGAGCAGCGGATTCTGACCCATGCTGACCGCAACCGAAGCTACGATCGGCAGGAAGGTGGCCGCCGTCGCCGTGTTGCTCGTGAGCTCAGTCAGCATCAGGATGCCGAAGCAGACGATCGCAACCGCCGCGATCACGGGGAACGTGTCGAACCCCGCGCAGAGCGCCCCAAGGTACTTGGAGAGCCCGTGCTTCTCCATGTTGCCGGCGAGACTGAGGCCGCCGCCGAACAGCAGCAGCACTTCCCACGGCAGACCCTTGGTCGCCTCCCACGTCATCAAGAACTGGCCCTTCTTCACGTTCACCGGGATCAGGAACAGCGCGAGCGCGCCCGTGATCGCGATCGTGGTGTCGGTGGCGAGCGGGATCACCTTCGCGATCAGCGGCTGGAACACCCAGCCGATGGCGGTCACGACGAAGACAAGCGCCACCAGCGCCTCGCCACCGCCAAAGCGCCCGAGCTTGGTCCGCTCCGCGGCGAGCAATTCGGCCATGCCCGGCACCGCGCCGCCACGGATCTTGAACGAAACGCGCGTGAGCACCCAATAGACGGTCGGCAGCGTGATGAAGGTCACCGGCACGCCGAGCAGCATCCACTGGCCGAATCCGATCTTGAAGCCGTAGACATTGTCGACGTACGCCGCGAGCAGCGCATTGGGCGGCGTCCCGATCAGCGTCGCCATGCCGCCCGTGGTGGCACCGTACGCGACTGAAAGCAGCAACGCGGTGCCGAACGCCTTCATCGCCGGCTCGCCGCGAATCTCCGCCGGCACGAGCAGCATCACCGACATCGCAATCGGCAGCATCATGAGCGCCGTCGCCGTGTTGCTGACCCACATGCTGATCAGCGTCGAGGAGAGCAGAAAGCCCGCGATGATCCGCGAAGGTTGCGTGCCCATCGCGCCGATCAGGTTGATGGCGACGCGCCGGTGCAGCCCCCAGCGCTGCATCGCGAGGGCGATGAGAAAGCCGCCGAGAAAGAGGTAGATGATGGGATTCGCGTAGGGCGCCGCCGACTCGCGAATGTCGCTCAGGCCGAGAGCGGGAAAGAGCACCAGCGGCAGCAGTGCCGTCACCGGAATCGGAATCGCCTCCGTCATCCAGAGCACGGCCATCAGCGCGGCGGCACCCGTCGTCCGCCACCCGAGCTCACTCAGCCCGTCCGGCGGAGCGGTCACGCACGTGAGGAGCAGGAGCGCGGGGCCGATGATCCAGCCCGACCACTGGCGCAAGCCATAGTCGGAGGGATGTTCGACCGCTTCCTTGACCGAATGGGTGGCCTGCTCGAGGCCCGGCGGGGTGTGGTGGTCCGACATCGAGAAAAGCCTGAGCGTGACGGTTTGCGCCGCGCTGGGAAGAAGGAACGGTCGGACCCCGCGCAGCCCGGTGGCGCCGCCTGTCCCCCGGCTGCGCCAACGCCGGCCACTCCCCGGTCAGAAGCGCCACTCGAGACCGGCAAACGCGCCGACGCCGAGCGCCGGGTAGCCGTTCACGTCCTCGTAGCGTTCGTCCAGCAGGTTTTCGATCCGCGCCTTCACCGCCAACCGATCGCGGAGCTGCCAGGTGCCGAAGACGCGCACCACGGCGTAGTCCTCGCCATCGACGACCCGGAACGTCCGGGCGTTCACGTCTTCGCGCTGGGCGACCTGGGCCCAGCCCAAGCCCGCCATGATCGTGCGGTTGAAATCGTGCGTGAGGTCGACGCCGGCCCGGTGCCGCGGCCGCCGCAGCAGGCGGGTGCCGGCGGAAAGATTATCGGCCTCGAGGTAGGTGTAGCTGGACCGCACTTCGGTGGCACCGACGGCAATCCGCACCGCCACTTCGACGCCGCGCGTGCGCGCGCGCTGGATGTTTTCCACGCTCCGAAAATTCGGCGTGCTCGCGATCAGGTTCGTGAAGCGCGTTTCGAATCCCGTCACGCTCACGGTGCCGCGCCCGCCCGGCAGATACCAGTCCGCCCCCGCATCGAGTCCGCGGGCCCGTTCGGGATCGAGTCCGGGATTGCCGGTATAGAACGCGCTCCGTCCGTAGAGATCGAGAAAGCTCGGCGAGCGAAACGCGGTGCCGTAGGTCGCGCGCAACTTGACGGCGCGCCGGGCCACCAGCCAAGCCAGCGTGCCGCGGCCCGTGGTGGCGCGGCCGAAGGTGTCGAAGTCGTCGTTGCGCAGGCCGGCGGTGACGAACACGTCCTCACGCGGACTGAATTCATCCTGCAGGAAAACCGCGACCAGTCCCTGCTTCTCGTCGATGGCGCCAAACCCGGTGTTCCGGGTGTGGTTCGCTTCCGTCGTCACGCCGCCCGTCAGCCGGTGCCGGTCGAATCCGGTGAACGTCGACTGCGCGTCGAGCACGGCGCGCCGGTTCTTCACCACGGTCACGGCGGTCTCGCGGCCCGCGCGCGGACTCTCCGCCACGAAGCGACGGTCCTGTCCGCCCAGGATCGCGTGCGCCGCCCAGCCCGGCGCCAGATTCAGGGTCGCGAACGCGGTCACCAGCAGGTTGGCCTCGCGTGTTTCGTTGTCGGGATCGTTCGTGTAGCGGTCGCCCGGGTCGCCATAGACGCCGTGAAACCAGCGCACCGTGGCTCCGACCTCCGCCCGTTCGTTGAGGCGCCGGTCGAGCCGGAGCGTCCCGTTCTGCGACGTGAACGCATTGTTGTCCCGCTCGTTCCGGGTGCGCCCGCCCTGGGCGGAGAAGTTCCATGCGCCGGGCCCGCGTACGCCCTGGGCGGATACGGCACCCTGCACGGTGCCGAAGCTGCCCGCCTCGAACGCCAGCCGCCCGGAGGGCGCGCCGGTGCCGCGCTGGGCCCGCAGCGACACCACGCCGCCCACCGCCTCGCCGCCGTAGAGCGTGCTCTGCGGCCCGTGGGCGACTTCCAGGCTGTCGCAGGCACTCACGCACGCGCCGCCCAGGAAGACGGCGTAGTCGGTGTTCGGGTCGTTGAGCCGCAGGCCGTCGACCAGGAACAGGGCCTGGTTGGAATTGGCGCCGCGCAGGAAGAGCGAGGTCACCGCGCCGGCGGCGCCGGAAGCCGCGGACGGAGCTCCGGTCGCGCCACCGAGCGCGCCGGCCAGCGTGGAAAGCTGCCGTCGGGCCAGGTCGGCCGCCGTGAAAACGTCGACCGCGGAGCCGAGCGTGTGCGGCGCGGCGGCCGTCCGGGTGGCGCTGGTGGTGACCGGCGCGAGTTGAGTCGGCGGGGCCGATGTCTGCGCCGCGGCGCCAGCCGTGAACGCAAGCAGGAGGATCAGACCACACGGGCGAAGCCGGGGGTAAGGGAGGAAAAACATGGCGAGGTCTGCGGGACTGACGGCGACAAGAGCAGGACCTTCTCCGCGGGCGGAGGGGCGCCACTCTCACGCTTCATTTGAGCGATGAAGTTGAGCGCGCGGTCTGCGTTCCGCCGAGAGGCGAAACACCGCGGGCGTGAGCCATCCCGGGGCAGATGTTCGGACTCCGCATGTGCCGCGCAGCGCGGCAAGTGCCAAGTATCAAGTCTCCAAGTACCAGGACGCCGGCCAAAGTCGGCGACCCTCCTGGCACTTGTCACTTGCCACCTGTCACTTGCGCGCACCGCGCCTTGTCCTCCCCCCTCGCCTTCACCCTCGACCGAGATCGAGGATTGGCTTTGCGCACGCCATGGAGCGGCGTGCTTGGGGTTTGTGATGCGTAACCGCAGCGCAACTGTGGCCGGCTTGCACGGCCTTCCCTGTTCCCGGAACGAAAAGAACAACCGACACCCGCAAGCCACGTCCGTCTCCCCGCCACTGCAAGAGCAATTTTTCAAAAACATATCAACAAATGCGGATGCGTGGATATGTGTTCTTGCCAATGTCGGGCCCGCCCCTAGCTTCCCGGCATGTCTCCGCCGTCCCTGCCTCCCTCCGATCGCGCCGACCTTTTCCGCCGGATGTTCGCCGCCCGGATGGTCGTGCTCGACGGCGCGATGGGCTCGATGATTCAGACCTATCGGCTCGAGGAGGCGGATTTTCGCGGCGCGCGGTTCAAGTCCCACCCTCACGACCTCAAGGGCAACAATGATTTGCTCGCGATCACGCGGCCTGACGTGATCGAGCGGATCCACGCCGACTATTTCGCCGCCGGGGCGGACATCGTGGAGACGAACACGTTCAGCAGCACGTCGATCGCGATGGCCGACTACCACTGCGAACCGCTGGTGCGGGAGATCAATCTCGCCGCGGTCGCCTGTGCGCGCCGCGCCGCGGAACGCACGGAAGCGGCGTCGCCAGGACGACACTGTTTCGTCGCAGGCGCGATCGGGCCGCTCAACCGCACGCTGTCCATGTCGCCGGACGTCAACCGGCCCGACTACCGGGCCGTGACCTGGGACCAGGTCGTCACCGCCTATGCGGAGCAGATCAATGCGCTGCTCGACGGCGGCGTGGACGCGCTGCTGGTGGAGACGATTTTCGACACCCTGAACGCCAAGGCGGCGCTGTTCGCGATCGAGAGCGTATTCGAGGCGCGCGGTGAAGCCTCGCGGGTGCCGGTGATGATCAGCGTGACGATCACCGACGCCTCCGGCCGCACGCTGTCCGGCCAGACGATCGGCGCGTTTTACCACAGCATCGCCCATGCGAAGCCTTTCTCCGTGGGCATCAACTGCGCCCTGGGTGGCGCCGCGATGCGGCCCTACGTGGAGGAACTCTCGCGCCTCGCCGACTGCTACACCTCGTGCTACCCGAATGCCGGCCTGCCGAATGCGTTTGGCGGGTACGATGAGACGCCCGCGGACATGGCTGCGGTGCTCGGCGAGTTCGCCGCCAAGGGCTGGGTCAATCTCGTGGGCGGCTGCTGCGGCTCGACGCCGGCCCACATCGCGGCGATCGCGGCCGCCGTGAAAGGGATGGCCCCGCGGATGTTGCCGCAGGCGAAACGCGCGCTGCGGCTGAGCGGACTCGAACCGCTGGCCGTCGCCTGAGAACGACGCCCGCGCCCCTCCGCGTCGCCCGACGACTACCGCCCTCACCTTCCTCGGATCCACTGGCTGATCTCCTCCGTGTCCACCTCCACCGCAGCCTCCACGTTCCTCGTCATCGGCGAGCGCACCAACATCACCGGCTCGCCGAAGTTCTCGAAGGCGCTGAAGGCGGGCGACTGGGACGCCTGCCTCGCGATCGCCCGCCAGCAGGTCGAGAGCGGCGCCAACATCATCGACATCAATGTCGACGAGGCGTTGATCGACGGCGAGGCGACGATGGTGAAGTTCCTCAACCTCATCGCCGCCGAGCCCGAGATCTGCCGCGTGCCGATCATGCTCGATTCGTCGAAGTGGACCGTGCTCGAGAAGGGACTCCAGTGTCTGCAGGGCAAGGGCATCGTGAACTCGATCTCGCTGAAGGATGGCGAGGCTGAGTTCCTGCGCCGCGCCCGGCTGATCCGCCGCTACGGGGCGGCCGCGGTCGTGATGGCCTTCGACGAACAGGGCCAGGCCGCGACGCGCGATGAGAAAGTCAGGATCTGCACGCGCGCGTACCAGCTGCTCACGACGCAGGCCGGTTTCCCGCCCGAGGACATCATCTTCGACCCGAACATCCTCACCGTCGCGACCGGCATCGAGGAGCACAACAACTACGCCGTCGATTTCTTCGAGGCGACGCGGATCATCAAGGACACGCTCCCGCACGCAAAGGTCAGCGGCGGCGTCTCGAACGTCTCGTTCTCCTTCCGCGGCAACAACCCGGTGCGCGAGGCGATGCACACGGCGTTCCTCTACCATGCCATCCGCGCCGGCATGGACATGGCGATCGTCAACGCCGGCATGCTCGGCGTCTACCAGGAGATTCCCAAGGACCTGCTGGAGAAGGTGGAGGACGTCCTGCTCAACCGGCGCCCCGACGCGACCGAGCAGCTCGTGAAATTCGCCGACGAACTCAAGGCGCAGCAGGGCGGCGCGTCGAAGACGGAGGTCAAGGAGGACCTCGCCTGGCGCAACGCCCCGGTCGAGCAGCGGCTGAGCCACGCCCTCGTGAAGGGCATCGACGCCTTCGTCGACGCCGACACCGAGGAGGCGAGGCAGAAGTATCCAAGGCCCTTGGACATCATCGAGGGGCCGCTCATGGACGGCATGCGCGTGGTCGGAGACCTGTTCGGCGCGGGCAAGATGTTTCTCCCCCAGGTGGTGAAGTCGGCGCGCGTGATGAAGAAATCCGTCGCCTACCTCACCCCGTTCATGGAGGAGGAAAAGAAGCGCCTCGCCGCCACCGGCGCGATGACCCGGCCGAACGGCCGCGTGCTCATGGCCACCGTGAAGGGCGACGTGCACGACATCGGCAAGAACATCGTCGGCGTCGTGCTGGCCTGCAACAATTACGAGGTCACCGACCTCGGCGTGATGGTGCCGGCGGAGAAGATCCTCGCCACGGCGCGCGAGAAGCAGGTCGACGTGATCGGGCTCTCGGGCCTGATCACGCCTTCACTCGACGAGATGGTGTCCGTCGCCCGCGAGATGACGCGGCAGAAGTTCGAGGTGCCGCTGCTGATCGGCGGCGCGACGACCAGCGCTGCGCACACCGCGGTGAAGATCGCGCCGGAATATGCCCCCGGCGTCGTGCACGTGCTCGACGCCTCGCGCGTGGTCAACGTGGTCAGCGCCCTGCTCTCCCCCGCACAGAAACCGGGCTACATGACCGAGGTCCGCGCGAAGCAGGAACGCCAGCGCGTCGAATTCGGCGAACGCCAGAACAAGCGGCCGCTGCTGCCGCTCGCCGAGGCGCGCGCCCGCCGGCAGACGTTCGACTGGACCGCCGTGGACAGTCCCCGCCCTGAATTCCTCGGCGCCCGAACCTTCGATCCAGTTCCGCTCGAGGAGGTCGTGCCGTTCATCGACTGGGGTCCTTTCTTCAGCGCGTGGGAGCTGCACGGACGTTTCCCCGACATCCTGCAGGACGGCGTCGTCGGTGCGGAAGCGACGAAG
>JAEUHA010000141.1 GCA_016793535.1 Opitutaceae bacterium | reverse complement strand
GTCTTACCCCCCTGGGAGCGCGGACGTCCTGGTCCGCTGATCGAACGAAGCGGACGAGGACGTCCACGCTCCCAGCCATGCTTTCTGCTCGCCCCGCCGCGCGAAACGTCCTTTTTCGCGCCAATGATTTTCATGCGCGGCCGGTTCGGTCTTTTTCTTCTCCTGCTCGCCCCGGCGCTGTTCGCCGCGGAGTCGCGCAAGTCGCCCACCCGGCCCGGCGACACCACGACGGCCTACAAGGGTGCGATCGTGACCGACGCCGAAACGGGCAAGGTGCTGTTCGAGGATCGCGCGGACACCGTCACGCCGCCGGCGAGCATGACGAAGCTGATGACGTTCGCGATCGTGCATGATCGCATCGCCGCGGGCGCACTCAGCCTGAGCACACCGGTCAAGGTCACCGTGCCCGACTCCAAGATCGGTGGCACCCAGGTTTACCTCGATCCGCGCGAGACGTTTTCCGTCGAGGAATTGATCTACGCGATGATGATTCAATCCGCGAACGACGCCGCCCACGCGCTGGCCCGCACGGCCGCGGGCTCAGCCGAGGCCTTCGTCGCGCTCATGAACGCGAAGGCCGCGCAGCTGGGGATGAAGCAGACGACCTTTCGCACGCCGCACGGCCTGCCGCCGGCGACGCGCAAGGTCGCGGACGGCGATGTGACGACACCGCGCGACTTCGCCCTGCTGTGCCGCCATCTCGTGCAGCAGACCGATGTGCTCAAGTACACCGCGGTGGCGAAGCGCGATTTCGCGCCGCAACGCGCCAAGGGCCCGATGCACATGGACAATCACAACAAGCTGCTCGGCAAGGTGGCGGGAGTCGACGGCCTCAAGACCGGCTTCACCGACGCCGCGGGCTACTGTCTCAGCGCCACCGCGCTGCGCGACGGCCGCCGGGTCATCGTCGTGATCATGGGTGCGCTTGGCGCCAACGGCCAGCGGGACTTCGGCCGCGCGCGTGATATCCGCGCCGTGGAGTTGCTCGAGCGCGGATTCGCCGCGCTGCCGCCCGCCGCCGCCCGGCCGGCGTCCGTGTCCAGCCCCGCGCCGGCGCCCGCCAGCCCCGCTCGCGCTACCCCTTCGCCCGCACCGGTTCCGGCGGCCAACCCGCCCGCCGCCGAATCGCCCCTCAAGCCCGCGCCGCGCCCCGCCGCCGCTCCGGCCGACGAGCAACCCTTGAAGCTGACGATCCCGAAACGCTGAACCGCGTTCCGGTCCGACCTGCCGTCCGGACTACTGTCCGTCCGAACTCGCTCTAGGCGGGGTGCCCTCACCCCGCACCACCCCGCGTCGAAACTCGTGCCCGCGGGGTGAGGGCACCCCGCCTACAGCGATCCCGCGGCTGAATCCGTCCCTCAATGCTCGTGCCCGTGATCGATCAGCATCACGACGAGCGCGAGAATGCCAAACACCGCCGCGAGCAGCCCGGCCTCGTAGCGCTCAAAGCGTTTCAGCCGAAACTTGTCGAAGCCCACGAGCGCGAGCCAGGTGAACAACGCCATGCCCGCGAGCGTCGCCACCGCGAGGATCGCACTCAGCACCCAGAAGCCCATCCAGCCGAACTGCACGCCGGACAGGTAAATGCCCAGGAACGCCTCGCAGGGCGAAAGCGTCAGCATGACGAAGAGCCCGCTGATCGCGGTCCACTCGCCGGCCTTCCGCGACACGAGCGGGCTGTCCTGGAGTTCCTCCTGCCAGTGGCTGTGTTCCTTCTCCTCGTGGCAGTGTTCGTCCGCGTGATGCTGGCCGCCCGGCGGATTGTGGTGGCAGATGCCCCGGCCCGTGACCTGCCGCCAGAGGTAGTAGAGGGCGAAGGTCATGAGCATCCCGCCCACGATCCAGGGGAACGCCTCCACCTTTTCCTCGAGTTTGAAGCCGAACCACGCGATGCCCAGCCCGAGCACGCTCGTCAGCGCCACGTGTCCCAGGCCCGCCAGCATGGTCACGGCGAGCGTCTTCGCCCGGCCCCACTCCCGGGCGCGCGACACGAGGACGAACGGCAGCCAGTGGGTCGGGATCGCGGCGTGGAAAAACGCCACGGAGAACCCGGTCGCGGCAACGGTCGTAAGCACGGTGGATTGCATCAGGGAACGGTGAGCCAGCACGGGGCCGCGGCTGCTGTCGACGTGAAATCCCAGCCCGCCCGGTGTGGTGTCACCGCGTGCAGGCTAGCAAAGTCGTCAAGCCCCCGCCCCGCCAAAATCGTTCTCGTTCTCCCGCGCCGTTCCCGTTCTGCTTTTCGACCCGATCCGCCACCATGTCGTCCGCCCCCTCCCTTCCCGCCGTCCGCGACTACCTGCTCGACCTGCAGGACCGGATTTGCGCCGCGCTCGAAGCGGAGGATGGGCAGGCCCGTTTTCACACCGACCTCTGGACCCGCCCCGAGGGCGGCGGTGGCCGCACCCGGATCCTCGCCGAGGGGGGCGTCTTCGAGAAGGCCGGCGTGGCCTTTTCGCACGTGCAGGGCACGAAACTCCCGCCCTCCGCGACCGCCCACCGGCCCGAACTCGCGGGCAAGGCCTGGGAGGCGCTCGGCGTCTCGCTCGTGCTGCACCCGCGCAACCCCTACGTGCCGACCTCGCACATGAACGTGCGGTTCTTCAGCGCCGGCCATGACGCCGGCGCGGCGGCGACGCCGGTCTGGTGGTTCGGCGGCGGGTTCGACCTGACGCCGTACTACGGCTTCCGGGAGGATGCCGTGCACTGGCACCGCACCGCGCGCGCCGCCGTCGCCCCGTTCGGCCCGGCGCTGTATCCGCGCTTCAAGGACACCTGCGACACCTACTTCTTCCTCAAGCACCGCCAAGAGCCGCGCGGGATCGGCGGCCTCTTCTTCGACGACTTCAACGAACTGGGCGGAACGCGTTCGTTCGAGCTGCTGCGGGCGGTGGGTGACGCCTTCATTCCCGCCTACCGCCCGATCGTCGCCCGGCGCAAGGCCACGCCCCACGGCGAGCGCGAGCGGCGCTTCCAGCTCTACCGCCGCGGGCGCTACGTGGAGTTCAACCTCGTGTGGGACCGCGGCACGCACTTCGGCCTGCAAAGCGGCGGGCGCACCGAGTCGATCCTGATGTCGCTGCCGCCGCTCGTGCGCTGGGACTACGACTGGAAACCCGAGCCGGGCTCGCCGGAGGCGGAGCTGTATGAGGTGTTCCTGCAGCCCCGTGACTGGGCGGGACAAGACTGACTCCGCCCCCCGCCACGCACCTGGAACCCAGAAACAGAGGCTCATCCTTCTCCGTTCGCCCATGAATTCCCGCTCCCGCTTTCTCGCCGCCTGCGCCTGCCAGCCGCTCGACCGCCCGCCCCTCTGGGTCATGCGCCAGGCCGGACGCTACCTGCCGGAGTACCGCGCGCTGAAGGCCAAGTCATCCTTCCTCGAAATGGTGCGCACGCCGGCCGTGGCGATGGAAGTGACGCTGCAACCGCTGCGCCGCTTTGCGCTCGATGCGGCGATCCTGTTTTCCGACATCCTGGTCATTCCCGAGGCGCTCGGCCAGGGATACCACTTTCGCGAGCAGGGCGGCATCGCGATGGCCTACCGGCTCGAGACCCGCGCCCAGGTGGACGCGCTGGCGCCGGCCGAGGCCGTGACCGAGCGGCTCAATTACGTGGCCGAGACCCTGAAGCTGTTGCGGACCGAGCTCGCCGGCTCGCGCGCGCTGCTCGGGTTCGGCGGCTCGCCCTGGACGCTCGCGACGTACATGGTCGAAGGCGGCAGCTCGGATGAATTCGAGCACATCAAGCAGCTGTTCTACACCGACCGCGCGATGTTCGACGCGCTGCTCGAGAAACTGACCGCCGCGCTCATCGTTTATTTCAAGCTGCAGATCGAGGCGGGCGCGGATGCCATCCAGATCTTCGACTCGTGGGGCGGCATCATCGCGGGCCCCGACTACGAGGCGGCGTCGCTGCGCTGGATTCGCGAGATCGTCGTGGCGCTGCCGAATGATTTCCCCGTCATTCTCTACGCCAAGGGCACCGCGCCGCACCTCTCCGACCAGGCGTTCACGGGAGTGCGCGTGCTCAGCCTCGACTGGACGAACGACCTCGCGCTCGTCCGCCGCGCGCTGCCGGACAACCTCGCGCTGCAGGGCAACCTGGATCCGGTGCTGCTCAACACCACGCCGGACATCGTGCGCCGCGAGGCGACGCGGCTGCTCGAGTCCATGCGCGGCACCCGCGGCCACATCTTCAATCTCGGCCACGGCATCATGCCGCACGCGAAGATCGAGTGCATGCAGGCGCTGGTCGAGACGGTGACGGGGTGGAAGTAGGGGGCAAAGTTGAGAGTTGTGGGTTGAGAGTTGAGAGACGAACCGGCGGTTCCGGTTTAGACCGCGTCGGCAGGACTTCTCCGAGAGATCGCTCTCTCAACACTCAACCCTCAACTCTCAACTCGGCGGAGTCGCCGCCCGCGGCGAATCCGCCGTGCGAATCCGCCGACCACCCTTGACTCTCCCCTGCACCGACCTAGCCTCCGCCCCCTTTATTCGGCATGGCTCAAGATCTGAAAGACACGCTGCAGCTTCCGAAAACGGACTTCCCGATGCGGGCAGGTTTGGCGCAGCGGGAACCGGGGCGGGTCGCGCACTGGGAGAAGATCCGCCTTTATCACACCCTGCAGCAGAAACGGGCCGGAGCCCCCGCCTTCGTGCTGCACGACGGACCGCCGTTCACCAACGGCGACGTGCACATCGGGACGGCGTTGAACAAGGTCCTCAAGGACACCGTCAACCGCTACAAGTCGATGCGCGGCTTCCGCACGCCGTACGTGCCGGGCTGGGACTGCCACGGCCTGCCGATCGAGCAGAAGGTCTCCCGTGAGATCCAGGAGAAGAAGCTGACGCTCACGACCGCCGAGTTGCGCGCCCGGTGCGACGCGTTTTCCGAATCCTGGATCGCGACGCAGACGAAGCAATTCAAGCGGCTCGGCGTGCTCGCCGACTGGGAGCACGAGTACAAGACGAAGGCGCCCGCGTTCGAGGCCGACATCGTCCGGACGTTCGCCGCCTTCCTCGCCCAGGATCTCGTCTACCGCAGCAAGAAGCCGGTCTACTGGAGCATCCCGTTCGAAACCGCCCTCGCCGAGGCCGAGATCGAGTACAAGGACCACGTCTCGCCGTCGATCTGGGTGAAGTTCGCCGTGCCGGCGGATCAGGCGGCGAAGTTCAAGCTGCCGGCGGACAAGCCGCTCTTCGTCGTCATCTGGACGACCACGCCGTGGACGATCCCGGCCAACCTCGCGATCGCGGTGCATCCCGAGGTCGACTACGTCGTCGCCGACCTCGGAGGCGAACGGATCGTCGTCGCGGCCGCGCTGCTCGCGTCGGTGCTCAAGGCGGCGAAGATCGAGGCAACGCCCGCGATTGCCCAAACCCTGAAAGGCGCCGCCCTGGAAGGCCTCGCGCCGCGCCACCCGTTCATCGACCGCGCGTCACCGGTGGTGCTCGCCGACTACGTCACGACCGAGAGCGGCACCGGCTGCGTGCACACGGCGCCGGGCCACGGCGCGGAGGACTATCAGACCGGCCTCAAGTACAAGCTCGGGATCTACTGTCCGGTGGGCGACGACGGCCGCTACCTGAACGACGGCCAGATCCCCGCGGACCTCGTGGGCCTGACGACGCTGGAGAGTGTCGAGGACCTCGCCGCGAAGAAAACCTCGCCCGCGAACATTGCGGTGTTGAAGAAGCTGGACACCGCCGGGGCGCTGCTCGCCAAGGAGCGCTACACGCACAGCTATCCCCACTGCTGGCGTTCGAAGACCCCGATCATTTTCCGCGCCGTCGACCAGTGGTTCGTGGCGCTCGACCGGAACGGCCGGCGCGACGCCGCGTTGCGCGAGATCGGCCGGATCGCCGCCCACCAGGGCTGGATTCCCGCCCACGGCGAGGCGCGCATCCGCGCGGCGGTCGAATCGCGACCCGATTGGTGCATCAGCCGCCAACGCGCGTGGGGCGTGCCGATCCCGGCGTTCTACGACGCGGACAAGAAGGCCTACCTCGATGCCGGTGTCGTCCGCGCCATCGCCGACAAGTTCGCTCAGCACGGCACCAATTTCTGGTACGACGCCTCGCCGGCGGAGATTCTCGCCGGCATCCCGCTGCCCGCGGGCTGGCCCGCCCCCGCCGCGCTCACCTGCGGCCGCGACACCCTCGACGTGTGGATCGACTCCGGCAGCTCGCACGCCGCGACGCTGCAGCGCGGCCAGGGCGGCACGCAGTGGCCGGCCGACCTTTACCTCGAGGGCAGCGACCAGCACCGCGGCTGGTTCCAGTCGTCGCTGTGGACGAGCGTGATCGCGTTCGACGCCGCGCCCTACAAGGCGGTGCTCACGCACGGCTTCATCGTCGGCAAGGATGGCAAGAAGATCTCCAAGTCGGGCCAGTACGAGAAGCCGCCGACCTCGGACAACTATGTCGCGCAGTACGGCGCGGACGTGATCCGCTGGTGGATCGCGTCGCAGGATTTCCGCGAGGACATCCGCGTGTCGGACCTCGACAAAGACCTCAAGAATCCGAGCAGCATCCTCAACGTGGTGGCGGACAGCTACCGGCTGATCCGAAACACGTTTCGCTACCAGCTCTCGAACCTGTTCGACTTCGACGTCGCGCGGGACGCGGTTGCAGTCGAACGGCTGGACACGCTGGATCGCTGGGCGCTGCACCAGACGGCGGCGCTGATCCGCGACTGCACGGCGGCATACGAGGCGTACGAGTTCCACCGCGTATACCAGCTCTGCAACCAGTTCTGCTCGGTCACGCTGTCCGCGACGTACCACGACATCCTGAAGGACCGACTTTACACGCACGGCACGCAATCGCCGCTGCGGCGCTCCTCGCAGACCGCGATCCACCACATCTTCCAC
>JAEUHA010000136.1 GCA_016793535.1 Opitutaceae bacterium | reverse complement strand
CGGATTCGGGTCCGGACTCAGGGCGTGGAGAGTTCAGCGTTGAGCGCTGAGAGTTGAAGAGACGAGCCCGATCAATCGCGGCTGAAGCCCTGCGCGCGCTGCTGTCGCAAGGTGGCGGCGAGGCGCTGCGCGATTTCGGGGTGCGCCGCGGCGACGTCCTTCGTTTCGCCGGGATCGTCGGCGAGGTTCACGAGGCGCGGGCGGAACTGATCGGCCTTCGGCCCCGTGGCAGCGGGCGCCTTCTTCCCCTTGGGCGCGAGCGGCACGCCTTCGATCCACTTCCACGGACCGCTGCGGATCGCGTAGACACCGTTCGCACTTTGCAGGATGAGTTCGCGCCGGAGCGGTGCCGCGGACGCTTGGCCGAGAAAGGCGGGGAGAACGTTGACGCTGTCGGGAGCGGTGGTCGCGCGGTCGAGTTTCGTTTCGCCGACGATGGCCGCGACCGTGGCGAAAATATCGACGACGCCGATCAGCTCATTGCTCGTCGTGCCGGCCGGGACGCGGCCGGGCCAGCGGACGATGAAGGGCACCTTGAAGCCGCCCTCCCAGATGTCGTGTTTGCCGCCGCGCAACGCGCCGTTGATCTTCAGGCCGGCGTTCATCGCGATCGTGTTCGCGCCCGTCTTGCTGCCGGGGTTGACGACGCCGCCGTTGTCGCTGGTGAAAACGATGAGCGTGTGCTCGAGGGCGTTTTGTTTCTCCAGCGCGGCGATGATGCGGCCGACGCTGCGGTCAAGGTCGTGGATGAAATCGCCATAGGGACCGGCTTTGCTTGAGCCCTGACTCTCGGCGGAGGGCGTGATCAACTCATGCACGGCGACCGGCGCGAAATAGAGGAAGAAAGGCGCCGGCTGGCCGGCTTGTTTTTCGAGCCAGGCGACGGCGCGGTCAGTGAGGTCACCCATGGTTTTCGGGTCGTCGCGCTCGGGCGCATCGAGGCCGAGCTTGCCGGGCGCGGGAGTGAGCTGGGCCGAGCGCAGACCGAACACGCCGTGGTTTTCGACGAAGACGCGGGTGATGTCGTTGTGATTTTGGGGCACGGCGAACTGGTAATCGAAGCCGAGTTCGAGGGGGCCGGGCTTGAGTTCCTTCGTGTAGTCCACGCGCGGAGCCGTGCCATAGCCGAGGTGCCACTTGCCGACGAAGCCGGTGGCGTAGCCGTGTTTCTTCAACAGCGAAGCGATCGTCGGGCGCGAGGGCTCGATGAGGAGCGGGTCGAGCGTGTTGGCGACACCGCCGTGATTGAGCGGCGTGCGCCAGCAATAGCGGCCGGTGACGAGCGCGTAGCGCGTGGGTGTGCAGACGGAGGACGGCGTGTAGGCGTCCGTGAAACGCCGGCCCTCGCGCGCGAGGCGATCGAGGTGCGGCGTGCGCACGAGCGCCGGATCGGCGCCGTAGGCCCCGGTACTGCCGTAGCCGAAGTCATCGGCGAGGATCACGACGATGTTGGGCCGCGGCGAAGTGGGTGCGAGGGCGGCGGCCGCGCTCATAGGGAGCGCGATGGCGCCGAGGAGAAACGCGACGGTGGTGCGCATGGGTGAGTAGGAGGCAAGAGTGGCCGGCGAGTTCAAGGCCAGGCTGTCCCGCCCAATACGAACGTCCCGTACTCCCTAGACTCTACAGACTGTCATTCTGAAACCGGGACCAACGCCGGAGCGTGGGGTGATTCCGACCCATGAACCTTTCTTCCTGTCATCCTGATCCCGCAGTTGCGGGAAAAGGATCCAGCAGCGCAACCGCCGGCGGACATCGGGCTGGATGCTTCACTTCGTTCAGAATGACAAAACACTGAAGACACGCCCTAGAATCTCACCCCGGCGGAAAGCTCGTAGGTCCGGGGTGCCTGGTAGATGCGCTGAAGGATGTGCGGTCGGCCGCTCCCGTTGTCGACGGCACTGGCCGGGTAAGCCTCGTCGTCGTCCAGCAGGTTCCTCGCTCGGAGCGACACCGTCCAATTGAGGTTTCGCTCCAGCAATCTCTGGCGCCACGCGTAGCTCACGAATGCATCCGTGACAAAGGAGTCTTTGCCGATGAACGCGTTCGCGACATCGAAGGTTCCGCCTCTTTCCGGGTAGCCGATTGCGGGAGCTTCCCGCCAGCGTACGCTGCCGCCGACGCGCGTGCCTTTCAACGGGCCCTCGTCGAAAGCGTAACTCCCGACCACATTCACCAGCCAATTGTTGCCGCGCAGCCTCGGCCCGCCGACCTGGGCCTCGTGGTAGTTCAACCGGCGCTCGATGCCCGTGATGTAATCGCCGATGGTCCGCGTGGCGTTGAACGTGGGATTGGCGATGACCGACCGGATCGCGGCGTCGTCCCGGACGGGTTTGACGTACTGCTCGTACCACGGGCGGGTGAACTTGTAGGTGTCGTTCAACTTCGAGTCGTTGTAGGAGACGTTGACCATGACGCGGATTTGCTTCGTGGGATTAAGCGTCGCCTCGATTTCATAGCCCTCCGTCAAATCCGACTCGACGTCCGTCCACAGACCATTGCCCGGGTAATCGGCGAAGCGGGGCGCCCCGGCGACCCGGCTGCCAAATCCGTTGAGCACCATGCCCTCGAGGAATCTTTCGACATAACCGTTCTGCCGCGCCATTTCGACGCCGATGGCACCATCCCGGAGCGGGTTCGAGATCCGGTTCGTGAGCTCGTTGCTGAAATAGTTGAGCTTTAGAATCACGCGGTCGGCGAAGAAGAAGCCCCGCAGCCCGAGATCGTAGCCCAGGCCTTCCTGGTTGGGCAGGGTCCGGTTGTAGACGTCGTAGTTGGTGCCGCCGGCGCCGACGGTGTTAGTGGCCGTGTTGGCAAAGGCATCGAGCCACTTCGTGATTTTGACCACGGCTCCGTAATTGGTGTTGGTGACCGACGACGTGGTCGCCGGGGCAAACGCCCCCTGTCCCTTGCCGAGGAAAAGTCGGGTGACGGGATCCGTCGCGAAAACAAAATTCCTGGAGCTGAGATCGTCGCGCCGGATGCCGCCGGTGAGAATCAAGCGGCGGGAGAACAATTCCCACTGGCCGATCGCGGCATACGACTTGGTGGTCTCGGGCGCGTAGACCGGATTCAGGCGATGCAGGAAGGCCGAGGTGACGGTGGGAACGACACTGCCCGGAACCGCCGGATTGCCCGTCTGGTTGATCCGAGCCTGGCTCGGGACGAAGCCGGGAAAAGTCACCGGTTGGCCCGGCGTGAGATAGTAGCGCCGGCGAATCTGATTCTGCGTGTCGGAAAGAACCCCCGAAGCCAGCACCGACGTCGTCGTCATTTCCTCCGGCTGCTGAAAGTAGCTGTCCACATGCCGGTAGTAATGAAACGCCACCGCCGTGAACCTGCCGAAATCGAATCCCTTGATCGGCTCGAACCTGCTCAGGTCGAACTGCCGGGTCAGCGTCGCCCGGTACTGTTTCATCGTCGTGTCGCGGTTCTGCAGCGTGCTGTTGGACTCAATATAGGGAGTGCCGAAATAGGGGTTGAGCGGCTTGGTGGGATCGGGGTTGTTCGCCGCCAGCTGCGTGGGCAGATAGTAATTGTTGTCGATAAAGACCTCGTAGTCTCCCCGCGAGACCGGCTGCCAGTCTTCGTTCTTCGATTTCTCGTACGCTCCGGCCAATTCGAAAAAGGTCTTGGCCAGGATCTGCTGCTGCCACGACGCCGAGAATTTGTCGTAGGTGGTGTCGAAATAATCCGATGGCCCGGAGACAATGGTGTCCAAGGGGAAGTTCACGCCCGGCACGCGGGTCGCGCTCGAGATGCTGGTCTGATTTTGCGTCAGGCCGTTGACGAAGGCCTCCGAGCCCCGGGATTTGAAATTCCAGTTCTGCACCCCGAGTTGCGGGGCGTTCATCACGTACACGAGATAATTGGTGGTCGAGAAACCCTGGGAAACGCCGGTGATGATGTTGCGGGCGGCATTGCGGGCAGCGGTGCTGCCGGATTGGACCAGGGCCAGGTCGATCGTATTGGCTTTCTGAAGCGGAGTCCGGGGATCGTTCAGCCACGCGGACACGCTGTCATAGGCCAGATAGGGCCGGGGATTCAGTTCGTCGATCCGACCGGTCTCCGCGTTGAGGTTGATCGTCGCGCCCTTGAAGGGCTGCAGCGTCAGATTCAGATAGGCGGAGTTGCGCTGCATGTACTGCAATTCCCGCGGGGTGCGTTGATCGTGGGACAAGGCGGCGAAGCGCAGCGCCACCTTGTTGGGGATGACAATCCGGTTGATGTCCACGCTGGCGCGCTTCGAACCTTCCGAGTCGAAGCGAACTTCCAGGCCGTAGCTATCGGCATTGAATCGTCCCGCCTTGTTGGTGGCGTCGAGCCCTCCGCCCACCGAGCCCAGACCGAACAGCAGGGAGTTGGGCCCACGGGATTGGGTCACCGTCTCGGTGTTGAAATTGTCCACCTTGATGCGACTGGTGAAAAAATTATTGGTCAGCGACGTGGAGCGGAAGCCACGCACCACGAAGGGCGTGCCGGTGCGCGACGTGACGGACTCCGTGTCCGAGGTGTCACCCTTGAACGCCTGGGTGCTGGGCAGGAACTCAAGGGCTTCCTCATAATTCACGGCGCCGATATCGCGCATGAATTCCTCGGTCAGAATCGTGATCGGGTTCGCCAGGTCGCGGACCTGGGATTTCAGCTGCGTCCCCGAAAGCGTCTCCGAGGCATAATAGCCCTTGTTGGCCTCGGTGCTGACGATGAAGGGATTCAGGACGATGGCGGCATCCTCTGCCGCCGCGGCTGATCCCGCCGCTGAGCGCGCAGCTGGAGCGACCGATTGGGCAAGCGCAGGTCCCACGAGGAGAGACAGCGTCAGGGCGAGGCAGGGGTTCTTCATAGGGGTAAGGGTTGCAGGGATGGGTAAGACCCGGCGACTCCGAGGGGCGGCCCCGTCGGTGCACGGGAAAATCGTGCCACGTCTTCCTCCCCACGAACAGCCCCATTTCGGGCGAGGGCAGTCGTACGCAGCGCAACGAAGTCCGGCTTATATCAATTGCCGCGCGTGCTCATGCCATGCTCACGGTTCGCGCGGACAACGATGGCCTCACGGCGCCGCCGGTTTCGGCAACGGTGGTTCGTCGCTCGCGGCGAGCTCGCCGCGGAGGACCGGGCCGGCGAGCCCGGTGAGGCGGAGGTAATGGTCGCTGGGCAGGCCTTCGTAGGTCGCGAACTGCACGCCGTCGCCGGGCCCGGTGGGCGGATGATTCGTCACTTTGAAAATCGCGGTGCCTTCGTCGACTTCGTCAAACATCGCGACGTAGAGCATGTCGGCCCCGGCCTGCCGGGCGGCGGTGATTTGCGACCAGAAGAAACGTCCGTGAAGCCGGGGGATGGCGTTGAGCGGGGCGCCCTTCATATTGTGCCAGCTGAAGCCGGGAAAGGCGACCGGCAGAAAATCAATGCCCCGCTCGCGGCACCAGGCGATGTCCGGCTGCCAGACGGCGGCCGCGTGATCGGTGGCGGCTTCGGGCGTGCGGTAACGGCCGGGCGTCCACGGCGAGATCACGTCGGCAAGTTGCAGGAGTTCGAGGAGCGCCGGGTCGGCGATGGAGTCGCGGCCCAACGTGCGCCAGAAGCTCGGCACGCCAATCATCAGCGCGAGCCCCCCACTCTCGCGGTCCTCCTTGAGAAAGGTGAGAATCTTCCGCCAGTCCTCGAGCGTGGGGCGCGGCTTGTCGTCGTCCTTGAAGCCGCAGCCCCAGAGGGCGAGCAGCGGCTTGCCACGGTGGCGGAGGTAGGCGGGATCGCTCGTGAGGCGCGTATCGCGCAGGAGTTTCTTCCAGTCGGCGATCAGCACGTCGGCTTTGCCAGGCGCGAGGCTGCTGAGATCATACATCAGCGCGTAGACGCGGCCGTGCTCGCGCGCGCCGGCGCGGACGTTCTCGAGGACGGCGTTATTGGCGGCGAGCGAATTGCCGCGCGCCAGCGAGTTGATGAAGCGCTGGAGGAACACGCCGTCGATGCCGTGCTCCCGCATCCAGGCAAAGTGCCGCAGGACGGTCGGGCGGAGGTACGAGCTGAAAACTTCCGCGCGCGTGCCGTCGGCGTGCACGAGGTCGGTCGGAAAACGCTCCGCCGCGGGAAACTCGGAGAGGTCGGGCCACATGTCCACGCGGACGTTGCCCGGCGCGGGTTTGACGCCGCCGCGGGTCCAGTGGTTGTAGCCGCGCTTCGCGCCGTCGCCCTCGGCGTTGAACCACCCCTGGTAGCCGACCATGACCTTGCCGGTGAGGGTGGACGGATCGACGCGCGACACCTCCGCACCGCGGGCCAGGGCGAGGAAGGCGGTGAGGAGAACGACCGGCAGACGAAAGGGTAAGAGAGCGGACATGCGGCGGTGGGTCGCGGTCAGGGTTTCGGGTTCTTCGCCTTGGCCGGCGCGGTGGGACGAAGGGCAGCGTCCCGGGTGAGTTCAGCGTGGAGTTCGCGCAGGCGGGCGACGACTTCCGGATGGGCGGCGACGACGTTGCGCGTTTCCTCAGGATCCGCGGCGTGATCGTAGAGCTCAGCGGTACCGTCGCTCCATCGGGTGTAGCGCCAGCGGTCCGTGCGGAGGGAGTCGCCCCGTTGGTTGGGCCCGCGGACCACGACGGTAAGCGCGGCGGGTTTGCCCGGCGCCGCCGGGTCGCGCAGGAGCGGGACGAGACTTTGCCCGGCGAGCTGCGGCGGCGCGGCGAGACCGCACAATTCGGCCACGGTGGGAAAAAGGTCGACGAACTCAACGAGCCCGCGCGCGACGCCAGGCTTGAGGCCGGGCGCGGCGATCATCAGCGGAGCGCGGCAGCTGCGCTCGAAAAGGGTGTTCTTGTTCCACCAGTCGCGCTCCCCGAGATGATAGCCGTGGTCGCCGAGGAAGATGACGACGGTGCGATCCCAGAGCTGGAGCCGGTCGAGGGCGGCGAGCACGCGGCCGACCTGGGCGTCCATATAGGAGGTGCAGGCGTAGTAGGCGCGGAGGAATTCGAGGCGTTCGCGGTCGGTAAACCGGGCGAAGGCCGCCCCGAGTTCGCCGAAGCCGACCGCCAGCGGCGGAGCCGGCGTCTGGCCGGCCGGCGGACGATGCAGGGCGAGCGAGCCTTCCGGATAAAGGTCGAAGTACGCCTTCGGTGCGACGAAGGGGTCGTGCGGCTTCATGAAGCCGGCGCCAATCACCCACGGCTTTTCGCCCAAGGCCTCGATCTGCGCGATCACGGCGCGGGCGATCTGGCCATCGGGCTGGTCGTCGTCCCCGCCGGCCATCGCGCCCCACTTGCACCAGGCGAGCTTGCCCGCGGTCAGATCGCGGCCGGCGATTGGCGTGCGGCCGAGCGCGGTTGCTTCAAACGACTGCGCGGTGTGCCAGGAGCGAGGCAGGTCCATCCAGCGCGCGCGAAGGGCGGCGTCGCGGCCGCCGCCGAGATGGAAAATCTTCCCGAAGGCGGCGGCGTGGCGACCGTCCTCCTTGAGGAGTTGCGGCAGCGTGACGACGTCGGGAAGGCGATCGCGCAGCAGCGTGCGGTTGTCGGTGATGCCCGACTGGTCGGGGCGCAGGCCGGTGAGAAACGACGAGCGGCTCGGGTTGCACACGGTGTACTGCACGTAGGCGCGTTCGAACCGGACGGCGCGCGCGGCGAGGCGATCGAGGTGCGGCGTCTTGACGGCGGCATTGCCGTAGCAACCCAGCGAGTCGCGCAGATCGTCGACGGCGATGAGGAGAACGTTGAGCGGCTTCGGCGCCGC
>JAEUHA010000070.1 GCA_016793535.1 Opitutaceae bacterium | reverse complement strand
GCCATGCCGGCGAGTTGAACCGTGGCCCGTTTTCAGCGCGAGCCAACGTTTGGCCCGTCTCCCCCTGCCGGTTCGGGGTCACCACACCACGGACCTGTCCCTTTCCGCATCAGCGCCGGGTTCTATCCCGTGCCCCTGCGGTGGCGCGTCATCCGTCGGCGTCCGATCAGCCGCGCGACGCCGAGCGTCGAGCACGTAACGGCCGGCGCCCGGCTCAGCTCGGCTCGGCCGAGTTCCGACTGAGCGTCGGTCCGTCGACCCACATCGCCTCCAGCGTGATCGTCTGGGGAAACACCGGCACGCCGCGCTCCTGCCGGTGCAGCATGGCCACGACCGTCTCCACCGCGACCGCCCCCAGTCGCCGGGGGGCGAGGTCGAGTCCCGCGCAGGGTGCCGTGCGTTCGGTGAGGTTCAGGTTCACGAAACCGACGTCGTGCGGGACCCGCACTCCGATTCCCGCGAGCCAGTCGACCATTGCCTGCACGTGACCGACGATGACATCCGGCCGGTGGGCGTGGAACCACGTCAGGAATGTCTCCCGCGTGAACTGCGGTTCGATCAGCGCCGGAATCGCCCCGGTGCGAAAGAAGGTATGGAACGCCGCGCCCCACTTGCCCTTGATGCGCGAATCCTTCCGCTCGTCGAGGCACAGTCCGATGCGCCCGTAGCCGCGCTGGGTCAGACGCTCGAGTGTGTGGATCATCGAGAGATAGTGATCCGGCAGGATCGTGTGGAGCTGTGGGCGGAGCAGGCAGTGGTCCATCTGCACGGCGGCCAGGCGCGAGAAATCGAAGTCGGCCAGGTCTTGCGTCGTGTTGAACGGCAGCAGCACCGCGCCTGCGATCCCGCGGGCGTGGAGCACGCCGGGCATGCGCTTGATCGGCAGCGCGGGAGCGCGATCGCCGAGCCAAAGCAGTTCGGTCTGGAAACCCAGCTCCTGTGCCCGCGCCTCCGCGCCGGCCGCGATCTCCTGGTGAAAGAGCAGGTACTGGGCGTGGTTCTTGTCGTCGAGATCGACCAGCGCCAGGGTGCCCCGATAGTGCTGGTGGCGCGCCCGCCGGACCGCCGAAAGCGCCGCGCCGAGGAGCGGATTGACGCGGTAACCCGCCCTGTCCGCCGCCCGCCGCACCCGGGCGCGGGTCGCGGGCGTCACGCGCGGACTGTCGCGCAGCGCTTCCGATACCGTCGCCACCGACAGCCGCAACTGCCGGGCGAGACTGCGGATGGTCGGGGTGCGGGGCATTGGATTCTAACGGTTAGAAAACGAAGCGATGGCGGGAGGCCAAGGTTTTTTCCACGGTGCGGGTTCAAGGCGTTCACCCGCTTCACCACTCAACCCCGTATGAAGATCCCTCCCTCCTCCTTCCGCGGCGGCGCGTTCCTCGCCGTTGCCCTGGCCGCCACCGGCGCTGTTGGTGCCCAGCCCGCCCGCTCCGGCGGAGCCGAAGACGTCATCAAGCTCGAGGAATTCAGTGTGACTGATTCCGTGGCCACCGGCTACCGGGCGACGAACTCGATCACCGCCACCGGCATCGGCATGAAGATCAGCGAGACGCCGATCCCGATCTCCGTCGTCACGAGCGAACTCATCGCCGATGTCAGCGCCGACACGCTGTCGGAGGCGCTCACCTACGTCTCGGGCGTCGGCACCAGTCCGCGCAATGAATCCACCTTCCTCGTCCGCGGTTTCAGCGGCCTCATCTCGTATCGCAACGGCCAATACCGCCGGCAGCTCTTCACCACCTACAACGTCGACCGCGTCGAGGTCGCGAAGGGCGCCGCCGGCATCTTCTTCGGCACCGTCCGTCCGGGCGGCGTGATCAACTACATCACGCGGCGCCCCAAGCTCGAGCAGTCCGCCTCCACCGAGGTGCGCGCCGCGATGGGCAAGCACAACTATTACAAGGGCGAGGTCTACCACAATCAGCCCCTCAGCAAACAATTCGGCTTCAGTGTCGGGCTCGCCGTCCTCGACGCCGGCGGCGACCAGCAGTTCGAGTATAACCGCGAGCGTTTCGCCAACGTCGGCTTCACCTGGCGTCCGGCCGACCGCCACTCGCTGGTGCTCGAGCTCGAGAACATCGACCGGTCGCGCTTCTATCTTTCCTCCTACGGCAGCCGCGCCGTCACCAACTCCCGCTGGCTGAACAATCCCGTCGCGCTCGCGTTCCCCGTCAACCAGTCGACGACCGCCGCAGCCACCGCCATGCGCAACTGGCTCAACAGCCAGGGCTACTCTGCCAATCCGCTCGCGCCGAACTTCGTCCCGACATTCGACATCTTCGCGCCGATCTACGGTCCGATTGATCCGCAGGGCCGGACGATTTCGCTGACTTCGGACGCCCGCCAGACCCAGCGCTCGAAGACCGTCGACCTCGATTACCTCTTCAAGATCTCCAACTCCCTCGTCTGGCAGACGAACCTGAATTACGCCTACGACAACACCTCGGGCATCCAGCCGAGCAACGGCGACACCAACCCGTACGCCGACGGCTCGCTCCGGTTCCAGACCGAGAGTTTCATCAACAAGCGCTACTCGTACAATATCGACAACAAGCTCAACTGGCGCTTCGAGGCCGTCGGCGGCCGCCACGTGTGGATGCTCGGCCAGGAATTCCAGAGCGTGGATTTCCTCCGTCCCGGCTACCGCGACGCCCAGCTGCGCTACAACAACTCGCCGCTCGGTGCCTTCGTCACGAATTTCCGCCCGGGCGTCAGCCCCCACGCGAGCGTCTACCAGAGCATCAACGCAAGCGGGCAGGACTTTAACATCAACCGCTGGACGCTCGAGGAGCAGTTCGGCGCGTTCTTCGCCGGCCAGAGCAATTTCTTCAATCAGCGGCTCTTCATGATCTACGGCGGTCGCTACACGAGCTTCAAACAGAAGTACACGTACTCGGTCCCGGTCTCGAACGGCCAGACGGGCGAGGCCGACCCCGGCGTATCACCGCAGGCCGCGATCCTCTTCAAGGTCACGCCCGAGATCTCCGTCTTCGCCAACGGCAGCCGCGCGGTCGAGCCGAACTACAGCATCGATGCCGACGGCAACGCCAGCGAGCCGATCAAGAGCAAGAGCGCCGATTTCGGTCTCAAGACCGAGCTGATGAAGGGCCGCCTCGTCTCCACGATCACCTACTACGATCTCGAGCGCGGCAATCTCGCCTACAACGATGTCGCCAAGCAGGCCGCCATCGGCCGCTCACCGTATTTCATCTACGGCAACACCGAGGTGTCGTCCGGCATCGAGGCCGACTTCAACCTCTCGCCGACCGACAACTACCAGCTCATGTTCAGCTATAATCATTTCATCAAGGCCGAGGTGTCGCAGAGCAATGACGTCACCCGCATCGGCGCCCCGCTGAACTACAACCCGGCCAACAGCTACAAGCTCTGGAACCGTTACAACATCACCGAGGGCGCGCTCAAGGGCCTCGCCATCGGCGCCGGCCTCCGCCACAGTGACGGCGCCCGGCTCTCGGGCGACCCGCTCAACCAGGTCATGATGCCCGCCTTCACCACCTACGATCTGATGTTCTCGTACGCCACGACGATCGGCGGCCGCCGGGTGTCCGCGCAGCTCAATATCAAGAACGTCACCGACAAGCTCTATCGCGACGGCACCGACGGCTACTTCGCCGACAAGCGCAACGTGATCTTCTCGGTGCGCACGAAATTCTGACCGCTCCGATGATGGTTCGAACGTGGGTGCGCGGGTGGCGCGTGGCCGCCGTCACGGTTCTTGCCGTGACGGCGATCCCTGCCGCGGTCCCGGCCGCCGCCGCGGCGGACGTATCCGATTCATCGGATACGTTCGCGGCCCTCGTGCGCCAGAACGACGCCCAGGTCGCCGGCTGGCTGCAGGCGCTGCCTTCCCGGGCGGGCTCGCCGCGCGAGGCGGCCCGGCTGCTCAAGCTCTCCGCCGCGGCGCACGCCCATCCCGGCTCGCGCTGGCACCGGCACCCGCAGGTGCTCGCGCTCATCGAGACGCTCGTCGCCCGGCTGCGCGCCCGCCAGAACGCCGACGGCACGTTCGACGCCGAGTTCGCGGCCGGCAATCCGCAGTCGCCGCCCGACGCGGGTTTCCTCATCCGCCATCTCGCCCAGTCCAAGGCGCTTCTCGATGCCGGTGCCGATCCCGCCACTGCGCCGGTGCGGGCTGTCCTGCACGAACTGCTCGCTCGCAGCGCGCCCATGCTGCGCACCGGCGGCGTGCATACCCCGAATCACCGCTGGGTCATCTGCGGCGCCCTCGCGCACCTCAACGCCCTGCAGCCCGCCCCGGCCAACGTCGCCCGGATCGACGACTGGCTGGGCGAGGGCATCGACCAGGACCCCGATGGCCAGTTCAGCGAGCGCAGCACGATCTACTCCGGCGTCACGGTGGAGGCCTTGCTCGACCTCGCGATCCAGCTGCAGCGGCCCGCGTTGCTTGAGCCGATCCGCCGGCACCTCGAGTTTCTGCTCCTCAACGCCGATCCGGATGGCGAACTCGATACCCTCGCGTCACGTCGTCAGGACCAGCAGGGGAGGGAGCCGCGCCGGCTCGCCGCCTACTACGTCGCGTTGCGCCACCTTGCCATCGTCCAGGGCAATGGCCGGTTTGCCGCCGCGGCCCGGCTCGTCGAGCGGACCGACCTCGCGCGGGTGACCGATCATGTGGCCGAATGGATGCTCTGGCCGTCGTTGCGCCAGCCCCTTCCCGTGCTCGCGCCGCTGCCTGACGATTATGCCCGGCACTTTCCGCACTCGGGCCTCGTGCGCGTCCGCCGCGGTCCGGTCACCGCGAGCATCTTCGGCGGCAGCGACTGGGCGAAGGTGCGCGATATTTCCTCGGGCCTATCGACCAATCCCACCTTCTTCCGCTTTCGCAAGGGTGCCGCCGTGCTCGAATCGGTGCGCCTCACGCCGGGTTTCTTCAACCTGGGCTACTTCCGCAGCGATGGCCTCGAAGTCTCGGCCGACGGTCGCGAATACCGCCTGGCCCAGACGCAGCGTGCGGCCTATTATCAGCCGCTGCCGGCCGCCGCCCGACGGCCCGATGGCGACTACCCGCTCACCTCGGATGGTCGTTTCTACAGCAAGATGGACTTTCCTGCGCGGCCGCGCGACGAGAAGCAGCTGACGACGCGCGTGACGGTCCGCGAGCGCGCCGGCGCGCCGGGCGAATTCGAGCTGGTGTGCGACATCTCCGGCACCGCTGGCATCGGCGTGGTCCTCGAGCTCTGTTTCCGCCCCGGCGGCACGTTTGCCGGCGTCGAGCCGCGTGAGGCCGAACCGGATACGTTCGTCCTGAAGAGCGGCACCGGACGCTACACGGTCGGGACGGACACGATCGAATTCGGCCCCGGCACCTATGGTCCCAGCCGGATCAACCTTTCGGGCGAGGAGTACAGTTGGCGCAACGGCCAGCTCCGTGCCGAGGGCCAGCGCGTCTACCTCTCCGGCGTCACGCCCTTCCGGCAGACCTTGGTGATTCGGTAGCACCCGGGAGCGCGGACGCCCCCGTCCGCACCCTTCAGAAAGCGCACGAGGACGTCCGCGCTCCCCGCGTCTCCCGCCTCTAGCCTCCCACCTCTCGCCTCCCCCTCACCCATCCTCATTGCATCCACCCGTTCACTTTGTTTTGTCGTGCGAGCCGGGGGCAGTTTCGTCATCCCCCGTAAACCCCTGTCCGACCCTTTACCCATGAAGAAACTCCTTCTCGCCTGCATCCTCGCCCTGACTGGCTGCTCGTTTGCCGCCGCTGCCGCGGCCGACGCCTACAAGATCGCCGTGATCCCCAAGGGCACGACCCACGAGTTCTGGAAATCGATTCACGCCGGCGCGAAGAAGGCCGAGATGGAGCTCAAGGCCGAAGGCGTGAACGTCCAGATCATCTGGAAGGGACCGCTTAAGGAGGACGACCGCGAGCAACAGATCCAGGTCGTCGAAAACTTCATTGCCCAGCGCGTGAGCGGCATCGTGCTCGCCCCGCTCGACCGCCGCGGCCTGGTCGCTCCGGTTGAGTCCGCCGTGCGCGGCAAGATTCCCGTGGTCGTCATCGATTCCGGCATCGAATCGAAGGCGCCGTTGAGCTTTATCTCCACCGACAACCGCGAAGGCGGCCGCATCGCCGCGCGCGAACTCGGCAAGATGCTGGGCGGCAAGGGCAATGTCATCATGCTCCGGCTGCAGGTCGGCTCCGCCAGCACCGAGGAACGCGAGGAGGGCTTCCTCGAGGTGATGAAGAAGGATTTCCCCGGCATCCGCCTGCTCTCCACCGACCAGCACGCCGGCGCCACCCGCGACACCGCCAAGCGCGTCAGTGAGACGCTGCTCAACCGCTTCGGCCGCCAGGTGAATGGCATCTTCTGCTGCAACGAATCGTCCGGCGCCGGCATGCTGCTCGCCCTGCGCGACGCCGGCCTCGCGGGCGGCAAGGTCAAGCTGGTCGCCTTCGATTCAGGCGAGACGCTTAACGCCGGCCTCCTGGCCGGTGACGTCCAGGGCCTCGTCGTCCAGAACCCGATGCGCATGGGTTATCTGGGCGTGAAGTCGATGGTCGCCCATTTGCAGGGCAAGAAGGTCGAGGCGCGGGTCGACACGGGCGTCGGCTTCGTCACCAAGGCCAACTTCCACTCGCCCGAGATGACCGACATGGTTCGCCCGCCGCTCGACAAGTACCTGAAGTGACGACGCCCCCCGCCGCGGCCCTGCGCCTTACCGGCATCACCAAGTCCTTCGGTGCCACGCGCGCCCTCCGGGGCGTGTCGCTCGAACTTGCGCCGGGCGAGGTGCACGCGCTCATCGGTGAGAACGGCGCCGGCAAGAGCACGCTGATGAAGGTGCTCAGCGGCGCCCACCGGCCCGACAGCGGCTCGATGGAGCTGGCGGGCCGGCCCTACGCCCCGACCGATCCGCACGACGCGCGGCTCACCGGCGTCGCGATGATCTACCAGGAGCTCAACCTCGCGCTCCACCTCTCGGCCCAGGAGAACATCCTCCTCGGCGCCGAGTCCGCCCGCGGCGGCTGGATCGATCGCCAGGCCTCCCGCGAACGGGCGCGCTCCGCCCTGGCTCAGCTCGGCCACGAGTCCCTTGACCTCGACCGCCCCGCCCACGCGTTCTCCATCGCCGAGCAGCAGGTCATCGAGATCGCCCGCGCGTTGCTCACCAACCCGCGCGTCCTCATCATGGACGAGCCGACCAGCAGTCTCACCCCGGCGGATGCGGAGCGGCTCTTCGCCGCCATCGCGCGGCTCCGCACCCAGGGCGTCGGCATCATCTACATCAGCCACTTTCTCGAGGAGTGCCGGCGGATCGCCGACCGCTACACGGTGCTCAAGGATGGGGAGACGGTCGGTTCCGGCCCGATGGCCGGCGCGAGTCTCGACCACATTGTCACCCTCATGACCGGCCGCGAGGTGAAGGATCTGTATCCGAAATCCGAACACCCGCTCGGCGCCGTCGTGCTCGAGACGCGCGAGCTCGCCAGCCCGCCGCGGCTCCGGCGCGCCAGCCTTCAGGTCCGGGCCGGCGAGATCTTCGGCCTCGCCGGCCTGATCGGCGCCGGCCGCACCGATCTGCTCCGCACGATCTTCGCGCTCGACGAGCGTGCCGCCGGTGAGGTGGTGGTCCTCGGCTCCGTCGGTGCCGCGCCGACGCCGCGTTCGCGCTGGGCGCAGGGCGTCGGTTTCCTGAGCGAGAATCGCAAGGAGGAGGGGCTGATGCTCGGCCAGTCCCTCGCCGACAACCTCACGCTCACCAAGCACGCCGCCTTCAGCCGCTTCGGCGTCCTCAGCGCCCGGCGCCAGCAGGCGGCGGCCCGCCGGTGGATCGAGGCACTGGGCGTCAAGTGCCACGACGCGACGCAGCCCATCGGCCAGCTCTCCGGCGGCAACCAGCAGAAGATCGCGCTCGCCCGCCTGCTCGAGCACCCGGCGCGGATCTTCCTTCTCGACGAACCCACCCGCGGCATCGACGTCGGCAGCAAGGCGCAGATCTATGGTCTCATCGGCGAGCTGGCGCGCGCCGGCAAGGCCGTCGTCGTCGTCAGCAGTTACCTGCCCGAATTGCTGGGTCTCTGCGATACGATCGGCGTGATGTGCCGCGGCGAGCTCACCGCCATCCGCCCCCGGTCCGCGTGGAGCGAACCCGAAATCATGCGCGTCGCCACCGGCTCCGGCTGAACCGATTCCGCTGCGCCCCTGATACGCGGGAATTTGGAATCTCTTCCTTCCGTGTGCTCCGTGTGTTCCGTGGGCCACCTCCTCCTCTGATGCCCCCTCCACTCACGAAACTCCTCCGCCAAGCCGGACCGTTCCTCGGCCTGATCGTCGTGATCGCGTTGTTCTCGATTCCCGCGGAGACGCGCGAGTTCTTCCTCACGTACCACAATTTCAAGACGATCTTCACCCAGACCGTCATTGTCGCGATCGGCGCGCTGGGCATGACGATGATCATCGTCAGCGGCGGCATCGATCTCTCGGTGGGCTCGAGCATCGCCTTCACCAGCGTCGTCGGCGCGTTGCTGATCCAGAAAGGGTGGGGGCCCGTCCCGGCGCTGCTGGCCATGATCGCGTCGGGCGGCCTGATCGGGCTGCTCAACGGCGCGGCGATTGCCGCGCTTCGCCTCGTTCCGTTCATCATCACGCTCGGCACCCTGGGCGTGATGCGCGGTTCCGCCAAGTGGCTCGGGGACAATCAAACGGTCAATTACGAGGGCTCCCCCATCAACACCTGGATGACCACGGCCGATCCGTTCAGCTACGCCTTGCCGGCGGGCGTGTGGGTAACGCTTGGCCTGGCGATCGCCACCTCGATTCTGCTCCGCTACACTGTCTTTGGGCGGCATGTCTTCGCGCTCGGCTCCAACGAGGCCACCGCCCGCTTGTGCGGCATTCCCACGACGCGCCTGAAGATCGCGATCTACGCGCTCGCCGGCTGCTTCTTTGGCCTTGCCGGCGTGTTCCAGCTCTCCCGGCTCCGGCAGGGCGATCCGACGGTCGCGGTCGGTCTCGAACTCGACATCATCGCCTCCGTCATCATCGGCGGCGCCAGCCTCAGCGGCGGCGTCGGCACGATTCTAGGCTCGATGATCGGCGCGTTGATCATGGCCGTCCTGCGCAACGGCTCCCAGCAGATGGGATGGCCGACGTACTTTCAGGAGATCATCATCGGCCTCGTGATCATCGTCGCCGTCTTCGTCGACCGCCTCCGCCAGGGCCGGCAGGCCTGACCCTGGGAGCGTCTTTCCTGGGAGCGCGGACGCCCCCGTCCGCGTCAGGCAAGTGCGGACGCGGGCGGCCGCGCGCCCATCACCGATCACCCCTCCCCGAACAC
>JAEUHA010000019.1 GCA_016793535.1 Opitutaceae bacterium | reverse complement strand
GGCGAGCGCCGGATACGGGTGTGCCCGAATGGTCTCGTCGGTGTAATGCGCGCCGGCGGCGACATGGCGCTTCGTGTCGGCGTAGACGTCGGACAGGCGGGCCTGCGTGGAGCGGAAGCGTTCGCGCAGGGTACTGACGGCTTCCTCCGTGGGCGCGACGACCTTGTCGGTCATCAGTTGCTCGGCTTCCGACACCAGGGAGCGGAGTTCGTCGAGCAGGTCGGAGGGCGATTTGTTTTCGAGATGCGAGTTTTTCATGAGAGTGGGAGGAGGGTCGGGCGGGAGCTTCGCGCGGCCGATGCACTCAGGTGCGCCGGCCCATGAAGAGGGACACGAGGAAGAACACGAGGAAGAGCACGAAGAGCGCCTTGGCGATCATCGCGGCCGTGCCGGAGATGACGCCGAAGCCGAGGACGCCCGCGATAATGGCGACGAGGAGAAACGTAACGGCATAGCTGAGCATGGGAGGAGAGGGTTGGAGGTTAGCGGGCCTTTGAGCCGAAGAGCAGACCGGAGACGCCGATGGCGGTGGCCGCCGCGCCGCCGATGAGCAGCCAGAGCGTGCGGTCGGTGGGTGCGCCGGTGAAGAGGCGCGAGAATTCGGAGCTCACGGAATCCGACGCACTGGCGCCGTAGATGATGAGCATGATGCCGACGACGAGGAAGACGATGGAGAGAAGTCTGTTCATGGAGAAGTGGAGTGGAGGTGAGGGAAGGCGTCGCTCCGGGAGGAACGACGCACGTGGAATTCATCGCGGGACGCGGCGCCGTCGCCGACGGGACCCGCGATGATCGCGGTGGGAGTGGCGGAATCCGGGTCAGTTCCTGACGGTCATGTCGTTCGTGACCGACTTCACGCCCCGCACGTCCTGCGCGAGCTTCGTGACCAGGGCCTTCTCGGCGTCGGAACGGGCCACGCCGGTGATGACGACCACGCCGTCCTTCGTATCCAGCTTGGTCTTGAGCGCGCTCGTACCCTTGTGGGTGAGGAGCGCGTACTTGACCTGCGTCGTGATCGAGGCGTCGTCGATGTTCTCGCTCATGCGCTCGCCGGTGGTGGGCCGGTCGACGATGACGAGCTCGTTGCGGACCGACTTCACACCGTCAATTTCCTTGGCGTAAACTTCGGTGAGCGTCTTCTGCGCCTCATTCTCGGCGGTGCCGGTCAGGGTAACGACGCCGTTCACCACGGTGACCTTCGTGGCGGTGGCGCTGACGTTACCCTTGACGAGCAGGCGGCTGCGGATTTTCCAGGCGATCCAGGCGTCCGATTTCTCGGCGTGGCTGGAGTCGACGGTGATCTCGTTCTTCACGCGGGTGACGCCCGGGAGATTCTCCACGGTGTCTTCGGCGAGCGCCTTGTCGTCCTTGTCCTTCACCTTGCCGGTGAGCGTGACGACGCCGTCGCTGACCTTCACCTTCACTTTGTCCTCGAGCAGCGTGCGGTAGTTGTAGGAATCCTTGGCGGCCGCCTCGATCCGGCGGTCCGTGTCCGGCGTCGCGAGGAGCGCGAGCGGGCTGGCGAGGAGGAGCAGGAGGGCGGATAGATTTGTGGTTTTCATGATTGCGAGGGTGAACTCTATCCGTGGCAGATGTGCCGCGGTATGGGGCACTGACCCACTTGGACGCCGTTGGTTCACGACCGTCTTCCGGCGTGCGGCCCTCGCTCCGCCGCGGAGGAAACGGCAGCGTAGGGGTACACCCCATGTTCGCCGGCGGAGGGTGGCGATACTCTCGGGGCATGATCGCTCCAGCTGGTCCAGGCACTCCTCTCTCCTCCGTCGCGGACCGTTCCGAACGCGGCGCTCGTTCCGCCGTGGCTCGGCAGCAGGCGACGGACGATATCGCGCGCGTGAGGCGCTTCCTCCAAGGTGACGAGGACGCGTTTGGTGAGATCATGGCGATTCACCGGGAGCCGATCCACACGCTCGCACTTTCGTTTTTGAAGAATCACGCGGACGCGGAGGAGATCACGCAGGACACCTTCATTCGCGCCCACCGCGGCCTGCGCGAGTTCCGCGGCGATTCGTCGCTGGCCACCTGGCTGCATCGCATCGCGCTCAATCTCGCGCGCAACCGCTACTGGTACTTTCACCGGCGGCGCCGCCATGTGAGCGTGTCCCTCGACGCGGCCTTCAGCGAGACGAACGCGGCCTCGTTTGCGGACCTGGTGTCCACCGACGCGCCGGATCCGATGCGCCTCGCGGTCACGGAGGAATTTTCCCGCCTCGTCAGCGATTGCATGGCCCGGCTGGGCGAACGGCCGCGGCGAATCCTGAACCTGCGCAACACCCTCAATCATTCATACGGCGAAATCGCGCGCGAGACCGGCATCAGCGTCGGCACGGTGAAGAGCCGCATCGCGCGGGCGCGGGTCAGCCTGCGCCGGCTGCTGGCCGAGGCGTGCCCGGAGTTCAGTGAAGGCTCGCGCCCGATGGCCTGGTTGGAACCGGTCCGGCCCAGTCCGGGGATCACGCGCATCTGCGCGTGAGGCCCGTCGGTCCGCGGTGAGCGCAGGCGGTGGCGGGAGGCGCCGCTCCGCCGTTCACGTCACGATGAGCTGGACGCGACTTTCGACGACGCCCTGGGCGATCGCGTAGCGGGTGAGGCCGGCGGTCTCGTGGATGTTGAGCTTGTCCATCAGGTGCTGCCGGTGCTTCTCGACCGTCTTGATGCTGATGCCGAGCGTGGCGGCGACCTGCTTGTTGGCCTGACCTTCCGCCACGAGCTGGAGCACCTCGATCTCGCGCGACGTGAGGTGCGGGCCGCCGACCTTGGGCACACCGTCGCGGGCGAGGTCGTGCTGCTGGCGCTCGCGCAGGCGCTTCGCGATGCTGGGGCTGAAATAGGTGCCGCCCGCGGCGACGGTGACGATCGCCTTGGTCAGCACCTCGGCGGAGGACTGTTTCTCGAGGAAACCCGCGACGCCCGCCTTGCTCATCCGCTCGACGTAGACGTCGTCGCTGTGGGCGGAGAGGATGATGACGCGGGCGGCGGGATTGGCGGCGAGAATCTGCCGGGTGGCCTCGAGCCCGTTGAGCACCGGCATGGCGATGTCCATCAGGATGACATCGGGCTGCAGCGTCGCCGCCAGTTCGACGGCTTCGCGCCCCGTCCGCGCCTGGGCGACGATTTCGAAGTGGCCGTCGGAGGTGAGCAGACAGCACAGACCCTGCCGCACGACGGCATGGTCCTCGGCCATCAGAACTTTGATTTTTTTCGCGTGGATCATGATTTTCGCTCCTTGGGTTTAAAGGGAAGGTCGGCGCGCACCGTGGTGCCGGCACCGGGGGCGGAGAGGATGGTCAGGGTGCCCCCGACCATCTCGATGCGCTCCCGCATGCCGACCAGGCCGAGGCGGTTGGGGTTCTTCCGGCCCAGGGTGCGCGCGACGTCGAAGGCCCGGCCGTTGTCGCTGATCTCCATCCGCACCGCGCCGGGGATTTCCGTGATGCTGAGTTTTGCCTGCGTGGCCTTGGCGTGCCGGCTCACGTTGCCCAGGGCTTCCTGCGCGACGCGGAAGAGGGCGATGCGCGCGGGACTGCCGAGCGCCTCCACGGCCTCCACGATCGTCAGGCGGATCTTGAATTTCTTCCGTTCGGCCAGTGCGGTGCAGTAGGCATGCAGGGCCGGGATCAGCCCGAGGTCGTCGAGCACCGCCGGCCGCAGTTCGCGCGCGAACCGGTGCACGACGTTCACGGCGTTTTCCACCAGGCGCTGGGTGCGGGCGATGCGCGCCTTCAGGGCGGGACGGTCCGTGGACGAATCGTGGCGCAGTGCGGCGAGGTCGACGTTGATGCCCACCAGGGTCTGCACGACGACGTCGTGCAGTTCGCGGCTGATGGAGCGGCGCTGTTCCTCCTGCTCGGCGATGAACTGATGCGTGAGTTGCCGGAGTTTTGCCTGCGTGTCCTGCGCGGCGCGAACGCTGCGCTTCAACTCGGCGTTCGCGGCGGTCAATTCCGCCGTGCGGGCGGCAACGGCGACTTCGAGTTGCTTGGCCCGGTTGGCCAGTTGGGCCTGGGCGGCGTACAGGGCGTTGCGGGCGCGGCGGCGCTCGGTGACATCGCGCAGGATGACCGCGACGCGCCGGCTATCCGCGCCGCCCAGGCGAAAGGCGTACACACTCAGCCAGCGTCCCAGGTCCTTGGACTCGTTCTCGCAGCGCTTGGGCCTGCCCGTCACGGCGACTTCGCCGTACAGTTCCAGCCAGAACGATTCCAGCTTGGGGGCGATCGCCCTGACCTGACGGCCGACCGCGTTCTCGATTCCGGTCTGGGTCGCGAAAGCGGGATTCGTCTCCAGGAATCGGTAGTCGACGGGCCGGCCCTTGTCATCGAACTCCATTTCGATGATGCAGAATCCCTCGTCGATGGAGTTGAACAGGGTGCGATACCGCTCCTCGCTCAGGCGCATCGCTTCGTCGGCCAGCTTGCGGTCGGTGATGTCGTGAAAACCCAGCAGGATCTCCTGCGGCCGTCCGCCCGGCGCCTTTACCACCCGGGCATTGAGCAGCAGACTCCGGCGTCCGATTCGCGGAAAATCGTGCGTGACCTCGAAGTCGTTGAACGTGCTGTTGTGGGGGATGATCTCCTCGAGCAGGACGCGCAGCTGCGGAAAGTCCCACGCGCCGTCGTCGAGTTCGAAGATCGAAAGTCCCGTGGCGGCCGCGGTCGGGATCCTGAAGGTGCGGTAGAAGGACTCGTTGGCGGACTGGACCTTCAGGTCGGCGCCGAGAATCACCAGCGGGTTGGGCACCGTGTGAATGATCGACTCGGCGTGTTCGTGCTCCTCCATGATGAGCCGTTCCTTCCGCTTCAACTCGTCGATGTCGACGAGGACCAGCACCGCACCGTCGACCTTGTTCTCCAGCGTCAGATACGGCCGCACGCGCAGGGAGATCCAGCGCCCGTCACCGTCCCGCGCTTCGCGTTCCGTCTCGCGGCCGGTGCTGATGACCTCAGCGATGGTGGCCTCCAGGTTTGGGTCCTGCAGCGAATGTCGGACGCTGCTCAAGGGCCGCCCGATATCGGTGGGTCGAAGATTGAACTGCCGTTCGGCCTGCGGGCTGAAACGCCGGACCGTGAGATCACGTCCCAGGAGCACGATGCCGAGTTTGGCTGAGGCCTGCAGGTTGAGGAGGTCGGTGTTGACCCGGTTGAGCTCGGTATTCCGGTGGACGACCTCCTCGTTGACGGTCGTCAGTTCCTCGTTGGTCGACTCGAGCTCCTCCTTGGAGGTCTCGAGTTCCTCATTGAGACTCTGCAACTCCTCGTTGGCGGATTGTCCCTCCTCGTTGGCGGCCTGGAGCTCCGCCTGCGCGCTCTCCTGTTGTTCGAGGACGGATTGCAGGTAGTCGCGGGCCTCGACGAGATCCCGTTCGAGCTCGGCACAGCGGGCTGCCGCGTCGGTCGCGGCCATGGCTTTCGCCGCCCGGCGGTGGCCCCTGGCGGTCGCGGACGTGCCCGCGGAAGCGCCGGGCTCGGGGCGCGCCGCCTCCTGGAAGAGCACCAGGTAGCAGCGCTGCGGCAGGTTCTTCAACGGCACGACTTCGACCTGCACCCGGCGGGTTTGTCCGGCTGGACCCAGGGCGATGTTCCCGGTGCGGACGGGCTTGTTGTCCGCCTTGGCCTGCTGAATCGCGGCGCGGAGCGGCAGCATGAGGCCCTGGCGCGCCATCTTCAGGAGGTCGAAGCTGGCCTTGCCGGTGGGCGGTTCGAGGTAGGCACCGGTGGCCCCGCGGAACTGCAGGATCTGGAGATCGGCGTCGATCAACACTCCGGGCGGGGCGAACTGGTCGACGGTCACGCGGTCCGCCTCGCGTTGGGGATCGAGTGGACTGCGGGGCATTCCAGTCGTCACGGCGGGCGGCCAGCCCGTCGTCCGGGTGGCGAGGGGCGTCTTGCCCGGGGCAGGCGGCCGGCTGACCCCGGTCGAGGTTGGGATCTTGAACGTCCGGGTCGCGACCGTTTTTCGGACGAAGATCTTCTGCTTCTTGTCCACGGACTCGAAGAGGTTCGTCAGTCCGCCGATGGATTCCGAGGCGCCGAGGAAAAGAAAGCCCGCCGGTTTGAGCGCGTAATGGAGGTTGATGAGGGCCTTGGTCTGCACCTCCGGTTCGAGGTAGATCATCACGTTGCGGCAACTGATGAGATCCAGGCGCGAAAACGGGGGATCGCTGATGATGTTCTGCCGGGCGAACACGACGCGCTCGCGCAGGGCCTTGATGACGCGGCAGCCGCCCTCCTCCTCGACGAAGAAGCGCCGCATCCGTTCCGGCGATACGTCCCGCAGGAGCGTCCGCGGGTAGAGTCCGTGCCGCGCCGTCTCCAGATTCGATTCGTTGAGGTCGGTGGCGAAGACCTGCAGCTCGCGAGCGTGCGGAATCTTCTCCGCCAGCTCGGCGTACTCCATCGCGATCGAGTACGCCTCCTGGCCGGTGGAACAGCCGAGCACCCAGACCCGCAGCGGTTCGTCGCCGCCCTGGCGGAGCAGCGGGGTCAGGACCTTGCGCCGCAGCACGTCGAAGGCGTCGCCATTGCGGAAGAAGCTCGTGACGTTGATGAGCGCGTCGCCGTAGAGCACCTCGAGCTCCTTGGGATTGCCCTGCAGGAAGTCCGCGTAGTGCACCAGCGAGTCCTTCCGGTTCAGCACCATCCGGCGGATGATGCGCCGGTGCACGGTGGAGGTCTTGTAGAGGGAAAAGTCCACGCCGCTGTGCTGCCGGAGCAGCTCGAGGATCCGGTCGAAGCCGGGGGTCCGTTCCCGCAGCCCGGACCCGGCTTCGGGCGCCGGCGGCAGCGGGGCCTTCGCCGCGACGACGGTCGCCGCGCGCTTCCCGCGGGCCGCGGGCGCCGGCTCGGTGCCCGCGACGAACGGGTGCCGGGCGATCCGGGCCAGCTCGTGGGCGATCTTTTCCGGCGGGAGCACGAAGTCCACGCACCCGGCGGTCACCGCACTGTGGGGCATCGACTCGTAGCGCGCGGTCGCATCCTGCGCGAACGTGATGCCGCCCTCCGCCTTGATCGCCTCGAGCCCGAGCGTGCCGTCGGTGGCGGAACCGGAGAGGATCACCCCGATCGCCCGTCCGTGCTGGTCCTGCGCCAGCGACTCGAAGAACGCGTCGATCGAGCGCGACGGCGTGCGGGCCGGCCCGCGTGGTTGAAGTTTCAATACGCCATCCTCGATGTGGAGGCTGGTGTTCGGCGGGATGATGTAGACGTGGTTGGCCTCCACGCGCAGCCGGTCCGTCACCTCGTGCACCGGCATCGCCGTCGCCCGCGCCAGGATCTGGGTGAGGGCGCTTTCGTGTTCCGGATCAAGATGCTGCACGAGCACGAAGCCCAGGCCGGTGTCGAGCGGCAGTTCCTTCAGCAGCTGGGTAAATGCCTCCAGGCCGCCCGCCGAGGCGCCGATGCCCACAATCGGGCACCCGGGGCCGCGGAGGGGCCGCGACGGGTCGGGCGGGGACGCCGGCGTCGGCGTTCGGTTCCCGGACGTTTTCTTTCCTGGTGAGGCGCGATTTTTCAGAGGTGGGTCGGGGCGGGATCGACGATGGTAAGGGGACGGAGAGGGAGGGAGAGAGACCCCGCGTCCGGAGACGCGCGGCGCCGACGGACGCAATTAAACACGACTACCGGCGAATTGCGATGGGTTAATACCCTACTTGGGGCGCCGGTTCGGAATGAAGCGGACAGCGCGGCGCGAAAGCAGGGTTACACCCCGTGGCGGCGGCGTGGGTTGAGGGTTAACCTTGCCAGCTCGGGAACTTTCCGGGCTGGCATGCGCTCTGTGTTCCTACTCCGGCCCAGTCGCCCAACCGAACGCGTCCGCAACGTCCTCCGACCATGACTTCATTTCCTCAGCCTCTCTTCGCCGTGTCGGCCAACACCTGGATGCTCCTGCTCGGCGTCGTCATCGTCGGTGCGATGGTGGTTTCCCTCATCGCGAGAATCCTCCGCAAGTGAGCGGCCGCGCCGCGCGGGCTCGCCCCCGCCCTACGTGACGGACAGCGGGTAGGGCGCCTCGGTCTGCACCGTCCAGCGATTGTCGAGCCGGCGGGAGAAATCGAGCGGATCGCCGACTCCGACGGTGCCGCGGGCGACCTGGTAAGCCCAGACTTGGAAGTACGTGAGCGTCGCGCCGCCGAAGATGGTGGAGAACGCACCGTCCACGGCGTCGAGCCCGCGCGAGACCTTGATCCGGCCGATGCGCGGCACGTGAAAGCGGGCGTCGGTGGTGAACCAGTGGCCGCCGACGAAGACTTCGGCATAGGCGTGAAAGTCCATGTGGTTGTCCGGATCGGGGACGCCGACGTCGGGCAGGTGTCCGGTCACGTAACGCGTCGGGAGATTGAACGTGCGGTTCAACGCGATCGCGAGGTGGGCGAAGTCGCGGCACACGCCGTAACCGCGCTGCAGGATGTCCCAGGCGGACATGTCGGCCCGGCCGGACATGTAGCGGTATTCGATATTGTGATGGATCCAGGCGCTGATCGCGTCGACGCGCGGCAGGCCGTGCGGCACCTGGCCGAATTTCTCCCACGCGAAGTTGGCGAGCTTGTCCGAATCGCAATACCGGCTGGGCAGCGTGTAACGCAGCAGATCCGGCGGCAGTTCGTCCGTGGTCACGGGCGTGGAACGGGGCAGGTCGTGATTGTCGGGCTGGGACGACACGGCGACGATGGCGTCGTGCCGGATGCAGTTCGTCCCCGGCAGCAGGTGCACCCGTCGGACGGTGTTGCCGTGACTGTCCGTGAATTCATCCGCCCGCAGGTTGTTGCCCAGCGAAAGCGCCTCGAACTGCACCGCGTGGCGCCGGTCGGGTTGCGGCCGGATGTTGAGCAGCAGCGAAGCCGTGCCGGTGACTTCGTACACGAGGCTGCAGCCCACGCGCACGGTGAGATCGAACGGCGGGGGAGGGAGGTACAGGGAGGACGGCATGGAGCGCTCGGGCGAGCAGGCGGGCTAAGCCGCAATCATGCCAGGGGTGGCCCTCGGACGCAACAACCGTGGGAAGCCCGGGCCGGCAGGAGCGGCCTCCGGCCGCGGAGTCGTGGGATCCGAACGTCGGTCGCGGCGTGAAGCCGCTCCTCCGCGGGCGAACGGGCGCGCGGAGCGCGTTAGCGGACGGTGGGCATCCGGATGTCACCCGAGCCACTGAGCACGCCGAAGCCGTACAGCAGCCACAGGATCACGGCGATGACGACGACGATGTTGAGGATGCTCTTAATCTTCCCGTCCATCGGAATGAACGTGTTGATCAGCCAGAGCAGGATGCCGACGACGATGAGAGTGATGACAACGGAGACGAGTGACATGATGGGACCTGGGTTGAGGGAGGGCGGGCGACCGTACGGCGGGGCGGGGAAAGGTTCCCCGCGGACACAACGATCGGGAAAATGGCACTGCCTCCCGGCCGAACAGGGGGCCGGAAGGCAGGCGAATACAGGAGGGCTGGAGGGTCTCCCGGAGCTGATCGCCTGGGATCAGGCGAGCGTCGCAGGTCCGACCTGCTTGAACATCCGGGCGAGACCGCCCAGGCCCAGCAGACCGAGGCCGAACAGGATGACCGCGCTGCCGCCGTCCGCCACCGAGGCGCGGGCGACATTGTTCGATTGGAACGAGAAGAATCCGTTGGTCGGGGAACCGTCAGCGGAGTTGATCCCGTACGACCACATGCCGGCGGTCGGGCTCAGGAGCGGGTCGCTCGATTTCAGCGTGCCCATGCCATTGATGAACAGGTTCGTGGGCGTCTGGATGATGCTCGAGACCGAGACCAGATCGAACGAGTAGTTGAAACCGGTGCCGACGGGGGCAAGCAAGTCGGAGACGGACCAGAAGTCCGCGATCGCCTGGGCGCCGAGGGCGACGTTGAAGGCCTTGTACGACACGGCGTCGCCGAGGAGCGCGGCGGGATAGGAACCTTCGACTCCGGTCACGCGACCGTTGTTGGAGGCGCCGACGACCGTCACGGCTCCGAGTTGATTCGGCACCAGGACGACGAGTCCGGTTTGGATGTTGATCTGGCCCGTGATGGGAATCGCCTGCGCGGTGAGCGCGAGGCCGATGCTCCCGACGAGGAGCGAGGCGAGGGTGGTGAACGACGTTTTCATGTTGGGTGATGACGAGCCTGACGCCGCGAATGCTTCGCTGCGCAGGTCAGTTGGACTGTGACGACACGAGCACGCGGGAAGTCCGCGCCTCTGACGAAGGCGGACGATAGTCGCTCGGCCCGCGGATCGGTATGGGGTGATGACCCAATCCCACGCCCCGGCAGGCGAATCCTAACTACGGATACGCGCCGAGCCCCATCCAACGGAGCCAGCCGCGCGAACGGTAGGACAATGCCCCATGTCCGAAGCGGCCGCGCGTGCGTACTGTCGCCGCCGGGATTCGAACCGTCCCGGTGACGGGCGCGAGTCCCGGCCGGCGCCCAATCCCATTTCATGACCACCTCCTCCCGCATTCTGCCGGCCCCCGCGGCCGCGCTCCCGATCGCCGCGATGCCGGTGTGGAAGCGCAGCTTCGATCTGCTCTGCTGCCTGCTCAGCCTGCCGGTGCTCGCCGTCTGTTCGCTGCTGATGCTGGCGGTAACCCGCCTGATTTCGCCGGGCCCGCTCTTTTTCCGGCAGGAGCGGGTGGGCTGGCGCGGCCGCCGGTTTTTGATCTACAAGTTTCGGACCATGACGGTGGGCGCGGACACCACCGTGCACGAGAACCACGTCCGACAGCTCCTGGCGTCGAACGCGCCGATGGCGAAGCTCGATGCCCGGCGCGACGTGCGGCTGATTCCCGGCGGCCGTTGGCTGCGGGCTGCGGGCCTGGACGAGCTGCCGCAGCTCCTCAACATTCTGCGCGGCGAGATGAGCCTCGTCGGTCCGCGTCCGTGCCTCCCGGGCGAGTTCGATCACGGGGCGCCGGAACACGCCGGGCGGACGGATGCCGTGCCTGGCCTGACGGGGCTCTGGCAGGTTTCGGGCAAGAACCGGACGACGTTCCAGGAAATGATCCGGCTCGATGTCCACTACGCGCGCCATGTCTCCCTGCGCCTCGATCTGAAGATCATCGTGCTGACACCCTTCGTGCTGCTGCGGCAGCTCTTCGATCTGCGCGCCCGGCGGACGCAGCCGCGGGGCGCTTCGCTCCGGGTGCCGGTGATCCCGGCGGTCCTCGCCGAAGCCAACCTGCCGCGTTGAGCGGGCGTTCCGCCCGCGGCCTCTCCGCCTTTTCTGAAACATGAATCACGTGCTTGCCCTGGTAAGGTCCGCCCGCGAATCCGCCCTGGCCTCGGATGGACTGCGCTCGGAGACCATGCTCATCGAGCTGCTGGCGCTGCACGAGGAAACGCTCGCCCAGTTGCAGCTCGAGCGCCTCGGGACGGTCGGGTCGACCGAATTTCTCCGGGGCATGATCGAACAGCATGAGCGGGTCGCGCAAGGGATCCGGCTGCAGCTCGAGGTGCTGCGAGCCAAGGACGACCTGGAGCGCGCGCCCTGAGGCGGTCGCGTCGCTCGATTCAATTCCCCGTGTCCGTCGCCTCGAGCATTGCTTCCTGGCGCTCGGGATCGGCTTCGCCGGTGACCTCGCGTTTGGCCTGCTCGTAGTCGCGCTGGGCGACTTCGGACGGGGCGCGGCCGGCGATCCGGGCGAGTTCGCGTGCCCGCGCCCGCACGCCTTCGCGTGTGACCTGGCTGGGAGAGGGGAGCGTCCAAATCGAGGCGGAGAAACCGGACTGATTCATCGCGCCGAGAGTGAAGGAAAGGACCGCCGGTCGCTACGGGGTCTTATCCTCCCTTGAAGTTCAATTCGCGCACCGCGTGCGGTCGGTCTCGGAGTGATTGAGCAAGAAGCGCGGGAAGGCCGGGAAGGATGGGGCGCCGGGTGCTTCCCGATCTCCCCGATCTTCCTGTTTCACCGGGTTGCGATGGGGGCGAGTCGAGCGGAGCTTGCGCGGACTGTACCCCGCTAATTTTGCCGGCCGCCAAGATGTTCCGTCACCCCGGCCCGGTTTGCCTGTCCACTGCGTTGGGCGGCCGTCCGCCGAAATGTCATGCAGCTACGATCGATGCGTTGGCAGACCTGGATGGCCAGGCAAGCCCGTCCGCGCCTGCGCGCGAGCGAGCCACCGCTGCGGGCGGAGCTCTTCAGCGTGGAGCAGCTTACGCTGCACGCCAAGGCGCTGGCCGCGGAACATCGCATCCTTTTCCGGCGGCGCTCCAACGTGCTGCTGTCGCGGCTGGATGACAACGAGGCGCGGCTGCGGGACTTCAACCGCGCGTCGGTGGCGGTCGAGTCGAAGCGGCAGATCACGCCCGCCGCCGAGTGGCTGCTCGACAACGCCTACCTGGTCGAGGAACAGATCCAGACGGCGCGGCGGCATCTGCCGCGGAATTACAGTCGGGAACTGCCGAGCCTGGCGCACGGCCACTCCGCGGGGTGGCCGCGCGTGTACGACATCGTGCTCGAGTTGATCTCGCACGTGGACGCCCAGGTCGACGCCGGGTCGCTGAGCGCCTTCATCGACGCGTATCAGACGGCGGGCCCGCTGCGACTCGGGGAGCTCTGGGCGGTGCCGATCATGCTCCGGCTGGGCCTGATCGAGAATCTCCGGCGGATCACGACCCGGCTCGCGCTCGCGCGTCTCGACCGGGATCTCGCCGACACATGGGTGGAGCGGCTGCAGGACATGGCGGAAACGCATCCGTCGAACCTCGTCCTCGTCGTGGCGGACATGGCGGAGTCGGATCCGCCGCTCACGAGCTCGTTCGTGGCGGAGTTCTGTCAGCGCCTCTCCCGCCAGACGCCGGTGCTGCACCTCGCGCGCGGCTGGCTGGAGCAGCGGCTTGTCGCGCAGGGGCTGTCGATGGAACAGCTCATCCACCAGGAAGGCCAGAATCAGGCGGCCGACCAGGTGTCCGTCAGTCACACGATCGCGAGCCTGCGTTTCCTGACGGCGATGAACTGGAAGGAATTCGTGGAAGCGCTGAGCGTGGTCGAGCACACGCTGCGGACCGATCCGGCCGGCGTGTACGGCCGCATGGATTTTCCGACGCGCGACACCTACCGGCACGCCGTCGAAGCGCTGGCGCGGCACAGCGGGCGGGAGGAGATCGAGGTGGCGCAGGAGGCGGTCGCGCTGGCGGCGGCCGCGGCGCGGGAAAAAGGTCCCGCGGATCGCGCCGCGCACGTCGGTTGTGCCCTCATTGACGAAGGGCGGCCGGAGCTGGAACGCCGGCTTGCCGTCCGGTGGCCCTGGCCGGCGCGGATCGAGCGGGCGATCCGGCAGCGACCGCTGCTGTTCTTCGTCGGTGGCGTGTGCCTCCTGACCGCCCTCGGCACGCTCGGGTGGGTGCACGCGGTGCGCTGGTTCGACGGCCACGGCTGGACGCTCGCGTTGAGCGCGCTGCTGTTTGCCGTCGGCGCGAGTCAGCTCGCGGTGGCACTGATGAACTGGTTGTCGATGCTGCTCGTGCAACCGAGCCTGCTGCCCCGGCTGGAGAGCGCGGGCGGGCTGACGGCCGACCAGCGCACGATGGTGGTGGTGCCGACGATGATCACGCGATTCGACGGCATCGACCGGCTGGTGGAGACGCTCGAGATCCACTACCTCGCGAACCGGGATCCGCACCTGCATTTCGCGCTGCTGACCGATTTCGCGGATGCCACGCACGAGCGCGAACCCGAGGACGAGGCGTTGCTGGCCCGCGTCCGCGGCGGCATCGAGCAGCTGAACCTGCGCCACCCGTCGGCGCACCACGGCCGCTTCCTCCTGCTGCACCGGCCGCGCCGCTGGAACGCCGGTGAGCGGCGCTGGATGGGCTACGAGCGCAAGCGCGGCAAGCTCGCCGCGTTCAACGCGCTCCTGCGCGGCGGGTCGCGCGACGCCTTCTCGGCGATCGTCGGCGACACCGCGGTGCTGCCGCAGATCAAGTACGTCATCACGCTCGACACCGACACGCAGCTGCCGCGCGATGCCGCCCGCACGCTCGTGGCCACGATGGCCCATCCGCTGAACCGGCCGGTGTTCGATCCGACGCGGGGCGTCGTGGTTGCGGGCTATGGGATTCTGCAGCCGCGCGTCGGTGTCAGCCTGCCGGGCGCGGGGCGGTCGTGGTTCGTGCGGCTCTTCGCGGGCGACGCCGGCATTGATCCGTACACGCGGGCCGTCTCGGACGTGTACCAGGACCTCTTCGCCGAGGGCTCCTTCATTGGCAAGGGCATCTACGAGGTCGATGCGTTCGAGCGCGCGCTCACCGGCCGGTTGCCCGAGAACGCGGTGCTCAGCCACGACCTGCTGGAGGCGTGCCACGCCCGTTCGGGCCTCGTGAGCGACGTGGAGTTGTTCGAGGAACATCCCGCGCGCTACGATGTGGACCTCAACCGGCGCCACCGCTGGATCCGCGGCGACTGGCAGATCGCACCGTGGCTCTGGTCGCGCGTGCCCGGTGCCGGCCGGCGGCGGCCCGCCAACCCGCTGTCCGTGCTCTCGCAGTGGAAGATCCTCGACAACCTGCGCCGCAGCCTGGTCCCGCCCGCGCTGTTGCTCCTGCTCGCGGGAACCTGGCTCCTGGGGCCGGAAATCGCCGGGCTCGGGTCGCTCGCGGTGCTCGCGCTGGTGATCGTTCCCGCGCTGTTGCCGGCGCTGGTTGGCGGCGTGCGCAAGCCCGCCGACCTGCCGTGGGCGATGCACCTGCGCGGCGCCGCGGGCACGTGCGGCCGGCAGGCGGGCCAGGTGGCGCTCTCGCTCGTGTTCCTGCCTTACGAGGCGTTTGTCAGCGCGGACGCGATCGTGCGCACCGCCCTGCGGATGCTCGTGACGCACCGCCGGCTGCTGGAGTGGCGCACGTCCAGCGAAGTCGAGCGCGGGGCGCGGTCCGGCCTCGGCGGTTTCTACCGCCAGATGTGGAGCGCGCCGGCGGTGGCGGTGGGGGTCGCCTGGCTGCTCTGGCGCAACCCGGCCGAGACGCTGGTCCCGGCGCTGCCGTTCCTCGTGGCGTGGTGCGCGGCGCCCGCGGTGGCCTGGTGGATCAGCCGGCCCATCGCCGTGCCCGAGCCCGATCTCACCGCGGCCCAGCGGGCCTTCCTCGGCCGCAGCGCGCGGCGCACCTGGCATTTCTTCGAGACCTTCGTGACGGCGGAGGAAAACTGGCTCCCGCCGGACAACTTCCAGGAGGCGCCGGGCCCGACGATCGCCTCGCGAACGTCGCCCACCAACATCGGCCTGGCGCTGCTCGCCAATCTCGCGGCCCGCGACTTCGGTTACCTGTCGGTCGGCGGACTGGTGCAGCGGACGCGGGACACCCTGGCCACGCTGCACCGGCTCGAGCGGCATCGCGGGCACTTCTACAACTGGTACGACACGCGCACGCTCCAGCCGCTGCCGCCGCATTATCTCTCCTCCGTGGACAGCGGCAACCTGGCGGGACACCTGCTGACCCTCGGCGCCGGTTTGCGCGAGCTCGCCCGGGAGCGGATCTTCGGGCCGCACGTGTGCCGCGGCCTGCGCGACACCGTGGGCGTGCTGCAGGGCGTGGCGGGGGAGTCGGCGGCGCTCGCGCAGATCGACGCCGCGCTGGCCGAGCCGCCCGCGACGTTGTCGGGCGCGCTCGCCCTGCTCGAAACCGTGCACGCCCACGCCGCCCGCTTCGTGGCGAACCTGGGTGAACGCGCCGGAGAAACGCGGCGCTGGGCCGTGGTGCTGGAGCGCACCTGCGCGGGACAGCGGGATGAACTCCGGGAGCTCGCCCCTTGGCTGATGGCGGGGGCCGAAGACAGGAGTGAGCCGATGGCAGGCGGGACGCTGGCCGCGCAGTGGGAGGCGGTGCCGACGCTGCAGGCGCTGGCGGAGCTGGAGGCACTGCCCGGGCCCGCGGCCGCGCGCTGGCGGGAAGCCGCGGGCGTGGCCCGCGAGCGGATCGTCGCGCTCGAGGAGCTCGCGCGGCAATGCGAGGAGTTCGCGCAGATGGATTTTCGGTTCCTGTTCGATCCCGCGCGCGAGTTGTTTTCGATCGGCTACAACGTCACCGACCGCCGGCGCGACCCCGGTTACTACGATCTCCTGGCGTCGGAGTCCCGCCTGGGCAGCTACGTGGCGATCGCGCAGGGACAGGTGCCGCAGGATCATTGGTTCTCGCTGGGCCGGCTGCTCGTCGCGGTCCAGGGCGACCCCGTCCTGCTCTCGTGGAGCGGATCGATGTTCGAGTACCTCATGCCGCTGCTCGTGATGCCGAACTACCCGAACACGCTGCTCGCCCACACCTGCGAGGCCGCGGTGCGGCAGCAGATCAACTACGGCGAGGCGTGCGGGATCCCGTGGGGCATCTCCGAGTCGGGCTACAACCGCACGGACGCGCATCTGAATTATCAATACCGCGCCTTCGGCGTGCCCGGCCTGGGCTTGAAGCGGGGCCTGGCCGACGACCGCGTGATCGCGCCGTACGCGACGGTGCTCGCGCTCATGGTGGCGCCGCGGGCGGCCTGCGAGAACCTGCAGCGGCTCGCCGCCGAGGGCCGCGAAGGCAGCTGCGGATTCTACGAGGCGATCGACTACACGCCGGCGCGGCAGCGGCCGAATGAAGCGAGCGCGCTCCTGCGCTCCTTCATGGCGCATCACCAGGGCATGAGCCTGCTCGCGTTCGCGTACCTCCTGTGCGGCCGGCCGATGCAGCGCCGCTTCCTGGCCTGTCCGGTGCTCCGGGCCGCGGACCTGCTGCTGCAGGAACGGGTGCCGCGGGCCGCGGCCAGCGTCTTCGCCGGCGACCTCGAGCTGGTGGAAAGCGGCCAGGGTTCCCCGGACGACCGGGACGGCATGCGCGTGTTCACCCAGCCGGGCGCGCGGATACCCGACGTGCACCTGCTCTCGAACGGCCGCTATCACCTCGTGATCACGAGCGCCGGCGGGGGCTACAGCCGCTGGCACGACCTGGCGCTCACGCGCTGGCGCGAGGACGCCACGCGCGACTGCTGGGGCACGTTCATCTACCTGCGCGATCCGGCGACCGGCGAATTCTGGTCCGCGTCGGCCCAGCCGGTGCCCCGCGCGGCGAAAGGCGGCGAGGCGATCTTCACCGCGGCGCGCGCGGAGTTCCGGCAGCGGCACGCGGGGCTCGAGGTCCACACCGGGATCTGCGTTTCCCCCGAGGACGACGTCGAGCTGCGCCGGATCACCCTGACCAATCAGGGCTCGAGTCCGCGCGTGATCGAGGTGACCAGCTATGCCGAGGTGGTGCTCGCGGCGGCCGCGGCGGATGCGGCGCATCCGGCGTTCAGCAATCTGTTCGTGCAGACGGAATTTGTCCGCCAGCCGGCCGCGCTGCTGTGCACGCGGCGGGCGCGCTCGCGGGACGAGAAGCCGCCGTGGCTGCTCCACCTGCTCGTGGGGCCGGGCGGCGGCACCGGGGAAACCTCCGGCGAGACGGATCGGGCCCGCTTCGTGGGGCGCGGCGGCACGCTGGCGCGCCCGGCCGCGCTCACGCAGGATGGTCCGCTCTCGAACACCGCCGGTGCCGTGCTCGATCCGATTGTGGCGCTCCGGCGCACGGTCACGGTGCCGCCGCATGAGTCCGCGGTGATCGACCTGGTCATCGGCGTCACGGGCAGCCGGGTGCACGCGCTCGCGTTGGCGGAGAAGTACCAGCAGTCGCGCATGGGCGACCGCGCCTTCGAGCTGGCGTGGACGCACAGCCAGGTGACCCTGCGCCAGATCAACGCGACCGAGGCCGAGGCGCAGCTCTACGGGCGGCTCGCGGGCGCGCTGATCCACGCCGATCCCGATCGCCGCGCCGCGCCGGGCCTGTTGCGCGGCAACCGGCGCGGCCAGAGCGGACTCTGGAGCTACGGCATCTCCGGCGACGCCCCGATCGTGCTGCTGCACTGCAGCGAGCCGGCGCGGATCGGTATCGTGCGCCAGCTCATCCAGGCGCACGCCTACTGGCGGACGAAGGGGCTGGTGTCGGAGCTCGTCATCGTGAGCGAGGACGTGGCGGTCTACCGCCAGTCCCTGCAGGAGGAAATCATTGGCCTGATCGCTTCCGGCACCGAGGCGCAGTGGCTGGAGAAACCCGGCGGCATCTTCGTGCGGCGGCACGAGCAGATCCCGCCCGAGGACCGCGGCCTGCTCCAGGCGGCCGCGCGGATCGTGCTGAGCGACCAGAATGGAACGCTGGCCGAACAGTGGCAGCAGCGCAGCACCGCGGAGGTCCCGATGCCGCTCCTGGTGCCCTCGCGTTCCGCGCTCCGGGAGGCGCCGCGTCCGCTGCCGCCCCGGGAACTGATTTTCGTGAACGGGTTCGGCGGTTTCACCCGGGACGGACACGAGTATGTGATCACGCTCCAGGCGCGGCAGATGACCCCGGCCCCGTGGGTGAACGTGCTTGCGAATCCGTGGTTCGGGACCGTGGTTTCCGAGAGCGGCGGGGCGTACACCTGGCTGGAGAACGCGCACGAGTTCCGGCTGACGCCGTGGAGCAACGATCCCGTGCGGGACACCTCCGGCGAGGCGTTCTACCTGCGCGACGAGCAGACCGGGCAGTTCTGGTC